>VGER01000162.1 GCA_016869235.1 Alphaproteobacteria bacterium | reverse complement strand
TCACAAGGCTCTCAGACGGTGAGGTCGTCTTCGTGGATTTCTGTCTCATCTCGTTTCCTCTCGGGTTCACGATGAGCCGGAAATCCTCCCTTCCTCAAGACGCTAAATCCGTATCACTGGTCCTGACCCCGAACAGTGCTAGTCCGTATTGACCGAGGGTCCGCGCAGGTAAGGAGCGAACTCCTGCAGGACCTTGCGGTAGGTGTCGCGCTTGAAGCCGACCACCAAGCCCGGCAACTCCTCCGGCCGCACCCAGCGCGTGTGAGTGAACTCGCGCTCATGGATGTCGAGCGCAAGGTCGGCGTCCGTGCCGGTGAAGCGCAACAGGAACCACATCTGGGTCTGGCCGCGGAAGCGTCCGCCCCACAGGCCCGGCTGCAGGTCGAGAGGAAAGTCATAGGGCATCCAGTCGCGCGCCCGCGCGAGCACGGTGGCCTTGTCGGTACCGACTTCTTCCTTGAGCTCGCGCCACAGCGCCTGCTCGGGCTCCTCGCCGTCGTCGATGCCGCCCTGGGGCATCTGCCAGGCGTCCGCCTTCGTGTCGACGCGGTGGCCGACGAGCACGAGTCCCGCGGGGTCGAGCAGCATCATGCCGACGTTGCGCCGGTACTGCAGAGCGGCGACGCGGCGCGCCAGCTCGGCCGCCGTCTCGCTCATGTCAGTTGGTAGTGCTAGTGCGCGCCAATGCGGAGATCGGCGCGATCGCCACGTTCTTGCCGCGCAGCGAGTGGATCCAGGTGGCCACCCGCTCGATCGTGACGGGGTAGGCATAGCCGATGCCCACCGCGCCGCCCTGGGTCGTGGCGATGCGCTCGAGCTCCAAAAGGCGCGCGTCCACGTTGGTGCGGCTGGCCTCGGTGTCGAGGAAGCGGTTCGAGATCGCGCGCGGCATTCCGACCTCGGCGGCAAGCGCGCCGGCGACGCTGTCGGTCGTCTCGCGCGCGTCGAGGAACATGAGCCCGCGAATGTGCAGGTCGGCAAGGATGGGCCGCAGGGCGCCGGCGTTGGCGCTCATCTTGGCGCCCATGTAGTTGGTGACGCCGACATAGCCGGTGAAGCGCGACAGCAGCCGATGCAGGCGCTGGATGTTGTCTTCAGGCGTCGCGTTGGCGAGCAGGGTGTGCGGGCCCGGGTCGTTGGCGGGATAGCCGTTCGGCTCCATCGGCAGCTGCAGCACGACCTCGTGGCCGGCCGCCCGTGCCTCGGCGATCTGCTCCTCGAGGTTGGGGGCATAGGGCACGAACGCCAGCGTCACTTCCGGCGGCAGTTGCTGGATCGCCGCCTGCGTCGCGGCGCGCGACAGGCCAAGGCCGCCGATGACGATGCCGACCTTGGGCATCTCCGCAGGCAGGGCGAACGGACGCGCATATACCCGCCACGGCTCGCGCCCGTCCTCACCCTTGATGGGCAGAGGCCCGGCCTCGCCGGCGGCGATCAGGGCGGGATCGGGCGCCGGCGCCAAGGCGACCTGCGGGTTCCCTGGCGCCGGTGCGGGCGCGGCGGGGACGGCGGCCT
>VGER01000161.1 GCA_016869235.1 Alphaproteobacteria bacterium | reverse complement strand
CGGCAGGTGGCCGCCAGTCTCCAGCGCCACACCGGCCGCGCGCAGGCGCCCGGCCTCCGCGATCGCCGGTCCCTGTTCGGACACGGTCACCTGCGCCCCCCGTCGAGCCAGCAGCTCGGCTGCCGCCACGCCGCTGCGCGCCGCCCCGACCACCACGACCCGCCGGCCCGCCACCGTGACGTCACTCAACGCGCTCCGCCCGTGTCATCCTCGCGACTCCTCACCGCAGCTTCAGCGTGGTCAGGCTGAACAGCGCGAAAATGACGGCCAGGATCAGGAACCGGGTGATGATCTTCGGTTCGCTCCACCCGATCAGCTCGAAGTGGTGGTGCAGCGGCGCCATCCTGAACACGCGCTGGCCGGTCAGCTTGAACGACGCGACCTGAACGATCACCGACAGCGCCTCGATCACGAAGACGCCGCCCACGATGACGAGAAGCAGTTCCTGCTTGATGAGGATGGCGACGGTGCCCAGGGCGCCGCCGAGCGCCAGGGAGCCGACGTCGCCCATGAAGATCTCGGCGGGATACGAGTTGTACCAGAGGAAGCCGAGGCTCGCGCCGACCAGCGCGCCGCAGAACACCGTCAGCTCGCCAGCCGGCGAGAACCGCACGAGCAGCAGGTACTCGGCCAGCACCCTGTGGCCGGTCACGTAGGCCAGCGCGGTGAACGCCGCGGCGGCCACGGCGAACGTGCCGATCGCGAGGCCGTCCAGTCCGTCGGTCAGGTTCACCGCGTTGGTCGCGCCCACCAGGACGGCGACGGCAAACAGGACGTAGAACCAGCCGAGGTCCGGAATCAGGTCCTTGAAGAACGGGAAGATCAGCCGCGTGTTGTACAGGTTCTCCGCGGCGAGCGCCATCAGCGCCAGCCCGACGCCGAGCGCGATCAGCACCTGCAGTCCGAGCTTGTAGCGGGGGATCAGCCCCTTGTGCGATCGGCGCGTCACCTTCAGGTAGTCGTCGGCGAACCCGACGGCGCCGAACGCCACCGTGGCCAGCGTCGCCACCCAGATGTACGCGTTCGACAGATCCGCCCAGAGCAGCGTCGGCAGGATCGCCGACATGAGGATCAGCAGCCCGCCCATCGTCGGCGTCCCCGCCTTCGTCTGGTGCGACTGCGGCCCTTCGAGCCGGATCACCTGCCCGATCTGGAACTGGCGCAGCTTGCGGATCACCAGCGGGCCGAGCACCAGGCTGAGTGCGAGCGCGGTCAGGCTGGCCGCCGCCGTCCGGAACGTGATGTACCGCACCACGTTGAGCGGGCCGATCCAGTCGCGCAGGGCGGGCAGCAGCTCGTAGAGCATCAGGCCCGCTCCGCCAGGATGCGATCCGCGACGACGTCCATGCGGACGCTGCGCGACCCCTTGACCAGCACCAGGTCGCCCGGTTCGAGCTGCGGCAGCAGCACCGCGGCGGCCTCGTCGCTCGTCGCCACGTGGACCACCGACGCACGGGGCATCCCGGCATCGACGGCGGCTTCGGCAAGCGCGGCGGCAGGCTCGCCGCCCGCGGTCACCAGCCACGCG
>VGER01000160.1 GCA_016869235.1 Alphaproteobacteria bacterium | reverse complement strand
CAAGGTGGTCGACATCTGGTCGCGCTGCGGCGATAAGGTCGGCAAGGTGATGATGGAGCAGTTGGGCACCGAGGAAGTGATCGACCGCCACAACAAGAAGGTGCGCCAGGAGGCGTTCAATTCCATATACATGATGGCCGACTCCGGCGCGCGGGGTTCCGCGGCGCAGATCCGCCAGCTGGCGGGTATGCGCGGCCTGATGGCCAAGCCCGACGGCTCGATCATCGAGACGCCGATCACGGCCAACTTCCGCGAAGGCCTGAACGTGCTTCAGTACTTCATCTCCACGCACGGCGCCCGCAAGGGCCTCGCGGATACCGCGCTCAAGACCGCCAACTCCGGCTATCTGACGCGCCGCCTGGTGGACGTGACCCAGGACCTGGTGGTGACGGAGGAGGACTGCGGTACCGCCAACGGCGTCGCCATGAAGGCGCTGGTGGAGGGCGGCGAGGTCGTCGAGCCCCTTCGGGAGCGCATCCTCGGCCGCGTGCTGGCGGTGGACCTACCGCACCCGGAGACGCAGGACATTCTGTTCGCGGCGGGCACGCTGCTGGACGAAGAGGCGGTGGACAAAATCGACAACCACGGCATCGACGAAGTCAAGGTGCGCACCCCGCTCACCTGCGATACCCGCTGGGGCGTGTGCGTCAAGTGCTACGGGCGCGACCTCGGCCGCGGCACGCTGGTCAACGTCGGCGAGGCCATCGGCGTCATCGCCGCGCAGTCCATCGGCGAGCCCGGCACCCAGCTGACGATGCGGACCTTCCATATCGGCGGCGCGGCATCCAGGACCGCGGTGCAGAGCCAGGTCGAGGCCAAGTCGGCCGGCACGGTGCGCTTCACGGCGACTATGCGCTATGTCACCAACCCCAAGGGCGACAAGGTGGCGATCTCACGCTCCGGCGAGGTGATCATCGTCGACGACAGCAACCGTGAACGGGAGCGCCACAAGGTGCCCTACGGCGCTTTGCTGTCGGTGAGCGACGGCAAGGCGGTGCGCGCCGGCGCCAACCTGGCCAACTGGGATCCGCACCACCGCCCGATCGTGACCGAGTACGCGGGCACGGTGAAGTTCGAGAACGTCGAGGAAGGGTCGACGGTGGCCAAGCAGATCGACGACGTGACCGGCCTGTCCACGCTGGTGGTGATCGACCCGAAGCGCCGCGCGGGCGCCGCCGCGAAAGGCGTGCGGCCCTCGGTCAAGCTGATCAACGAGGCGCTCGAGGAAGTCCGCATCGTCGGCACCGACCACGCCGTGAACATCAGCTTCCCTGTTGGCGCGGTGATCGCCGTGCGCGACGGCCAGCAGGTGTCGGTGGGCGAAGTGCTGGCGCGGATCCCGCAGGAGACCTCCAAGACGCGCGACATCACGGGCGGCCTGCCGCGCGTGGCCGAGTTGTTCGAGGCGCGCTCGCCGAAGGACGCCGGCACCCTTGCGGAAGTCACCGGCACGGTGAGCTTCGGCAAGGACACCAAGGGCAAGCAGCGCCTGGTGATCACCGATATGGACAACCAGCAGCACGAGTATCTGATCCCGAAGGACAAGCACGTGCTGGTGCACGATGGCCAGGTGGTCAACAAG
>VGER01000159.1 GCA_016869235.1 Alphaproteobacteria bacterium | reverse complement strand
GCGCCAGCTCGGCGTAGCTGGAGGTCTTGCCGGCCGGCACAAGCTGCAGCGCCTGCCACACCCGTTGCTGGAACGCCGTGCCGCGCACGTCGAGCGGCAACGTGTGCCCGCGCGCCGGATCGTCCACCAGGGCGACCACGGAGCGCACCAGGCGGGCGAACGCCGCGTTACCGTCGTCCAGCGTCGCGCCGGCGAAGCGCTTGCGCAGGTCGCGCTCCAACGCCGCGGCGTCGTCGCCAAGGGCGATGGCGCACACGCCGCTGCGGCTCCCCGCCACCAGCACCGGACCCAACGAGCTGTGGGCCACCGCGTAGCGAATTTGCTCGCCACTTCCAGCGGCCAAGGCGCGCTTCGGGCGCATGCCAAGCTCGGCGCGGGCGCGGGCGTAGAATCCCGCGCTAGAGCCGAACCCGGCCCCGTAGAACGCCTCGGTCACGGTGCCGGCGCCGGCGAGCTCGTCCTGCAGGCGCTTGCGTCGCGCCGCCGCGAAGTAGGCCCGCGGCGTCACGCCGGTGGCGGCGCGGAAGCGGTGATGGAAATGGAACGGCGACAGGCCGGCCGCCGCCGCCAATGCGTGCAGCGTGGGCGCCGCCTGCGCCTCGGCCAGCGTCCGGCACGCGGCGGCGATGATCCTGTCTGGCTCCGCCGCCTGCTCCGGCCGGCAGTGGCGGCAGGGGCGGAAGCCGGCGCGCTCGGCCTCGGCGGCGGTGGCGTGGAACTCGACGTTCGCGCGCCCCGGCCGGCGCGCGCTGCAGTCGGGGCGGCAGTACACGCCGGTCGTGCGCACCGCATAGAAGAACGCTCCGCGTGCGGCGGCGTTGCGCGCCACCACCGCGCGCCAGCGCGCCGCGTCGGTGGCAAACGGTTGAGTGGTGCTCATAGTGCGAATCTGGGGCGATTTCCGGCGAAAGACACTCGCGGTCTTGCCGTCGAACTGGTCGCGTCTCCGGCGCCGGGGCTACCGCGCCAGCGCTGTGGCCGCGGTGAAGGCCAGCCAAACCGCGCCGAGGCACAGCGCGACCGAGGCGAGCACATAGGCGGCGGCACGGCCCCATTCGCCCGCCTGTGCCAGCAGCAGGGTCTGGCCGCTGAACGCCGAGAAGGTGGTGAAGCCGCCCAGGACGCCCACCGCGACGAACAGGTGGCTCGGCGTCGCCGCGCGCGCCAAGGGAGTCAGCGCCGGCGTCAACGCCAGCCACACGCCGATCGCCGCCGACCCGGTCACGTTGATGGCCAGCGTCCCCCACGGGAACGAGCCGCCCGCCAGCCAAATCACCCACAGGTCCACCCAGTAGCGTGCGACGGCGCCAAGGGCGCCGCCCAGGCCGACCCACAGAGCACCCATCCGCCGCACCCCCTCGGCCGCACTGTGGCACAGTGCGGCAGGCATTCGCGATGACCTCCGAGCCGAGCGAAGGAACCCAGGGCGACGGCGAGGCCGGCATCGGCCTGCGCTTTGCCGCCACCGGCGTCGCGGTGGCGTCGGCGTTCTTCTGTGCCGACTTCGTCCTGCGCGGCGCGGCGCTGGCGCCGCCGCGCGCCATGCTCGGCATAGTGCCGCTGGCGTGGGTGGCACTGGCGCACGCCGTTGCGCTGG
>VGER01000158.1 GCA_016869235.1 Alphaproteobacteria bacterium | reverse complement strand
TGCCGCCGATGCGCCCGCCCTGCGCTCCGGCCGGCGTGGACACCGGCACCACGCAGGAGAGCGTCACGGCGGGCGCCGCGGCCGCGAGCGCGATGTTGGCGCGGTTGCCGACGCCGGTCTCGACCGACCCGTTCACGTTGCAGATGATGCCTGCGGCGCCGCACACGGCCGCCACCTCCATCGCGCGGTACAGGCCACCCGGCTTGGTGGTGTAGATGGAGACGATCTCGGCGGCGCGACGTTCGGCGATCTGCATCACGTCGTGCGCGTTCCACGCGCTCTCGTCCGCCATCACCGGCGTGTCGATCGCCCGCGACACTTCCGCGAGGCGCTCGATGCCCATCACCGGCTGCTCGGCGTACTTCAGGCCATAAGGCTCCATCGCACGGATCGTGCGGATCGCCTCGCCGGGCGTGGCGTAGCCCTCGTTCGCGTCCACGCACAGGTCGAGCGCGGGCCCGACCGCCTCGCGGATCGCGCGCACGATCTCGACGTCGCGCTTCGGATCCTGCCCCACCTTGATCTTGATGGTGCGGATGCCCTCCGCGGCCACCCGCGCGCATTCGGCCACGGCTTCGTCGATGCCGAGCAGCCCGATCGAGTGCGTCACCGGGACGCGATCCCGCGCGCGCCCGCCCAGGAGCGTGGTGACCGGCGTGCCGAGCACCTGCGCCGAAAGGTCGTAGTAGGCGAAGTCGACCGCCGCCTTGGCGTAGGGATAGCCCTTGATCACCGCGTCCATGCGCCGGTGCAGGCCCGCGACGTGCCCGTGCGGCATGCCCGCGACGGCGGGCGCGAGGTACTGCTTGATCACCAGCCGCGCGATCGAGGGCGACTCTCCGAAGTAGCGCCCGAACTCGCCGCCCCAGTCCTTCAGCGCGGGCGCCTCGCCCCAGCCCGTGTGGCCCGTGTCGTCCTGCATGCGCACGATGACGTAGCGGCCGATGGGCTCGGTGAGGCCGGTCCACTTGTGCACGCGCCGCGTCGGTAGCTGCACGAGGAACGCCTCCACGGTGGCGATGCGGCTCATGGGCTTTCAGTCTCGCAAAGCGCCCGAGACGTTGTCAAGCGTATAGGAAATTCAAACGCCCTTTTGCCCGACGCGCGACGGTATCCTCAGGCCAAAAGGCGGTGACTCGCGTGGTGTCTGGTAAGAACCTCCCCGCTGCCGCTGGTTTGCTGCTCTGCGCGGCGAGCCGCGCAGAGCAGCTTTGTTGCCCGCTGAGCGCCCCGGGCGCGCAGGGAGCGCGCCGGCAGCTCAGCCACGTGGTGCGGGGGCCGTCTTGTGTTGAATCTCAGGCCGCCTGAAAGAGGGCCAGCGGCCGCGCTCTTTACCAATAGCGGCTCGTGGGGCGACATAAGCCTCATTGGCCTCACTGTGCGCCGACAAACCGGGAGCGGGGAGCGGCAGAATGGCCAAATCGTGCGGTGCAACGCAGCCTGGGGCGGATAGATTTTCCTATCCGTCGAGACGTCCTGTCTGGTCAGATCATCGCAAGTGCCGGCGCAGAGAGCACGGATATTTCGCCGACACGAATGCCGCTACCCCTGTGAGTTACCCGGTAACAGAATCCCGTACCGCGTGGACCCACCGCGAGGTGAGCGCCATCTTCTCGGCGTCGAG
>VGER01000157.1 GCA_016869235.1 Alphaproteobacteria bacterium | reverse complement strand
GCACCGCGCCGTCGGCGAGCAGCGACATGACGCGCGCGCGCGCCGCGGTGAGCCGTGTCGCCGGTTGCGCCGCAAGGCGGAAGCCGTAGCGCACGGCGGGCGGCTGCAGCGCCGCCGGCACGCTGAGACACAGGCGCAGCACCGCGCCGAGCGGCGCCAGCGTATAGCCCGCGACCCACGCGAGGAATGCGCGCGCCGGCTCGGAGAGGGGCGGCAGGTCAAGACGCGCGCCGGTCGGGCGCAACTTGGCGGCAACGACGTCGCCGCTGCCCGCGCCCCAGACCACTCCGCTGACACGTCGCGGGCCGAGCGGCACATCGACGTAATCGCCGGACGCAAGAGTCACTCCGTCCGGAACCACATAGTCATACACGTTCGCGAACGGCAGCGGCAACAATACGCCGACGCGCGCACCGGGTGGAAAAGTCGCCGGTGTACGGGCGCCTCTGCTGGCAGGCGGGGAGTGCATCGCCTACACTGTGCCGGTGAGCACCAAGCTCGACAATGCGGTTCAAGGCGCCCGCGCAGCCGCCAGCGCCCGTGAACACAGCGGCAACGTGGGCGCGGCCGACGTAGCCGCGTTCCTGCGCCGGCACCGCGACTTCCTCAACGATCGGCCCGAGCTCCTGGAGATCCTGACGCCGCCCGCCGAGCGCAGCGGACGGCGCGTGCTCGACATGCAGCGCTACATGATCGCGCGCCTGCAGGGCGCGATGCGCGACGCCAAGGCGCGCGAGGCGGATCTCCTGGCGACGGCGCGCGCCAGCCGCATCACCACGGCGCGCACCCATGCCGCCGTGCTGGCGCTGTGCGAGTCCGGCGCGCTCGACAACCTGATGGAGATCATCAGCAACGACCTGCCGACGCTCCTGGAAGTGGATGTCGTGGTGATCGCCGTGGAGGCGGAAGCCGAGCGCATGGGATCGCTGCGTTCGACGCCCGGCGTGGTGCTGGTGCCCGAGGGCACCGTGCAGTCGTTCCTCGGCACCGGCCGCGACGTGACCCTGAGCGACACGCCGGGGGCGGAGGCCTACCTGTTCGGCGGCGCCGCGACCCTGGTGAAATCCGCGGCGCTTGCGCGCCTGCGCCTCGGCCCGCCCGGCAAGCCGGCGCTGATCGCCCTGGGCAGCCGCGACGCGCAGCGCTTCGCGCCCGGCCAGGCCACCGAGATGCTCGCCTTCCTTGCCGAGGGTCTCAGCCGTCGCATGCGCGAATGGCTGGACTACGCGCTGTAGAGACGATCCGCGCCGACACGGGCGTCCGGGACGCCATCACCGACTGGGCGACGTGGCTCGGCTCCGAGCGCCGCGCCGCCGCCAACACCCTCGCCGCCTACCGCCGCGACCTTGCCGTGTTCTTCGCGTTCCTCTCCGAGCACATCGGATCGCTGCCGGCGCTCGGCGACCTCGAGGTGCTGCGGGCGGCGGACGTGCGCGCCTACATGGCACACGAGCGTGCCCGCGGCCTGACCGGGACATCGGTGGCGCGCGCGCTGTCCACCCTGCGTGGGTTCTTCCGGCATCTCGAACGGCGCGGCCTAGTGCGCAACGCGGCGGTCGCGGGCGTGCGCTCGCCCAAGGTGCCGCGCGCCATCCCCAAGCCGCTGACGGTGGACGCGGCGCGCGGTGCGCTCGCGGCCGCCGC
>VGER01000156.1 GCA_016869235.1 Alphaproteobacteria bacterium | reverse complement strand
CCCGCTCGATGCGCCGCATGAGCACCCGGCGCAGGTTTTCCGCCGAGCTGGCATAGCGCTCGAGATAGGCGAAGGCCGCCTGCTCCAGTGCGGGCAGCGTCACGTCGGGAGGGCGGCGGCCGCGTCTCATGGCGCCATTCTAGCCGGCTTGCGACAGGGCCAAGAGGGGCCTATGGTCCCCGCAGATTCGTCCCCCCATGCCCGACACGACTCCCGACCCGACGTCCCGCGCGCCCATACAGAGCGAGGCGCCGCAACCGCGCCAGTACGGCGCCGTCAACTGGCTGGGCCTGTGGACGCTGACTTCGCGCGAGGTGCGGCGCTTCCTCAAGGTCTACACCCAGACCATCCTTGCCCCGGTGGTGACGACGCTGCTGCTGCTCGCTGTCTTCGCGCTCGCCCTGGGCGGTGCGGTGCGCGAGGTCGTTGGGGTGAGCTTCGCCGAATTCCTCGCCCCCGGCCTGATCATCATGGCGATGGCGCAGAACGCCTTCGCCAACACCTCCTCCTCGATGGTCATCTCCAAGGTGCAGGGCAACATCGTCGACTCGCTGATGCCGCCGCTCTCGGCGACCGAGCTGACCCTGGGCTTCGTGGCCGGCGGCGTGGTGCGCGGCCTGGCGGTCGGGGTCACGGTGGCGCTCTGCCTGCTGCCCTTCGTGCCGCTGCACGTGACCAGCCTCGGCTTCATCCTTTTCCACGGCGTTGCCGCTTCGCTGCTGCTCTCCCTTCTGGGAGTCGCTGGAGGGATCTGGTCGGAGAAGTTCGACCACATCGCCGCGGTGACCAATTTCGTGGTCACACCGGCGGCCTTTCTTTCCGGCACCTTCTACACCATCGACCGCCTGCCGCCGCCCTGGCACGAGATCGCGCTGTGGAATCCGTTCTTCTACATGATCGACGGCTTCCGCTACGGCTTCATCGGCCATGCCGACAGCAACCTGACGCTCGGCGTGGTGCTTCTGGCGGCGACCGACGCCGCGCTCTTCGCGCTCTGTCACTGGATGTTCAGGACGGGATATAAACTGAGGGCGTGAAAACAGCCTTCACCCCGGCACTCGTCTTCTTCGCGTTCCTGTCCACGCTCGCCTTCGCGCAACCCGCCGACCCGCCGCCGGTCGATGCGATCGAGGGCCTCAACCTCGGCATCGGCCGGGCCGAGGCCTTCTGGCGCCTGTCGGGTGCGGGCTTCCGCATCGCGCCCAACGAGATGGGAAGCAGCTGGGTTGCGGCAAAAGCCGTGCGGCGCTGGCCGGATGCCGCCGGCGGCATCGAGGCCGACGACTACCTGATGTTCACCTTCTGCGGGGATACGCTTTATCGGATAAGCCGGCACACGCGGCTCGACGCCGGCGAGAACCCGGACGTCAACGTGCTGCTGTACGGCGACGGCGTGATCTTCGGCCACCAGCTGCGGCACCGCCGCGAGGACGGCGAGCGCCTGTGGCGCGACGCGCGGCTGTGGGACGACCGGCTCTGCCCGCGATAGCCCGGCCGCTCAACGCCGCAGGGCGCTGATGTCGCTGCGGTTGCCCGGCAGCTCCGCCGCCACCTTGAAGAAGGCGCGCACCGACTGGCGCATCGCCTCGCTCTTCAGGCAGGCGACGTAGTCGGTGCTGCGGATCGCGGTGTTGCGCAAGGCGAGCGTGCGGAAGCGGCTG
>VGER01000155.1 GCA_016869235.1 Alphaproteobacteria bacterium | reverse complement strand
GAAAGCGAGGTTGCCGGCGAGGCGCGGGTCCTGCGGGTGCACCGCCGGCGCGCCGGCGGCGAGCGCGGCGAGCGGATCGGTCACCGCCGGCAGGTCTTCGTACTCGACCAGGATCTGCTCGAGCGCGTCCTGCGTAATCGAGGCGCTCTCGGCGGCGACCAGCGCTACCGCCTCGCCGACGTAGCTCACGCGCTCGCGGGCCAGGATCGGCCGGTGCGGCACTCGCAGCGGCGTCGCCACCTCGCCCTCCGGGCAGGTGACCAGCATCTCCTCGAACGCCGCCGGGTCGAGGTCGGCGCCGGTAAGCACCAGCACCACCCCCGGCAGGGCGCGCGCCGCGCTCGCGTCGACCGAGACGATGCGCGCGTGCGGGCGGTCGGCGCGCAGAAAAACGCAGGCAAGCGCGCCCGGGACCGCGCGATCGGCGGTGTACGCGCCGGCGCCGGTGAGAAAGCGCGCGTCCTCCCGCCTCATGCCGCCGCCGGCACGGGCGACGTCGCGCCCTCTGCGTGGCGCGCCAGCCTCTCGGCGCGGCGCGCGAAGAGACCGGGGACGAGCCCCTGCACGTCATCGATCAGCCGGCCGAGGTTGGCGGTGAGCAGCCGGCCGTCGCGCACCACGACGCGGCCGTCAACCATGGTCATGGCGACGTCGCCGCCCTGCGCCGCGTGCACTAGGTTGTGGTGCAGGTTGAAGTGCTCGCCGGCCATGAGCGGCGACATGCGCGGCGTGTCGGTGCGCACCGCGACGAGATCGGCCTGCTTGCCCGGCTCGATCGAGCCGATGCGGTCGGCGAGGCCGATCGCGCGCGCACCGCCAAGGGTGGCCATGCGCAGGACGTCCCAGCTCGGCAGCGCGGCGGCGTCCATGCGGCCGAGCTTGGCAAGGAGCGAAGCCACCTTCATCTCCTCGAAGAGGTCGAGGTTGTTGTTTTCCTTCTCGCCGTCCGAGCCGAGGCCGACGGCGACGCCGGCGGCGAGAAGCTTCTCCACCGGCGCGACGCCGCTTGCAAGCTTCATGTTGCTGGTCGGGTTGTGCGACACGCCGACGCCGCGGCGCGCAAGCAGCGCGATCTCGCTGTCATCCAGCCAGACGCCGTGGGCAAGCAGCACCGTGCCGGCCTCGAACAGGCCCCAGCGCTCGAGCGCATGCACCGGCCGCAGTCCGGTGCGGCGCCGCATCTCGTCGACCTCGGCGCGTGTCTCGCTGCTGTGCATGTGCAGGCCGGTGCGGTGGCGCTGCGCGAGCTCGACCGCGCGGCGCAGCGCCGGCTCGGTGAAGTAGAACGCGTGCTCGACCCCGACCCAGGCCATGACACGGCCATCGGCGGCGCCATGCCAGTCTTCGATCAGGCGTTCGTTGTCGTCCAGGGTGTCGAAGTAGTCGAAATCCGGGTGCGCGCCGACATAGGGCACGAGGACGACGCGGTTGCCGAGCGCCGAGGCCGCGCGCGCGCTCCCCGGCATGAAGCGCCACATGTCGACCACGGTGGTGGTGCCGGCGAGCAGGCTTTCGGCATAGCAGAGCCAGGCTGCGCCCTCCGCCTCGTGCGGCTGCAGGACGCGGTGCATCGGGTCGATGTGCAAGCGCAGCCAGTCCCAGAGCGGCAGCCCCTCGGCGGTGCCCCGTAGGAGGCCCGAATGCATGTGCGCGTTGACCAAGCCGGGCATCAGCAGCGCCTTCGCGAGCCGCTCACGCCGGGCATCGGTATGGGCGCGCGCGAGCGCCGCGGGCTCGCCCACTGCGGCAAT
>VGER01000154.1 GCA_016869235.1 Alphaproteobacteria bacterium | reverse complement strand
AGGCGGCAAGGAAGCGTCGGCGCGTCAGGCTCATCTTGATCCGATCCCGATCCCAGCTGGAAGAGCAGGCAGGGACAACAGGTAGCATGATACCCCGGCAAGCAGCAACAGCGGCAGGCCCGCCGCATGGCCCAGGAGGTTGGCCAGCGGTGTCGCGATCACCGAGAAAGCGCCGTTGAGCGCCCAGGCCCAAGGCAGCAGCCCCGCATGCTCGGCCTGAAAGCGGTCGAGGCCGATCGGGAAGGGCAGCCCCATCGCGACCGCCAGCGGCGCCACGGCAACAAGGATCGCGGCTGCGCGAGCCCATACCGGCAGGTCGACGAGCGCCAGTGTGGTGGGACGCAGGCCCTGGTAGGCGAGCGCGCTCCAAAGCGCGATGACGGCAACCGCGATCGCGAGGCCCCGGCGCGGCGCGGCGGCGAAGCGCCTGGCCGCCATGGAGCCGAGACCGGAGAATACGAGCATCGCGGTGAGCACCAGTGCGAAGCCACTGACGCGATCACCGAGCAGGAAGGCCGCGTACTCGATGAGCGCGATCTCGACGAGCAGGAAGCCGAGGCCGAGCGCGGGGAAGTAGACGAGCGCGCGCCCCAGCAAGCCGGCGCCGACGCCGAGCGCGCCGCGCGAGAACAGCGGCAGCGCCGAAACCGCGAGGGCGAGCAGCGTCGCCTGGACAAGGACGGCGGCGTTCACGAGTAAGCCGATCTCCTGCTGCGGCAGCACCTCGACGCGCGCGAGCGCCGCCGGCAGGGCCACGATGCGCACGACTGGGCTGAGCCAGGCCCGGTCGAAGGTCACCGGCGAGCGATCGAAGGCGTCGACGGGCGCCTCGCCCGCCATCACCAGCCGCGCCTCGTCGGCGACCGCGTCGACGGCGCGGTCTGACGCACCCGACGTGCCGCTGTCGAGCGACACCGGCGGAAGATCGTTCCAGACGCCGCGCCCCGGAGCGGTGGCGTCGAGCCCCGGCGCGTAGGAGACGTCGAAGCTGCGCTCCTCGCAGAAGGCAAGCAGCCGCGCGAGGCGCCCGGCGTCCCAAGGCGTGGGCGATATCAGCACGCGCAGGTTCCACGCGGAGCGGTAGACCACGACATGCGCCGAGGGATCAGCGACGCCGGCGGCGAGCAGCGCCGCGCGCGCGGTGGCGAGCACGCGGACCGCGTAGACCGGCAGCTCGCGGATGGAGACCGGGATGGACAGCACGCCCTGCGGCGCCAGCCTGCCGTAAAACGAAGCCAGCGCCTCGGCGGCGTAGAGGTGGCGCGCCATGTCGTCGGCGCCGAGCGCGTCGCCGGCTATGGCGACGATGTCGTAGCCGCGCCCGCCAGCCGTCAGCGCGTGGTGGTCGAGGAGGGTCACGCGCGGGTCGGCGGGTAGGGGCGGCACGGGCCCGAGCCCCTCGCGCAGGATGCGCGCAACTATCGGCTCGGGCTCGACGACGTCGAGACGCGCAGCGCCGAGTGCCAGCCCCTCGGCGACGCGGAAGCCGCCGGAGCTGCCGATCAGGAGCACGGACGGCTTCTCGACCAGCGCATGCGGCGCGGCGTCGAGGGCGGCCGGCGCGTAGCCCGCGGACAGCGCCTCGCCCGGCAGCGCCGCGACGCGTACACCGTCGCGATAGAGGCCGAGCGCGCGCGGCGGCAGGGGTATCCCCATCAAGCCGGCGTTGTTGGAGATGTCGATGTCGGGGCGCTCGGTGAAGTTGTCGAGCAGCTGGTAGAGGCCGCGCGGCGAACGCAGCTCCGCAAGTA
>VGER01000153.1 GCA_016869235.1 Alphaproteobacteria bacterium | reverse complement strand
CCGCCGAAGCAGGACTATTTCTGCGTCGAGCCGGTGAGCAACGTCAACGATGGCTTCAACAAGCTGGCGCGCAAGGAGGAGAACACCGGTGTCGTGGTACTACAGCCCGGCGACACTCTGTCCGGTTCGGTGCGCTTCCGCGTGACCAAGGTGTGAGATTCGGTCTAGGCCGCCACGGTGTCAGCCGTCGGCAGCCGTATCGTCACCAGCGTTCCGCGCTTCGGCGTGCTGTCAATCTGCATCGTGCCGCCGTGGCGCTCGGTCAGGATCTTGGCAAGCGGCAGGCCGAGCCCCGTGCCCTGGTGCTTCCGCGTGAAGAGGTTGTCGACCTGGCGGAACGGCTGCAGGGCGATCTCGATGTCCTCCGCCGACATGCCGATCCCGGTATCGGCGACACGGATGGCGGCCCAGCTCTCCCCGTCGCTATCGGCCGACAGCGTGACGGTGCCGCCGGCCGGCGTGAACTTGATCGCGTTGGACAGGAGGTTCAGCAGAATCTGCCTGCCCCTCACCGCGTCGACATGGATACGGCGCGGTGCCGCCGCGCATTCGACTGCGAGTCTGACCCCCGCTTCGTCGGCATGCCCCTGGATCAGCTTCTGGCAGGTGCCGAGCAGCTCCCGCAGATCGTGCGGCGCGACGTGTAACTCGTCGCGCCCCGCTTCGATCTTGGCGAGGTCAAGGAGGTCGTTGATGATGGCCAGGAGATGCGTCCCGCTGGAGTTGATGTCACCCGCGTACATGCGGTAACGCCGGTCGAGCGGGCCGGCCACCCCCAGCTGGATCATCTCGGAGAAGCCGATGATCGCGTTGAGCGGCGTGCGCAGCTCATGGCTCATATGGGCGAGGAACGCGGACTTGGCGCGGTTGGCCGCCTGTGCCCTTTCCTGCTCCGCGCTCGCCATCTGCAAGGCGGCCTCGGTCTTCTCCACCTGGTTCTGCAGGCGGCTTTGGGCGACCTCGAGGGTCGCGATCACGCGGCGCAAGGCCCGCAGCGGGAGGAAATGGACCGTGCCGTAGACGGCCGCACCCAGCAGAAAACCGATCAGTGCCAGGGCCGGGAGATCGCCGATCAGAGGGCGAAGGCTGGTCTGCACGCGCACGTGAGCGAGCGCCTCGCCGCGCACGATGACCGGTGCCTGGATTTCGTATGAGGGTTCGGGCACCGCGTCGCCGATCGAGGCGACCGGGTGGCCGGCGATGTCGCTCACGACATAGCGGGCCGTGTCGTCAGGCAGGCGCGCAAAGGTGATGAGCTCGACTATCCGATGGGGCGTGTAGCGCCACAGCGCTCCCTGGACGTAGATGTACTGGCCGATGCGATCGGCGGCGAGATGGGCCTGGAACAGGCGAAGCTGCCTGTCGTCGCGATAGTGCTCCATCGTCATGCCGACGGGGACCGCAATGGCGACCAGGAGGCCGAGGGTTGCCGCAATGAGACGTACGGTTCGCGCAAGCCGGGCGTAGGCGGCGGCGCTCTCCATCGCCGGGCCTCAGTCGGCCGGCTCAGCGCCGAGCTCGCGCAGCAGGGCCTGTCCCGCCGGCGAACGGACGTGGGCGATGAAACGCGCGGCTTCGGGACGCGGGGAGGCGCGCAGGACGAGGCAGAGACGGACCCGCAGCGGATAGCGGGCGTCGGTCTCCGGATGGACACCGTCGAGGGCGAGGGCGTGAAGCGGCAGCTTTTTGCTCCGCAGCTGGAGCAGCGTCATCGTGGCCAGGGAGCCCTGGGTGCGCTGCGCCAGGTCGGCGTTCTCCTGGTCGGTCACGCCTACGGGAACGCCGCGGCGCGTGGATGCGGCGGCGAAAGCCTCTTCGATCCCAGGTATGGATCGGGTCAGCGCCTGCAGCGAGGAGCCGTCGCGGGAGCGCAGGATGATGCGCAGCGGCGAG
>VGER01000152.1 GCA_016869235.1 Alphaproteobacteria bacterium | reverse complement strand
GACCGTGCGCGGGCAAATGCCTGCGGCCGCAGCTGCGGCCTTCGGCGTCTGCCCGCTCAACACCAACTGCGCCACTCGCTCTCGACCAAGCGGCGTCAGCCGGGCATTCTTGTGGACGTTCATCCGGCTCCCCCGAAGGACCTGAAGCTTCGACAACCTCAGCTTCCTCGGTCGGAGCAGGATGGACAACCTACTGAAAGCTCACACCTAGCGCGGCTCGAACGTAACGACCTTGTTCTTCACCGCCGGCACGGTGCGCAGGTAATCGTAGATCGCGCCGAGATCCTCGGCCGTCATGCCCGAGTAGGCCCACCACGGCATCAGCGTTTGCGGCCGGCCGCGAGCCACCGCCATCTGGCGGTAGTCGGCGTCGGTGCGCGACTTGAAGCGGGCGATGAACGCTTCCTTGGTCAAATTGCCGATGCCGGTTTCGGCGTCCGGCGTGATGTTGGCGGAGCGCGCCAGGAAGCGCTCGGGATAGAGGAACTCCTGCCCGCCGGCGAGCATCGGGCCGCTCGGGCGGCCCTGGGCGTCGCGCCGGGTGTGACAATCCGGGCAGCCGGCGGCCGTGGCCAGATAGCGGCCGTACGCTACCGGATCGCGCAGGTGCGGCCGCGTGTGGAACGACGGATCGCGCGGCAAGGTGCGCATGATCAGGTTCATCGGGAAGTCGACCTTCGACTTCGCCACCGGCCGGTTCACCGGCGGAATGACGCGCAGGTAGGCGACCACCGCGTAAATGTCCTCGCGGTCGAGGGTGCCGTAGGCGTGGTACGGCATGATCGGGAACAGCACGCGGCCGTCGCGCGAGACGCCCGAGGCGATGGCGCGTACGACCTCGCCGTCGCTCCATTCGCGCAGCGCGCCCGGCGAGATGTTCGGCGAGACGACGTTGCCGGGCACGCCCATCTCGCGCGTGAAGGCCAGGCCGCCGCCGAACTCCAGGCTGCGCGCCGGCGGCATCGAGTAGAGGTCGACCTCGCGCACGGTATGGCAGTCGACGCACACCATGACGTTGTTGGCGAGGTACTGGCCGCGCGTGATGCGATCGATGCTGCGCTCGACGGTGATCGTCCCAGGATCCGAGACCATCGGGAAGATGCCGTAGAACACGCCCCACACCGCCACCACGGCGGCGGCGACGACGCCGATACCGGCCACGATCCACTTTCGCACGATGCACTTCTCCCTAGCGGCGGCCGAACAGCCGCTCGATGTCGCTGAGCTTCAGTTCCACGTAGGTGGGACGGCCGTGGCCGCACTGCCCCGCATGCGGCGTCGATTCCATCTCGCGCAGCAGCGCGTTCATCTCGGCCGGCGACAGCACCCGCCCGGCGCGCACGCTGGAGTGGCAGGCCATGGTGGCGCACACCTCGGACAGGCGGTCCTGCAGCGACAGCGCCTGGTCGAATCCGGCGAGATCGTCGGCGAGGTCTTTCAACAGGCCCTGCAGGTCGGCGTCGCCCAGCAGCGCCGGCACCTCGCGCACGACGACGGCGCCGTCGCCGAACGCCTCGACCACTAGGCCGAGCTCGGCGAGCTCGCCGGCGCGCGCCAAGAGCCGGTCCGCCTCGGCCGACCCGAGCTCGACCACCTCGGGCACCAGGAGCAGCTGCCGCGCCACGCCGCTCGAGGCGAGCGCCGCCTTGATGCGCTCGAAGACCAGGCGTTCGTGCGCCGCGTGCTGGTCGACGATGACCACGCCGTCGTCGGTCTCCGCCACGACGTAGGTGGTATGCAGTTGGGCGCGCGCTGCACCCAGGGGATAGTGCTTGCCGTTGGCGGGCTCGGACTCGGGCGCAGGACGCGCCGCCGGGGCGTCGTAGGCGGCCTGCGCGCCGGCGGAGAACCCGGGCGGCGCCTGGAAGTGCATGGCCCCGGCGAGGCGCGGCTGCGAGCCGGACGCGGCGCCCGG
>VGER01000151.1 GCA_016869235.1 Alphaproteobacteria bacterium | reverse complement strand
GGACTTTATCTCTGATTGGCTAACGCGCGTATGCTTGTGAACCGGATACTGCCCCTGTCGTCATTTTATCATGTCGTTGAAATTGCCGACCGGCGGCAATTCGCGCCTTTCCACGGCCTGCTTGAACAGATGAAAGAACGGGGCAATTTCTTGCGACGGGAACGGCCAGACGGGCTCGATCTGAACCGCGCCGGGTTTGCCGGAGGCTCCGAACCTTGAGAAGGTGGAGCCATGACAACGACTTCATCGCGTTATTCCCCGGAAGTTCAGGCGCGCGCCGTCCGCCTGGTGCTGGAGCACGAGACGGAGTACCCGTCGCAATGGAGTGCGATCCAGTCGATCGCCTCGAAGATCGGCTGCACGGCGGAGACGCTGCGGCGCTGGGTTCGGCGTGAGGAGCGGGATGCCGGTCGGCGTGCCGGGCCGACCAGCGACCAGCAGGCGCGGCTGAAGGCGCTGGAGCGCGAGAACCGGGAGCTGCGCCAAGCCAACGAGATCCTGCGTAAGGCGTCGGCGTATTTTGCCCAGGCGGAGCTCGACCGCCGGTTCAAGCCATGATCGCGTTCATCGACGATCACCGCGAGGCGCACGGGGTCGAGCCGATCTGCCGGGTTCTGGCGATCGCCCCGTCCACCTACCACGCTCACGCCGCGCGCCGGGCCGACCCCAGCAAGGCTTCCGGCCGGTCCCGGCACGATGCCGAACTGCGCGAAGAGATCGCCCGGGTGTGGCGCGAGAACTTCCAAGTCTACGGCGTGCGCAAGGTCTGGCGCCAGCTGCGGCGCGAGGGCATCGTCGTCGCCCGCTGCACGGTCGCCCGCCTGATGGCTGAGCTGGGCTTGGCGGGTGCGGTGCGCGGCAAGCCGGTGCGTACGACGCGGAGCAACCCCGCGGCACCCTGCCCGCAGGACCGGGTGAACCGCCAGTTCCAGGCCCCGCGCCCGAATGCGCTGTGGCTGTCCGACTTCACCTATGTCGCTACCTGGGCGGGCTTCGTCTACGTCGCCTTCGTGATCGACGCCTTCGCGCGCCGGATCGTCGGCTGGCGGGTGTCCGGCTCGCTGCAGGCAGGCTTCGTGCTGGATGCCCTGGAGCAGGCGCTCCACGACCGGCGGCCGCTACGCGGCGACGGGCTGATCCACCACAGCGACCGGGGCGTGCAATACGTCTCGATCAAATACACCGAGCGCCTGGCCGAGGCTGGGATCGAGCCGTCGGTCGGCAGCGTCGGCGACAGCTACGACAACGCGCTCGCCGAGAGCGTCATCAAGACCGAGGTGATCCGTCGCCGGGGACCGTGGCGCAGCCTCGAGGCCGTCGAGTTCGCTACCCTCGAATGGGTCGACTGGTTCAACAACCGGCGGCTCCTGGAGCCCATCGGCAACATCCCGCCGGCCAAAGCCGAGGAACGCTACCATGCCGAAAACCGTGAGCCCGCCATGGCGGCGTGACTCACACAAATCAGCCTCCGGCAAACCCGGCGCGGTTCACTACCCCACTACCGCAATCCCCCCGCGTTGACGGCGCCACAGGGCCGTGGCCATATTGGGCCGAGCCGGGGGAGCCCAAACGGCTGAGAGGTCCCGCCGCCGATGGCGGGACGACCCCACGAACCTGATCCGGTTAATGCCGGCGAAGGGAGGCGCGGTCCCGTGACCGGGCAGTGGAGCAGCGCATCGACCGCCGCGGCAACCGCCGCGCGGGTAGGCGTGTCCATTGCCGGAGCGCGGCTGAACTTCGCCGGCACGACGCTGTTCGATGGCCTCGCCCTCGACCTGCCGGCGCCCACCTGGACCTGCCTCGTCGGCCCGTCGGGGGTCGGCAAGACGACCCTGCTGCGCCTCGTCGCCGGCCTCGCCGACCCGACCCCCGGGACGCGCGTCGTCACCGACGACGGCCTTCCGCTCGCCGGCCGTGTCGCCTGGATGGCGCAGCAGGACCTGCT
>VGER01000150.1 GCA_016869235.1 Alphaproteobacteria bacterium | reverse complement strand
CGCAGGGTCGATTGATCCGAGATCGTCTGTGAGCGGGTGTAGCTCAGTGGTAGAGCATCACGTTGCCAACGTGAGGGTCGAGGGTTCGAGTCCCTCTACCCGCTCCATTTTCAACTCAGGCTGATCGCGTAGTTTCGCGAACCTGTCCGCGGTGGACAGAGCAGCTCGGGAAGCCTTCGGAACCCGGTAGTCCTACCCGGTTCCCTCCGAGAGGTGCTCAGTGTCCACGTCATCGAGGGGCCCCGGCTACCGCCTGCACAAGCCCAGCGGCTTGGCGGTCGTCACGCTCGAAGGGAGAGATCACTACCTCGGCCAGCACGGAACGGCGGAGAGTCGCGCCGCGTACGAGAAGCTGCTGGCCACCTGGCTCGCGAACGGCCCGCCGGCTGCCCGCGGCGCCGGCGCAGCCGATCACGGTCGCCGAGGTGTGCGACCGCTTCCTGACCGACTGCGAGAAGGTGTACCGCGGCGACGACGGCGCCGTGAGCCGCAGCGTGGTCAACGTCAAGCTGGCGCTGCGGCCGCTGGTGCTCGGCCGTTTCGGCCGGCTGCCGGCGAGCGAGTTCGGCCCGCGGTCGCTGCTGCAGTTCCGCGACGAGCAGGTGGTGGCCGGCCTGACGCGCAAGACGATCAACGAACGCGTCCGTGTCGTGCGGCGCGCGTTCCGCTTCGCGGCGCGCGAGGAGCTGCTGCCGGCGGCGGCCTGGGACAGCCTGCGGACGGTGGAAGGACTGCGGCGCGGTCGCGGCGGCGCCCGCGAGTCGGAGGGCGTTCATCCGGTGCCGGACGATCTCACATCGAGCGGGCGCTGCCGTTCATGCCGCCGGTCGTGCAGGCGATGGTGCGGTTGCAGTTGCTGACCGCGTGCCGGCCCGGCGAACTGCTCGGGATGCGCGCATGCGACATCGACCGCTCCGGCGCTCCTGATGCAGAGTCGGCGGGCCCGGTGCACCTGCCATGCGCGGCGCTCGAGCGGTGAACTCGCGCGCTGGGTCGAGCCGCTTAGCGGCTGGCCTCCTTGATTTCCTTGAGGATGGCTTGCGGCACGTACTCGCTGAGCACTCCGTTCAGTTCGCGGTACCTCTTGTCGACGACAGTCCCGTGGACGACGAAGGACATCAGCTGCTTGCCGGTTGAATCGGAGACGCGGCATGCGACGTCGGCGTAGTCACTGCCAGCGCCAAGGCCGATTATGACGTTGGCTACCGTGCTCCCGCGCTTGAGTTCGGTAATCTCGGCTTGCACTGAAAGGCCGCCTGCGGCTAGCTCGTAGCCGGCGTTCCTGAACTCGCGGGTCAGTCCGTTCTCAAGCGCGACGGCCTCGCCCTGGTCGTTGTTCCTCGCCTTGTCGACCGAGACGGCGACCTTGGTCACCGCCGCAGGCGGCGCCTGCACCACGTTCATGTTGCGGACCCCGACCGTGGAACTGCAACCGGTGGCGAGAACGCAGGTGAGCAAGGCTGCGGGAATGGGCAGACGAGTGGCGTGGGTCATGATTTCTCCTTGTGAGCAGGAATCGCATGGTCTCCGAACCTGGACCACCGGGCGGATTGTATGGGGTGGGGTCCCTGCGTCCCACCGATGACCGCCGGCGCGGGCGGTTCGTGTCCGCGATGTGACCGTCAAGGCTCGCCCTCAGCCATGCGGACGGGGACCCAGTAGGCTACCGGACGCAACCGATGGCTACCGCATCAACCAACGACTTGCGGCCACGACTCGCGCCGTCTTGCAACACCCTCAGTTCGCGCTAACCTCGGCGCCAACAACACGCTTCCCGCGCTGGCCAGACTGCGTTGCCAACGTGAGGGTCGAGGGTTCGAGTCCCTCTACCCGCTCCAGTTTTTCCTTCGCGCGCGAATGCCCGTCGTGCGCTGCCGATCCGGACGCCGCGAAGGGCCGCCAACTGGCGGCGACGCGCGCGCCGAGGGCGCGCGGACGCGGCCGCGAGCGGCCGCTG
>VGER01000149.1 GCA_016869235.1 Alphaproteobacteria bacterium | reverse complement strand
CGCCGCCGCCGACATCGCGCGCGTCGCGTGCGTCAGCGCCGGGGTGGTGCGCGGCATGGCCGATGCCGGCGTGCTGGTTCCGGCTGCGCTCGCCTCCGCCGATCCTGCGCCGCTCCGCGTGACCGCGGCCGTGACGCTGTCACCTGCCCAGGCCGACGCGGCGCGCGCCTTGCGCAAGCGCGTCGCAGCGCGCGCGTACTCCGTCACCGTGCTCGACGGCGTCACTGGCTCCGGCAAGACCGAGGTCTACCTCGACGCCGTCGCCGAGGCGATCGAGTGCGGCCTGCAGGTCCTCGTGCTGGTGCCCGAGATCGCGCTCACCGCCCAGTGGCTGGAGCGCTTCCGCGTGCGGTTTGGCGCCGCGCCGCACCAGTGGCACTCCGAGCTGAGCGGCGCGACGCGGCGCAACACCTGGCGCGCCGTTGCCGAAGGCCGCGCGCAAGTGGTGGTCGGGGCGCGCTCGGCGCTGTTCCTCCCCTACGCCAACCTCGGGCTCATCGTGGTCGACGAGGAGCACGACGGCTCCTACAAGCAGGAGGACGGCGTAATCTACAACGCGCGCGACATCGCGGTGGCGCGCAGTCACCTCGCCGGCCATCCCGTCGTCCTGGTCTCGGCGACGCCGTCGTTGGAGACGGTGGTTAACGCGGAGGCAGGCCGCTACGGCACCATCCACCTGCCGGAGCGGCACGGTTCCGCGCAGCTGCCCGCGGTGCACGCCGTGGACCTGCGCAAGACCCCGCCCGAGCGCGGCCGCTGGCTTTCGCCGGTAATCGTCGAGGCAGTGCAGTACGCGCTCGCCGAAGGCAGCCAGGCGATGCTGTTCCTCAACCGGCGCGGCTACGCGCCGCTGACGCTGTGCCGCACTTGCGGCCATCGCATGCAGTGTCCGAACTGCCAGGCGTGGCTGGTCGAGCATCGGTACGTCGGCAAGCTCGAGTGCCACCATTGCGGCCACTCCATTCCGCTGCCGAAGGCGTGCCCCGCATGCGGGGCGCTCGATTCGCTCGCCGCGTGCGGTCCGGGCGTCGAGCGCATCGCCGAAGAGGTCGCGCAGCTGTTCCCCAGCGCGCGCGTTGCCGTCATGGCCAGCGACACAATCACCGGTCCCGCGGCGGCCGAGGCGATGGTGCGCGCCGTCGCCGAGCATCGCGTCGACATCCTCATCGGCACCCAGATCGTCGCCAAAGGACACCACTTCCCGCTGCTGACGGTGGTTGCCGTGGTGGACGCCGACCTCGGGCTCGGGGGCGGAGACCTGCGCGCCTCCGAGCGCACCTACCAGCTGCTGAGCCAGGTGGCGGGACGCGCCGGCCGCGCCGAGCGTCCCGGCCGCGTCTACCTGCAGACCTACTTCCCCGATCATCCGGTGATCGAGGCGCTCATCGCCGGCGACCGCGCCGGCTTCCTCGCCCGCGAGGCCGAGGATCGCCGCGCCGGCGGCTGGCCGCCGTTCGGCCGTCTCGTCGCGCTCATCGTTTCCGGACCCGACGCGCGCCGGGTCGAATCCTACGCTCAGTCGCTGGCGCGCGCCGCGCCGAACCTCACCGGCGTGCGCGTGCTTGGTCCCGCGCCGGCGCCGCTCGCGCTCTTGCGCGGCCGCCACCGCTTCCGCCTGCTCCTGCGCGCCGAGCGCACGGTGAACGTGCAAGCGGTGGTGCGCGAGTGGCTCGCCCGCGTGCCAATGACGAGCGGCGTACGTCTGCAGGTCGATGTCGATCCGTACAGCTTCCTTTAGCGCGCTGCTGGCGCTCGTCGCCGCCGCGTGCGCGGACACCGGCGACGTCGGCGAGCGCACGCGCCTTGCCCAGATGCCGGCGGTGTTCGTCGCGCTCAATCGCTCTGCCCCCGGCGTCCCAGCGCGCGAGCCATTCGTGTTCGGTCCGAACGCCGTGCCCGCTACCGTCGAGACCCTGCAGCACTATGAGGAGGCGCGCGTGGTTCCGGGCGTGCGCTGCTACGAGTATCGCCTGACCCTAGG
>VGER01000148.1 GCA_016869235.1 Alphaproteobacteria bacterium | reverse complement strand
AGCGGTGCGAGCCGTAATTCTGGAACGGCAGCAGCCAGTTGTGCGGCTCGCCGTCGGCGTTCTCCAGCCGCGGCTGCGTCACGTCGGCGGCCTGCGCCGGCATCGCTAGCAGCGCTGCCAATGCGCCCCCGAGGATGGTGGTGGTCGCGGCGCGCAGCCGCAGGTCAGAAATTCCTTGCATGAAGACCTCCCCAATTGCGCATCCCTTGGGTGAGCAGCGGGGATGCGGGCCACGAGTGGCCGTGCGCCGACCCCCCGCGTGCAAGACGAGTCAACAAGCCCAAGTCTTGGGCCGCGCTTCACGTCGTCGAATACGGTGAGACGGCGCTCAGTTCGGCCTGAAGCCGGCCGGCAGCTGCGCCTGGCTGAATTTGGCGCCGGCGGTCTTGGCGGAGCCGAGGTTGGCGGTGGTAAGGCGCGAGTAGGAGAAGTCTGCGTCGGTGAGGTCGGCTTCGCGCAGGTTGGCTCCATAGAGATCGGCGCCGCGCACGTCGGCGCGCGAAAGGTCGGCGCCCACCAAGAGCGCGCGCCACGCCGAAACCTGGACGAGCTTGGCATCCTTCAAGTTGGAGCGAGTCAGCTGTGCGTCGTCCAGCGCCGAGCCCGACAGGTCGGCGCCAGCGAAGTTGACGTCGTTGAGGCGGCCGTTGCGCAAGTCGGCGACCTGTATGGACGCCTTGGACAAGTTGGCGCCGATCAGCTGCACGCGGCTGGCGAGCACGCCGGCGAGGGCGGCACCGGAGAGGTCGGCGGCGTCCAGGCGTGTCTCGTACAGGAGCGCCTGGATGAGCGAGGCGCCAGCGAGCTTGGCGCGCTTAACGTCGGCGCGATTGAGGTTGGCGCCGTCGAGCATGGCGCCGGTCAGGTTGGCGCCGGCGAGAATGGCGCCGTGCAGGTTGGCGCCGGTCAGGTCGGCGCCGGTGAGATTGGCGTTGGCAAGGTTGGCGCGCTTCAGATCGGCACCCTTGAGATCGCAGCCGGCGCAATCCTTGGCGCGCGCGGCCAGGAGCTCGCGCTCGGAGGGCTTGGGCTCGGGCAGCGCCGCGAGCTTGCGCTCGCGGTCGGGCACGCCGCCCGCAAGCAGCGCCTGAAAGTAGGTGACGCTCTCGAATTGACCCTGGGTCGGGCCCTCTTGGGCCTGGGCGATGACCTGGCCGCGCTTGCGCAAGAAGCGTGCCTCCAGGAACAGTGCCACTCCTCCCGCCGCCGCCTCTTGCCGGCATTGGCGCTTGAGGAACACGCCCTGGAAAGGAGTCTCGCCCTCGGCCGGCTCCAGGTTGACGCAGGTGAACTTGTCCTCGCCGTAGCGCGCGCGCAAGGGCCCCGCCAGCGCCGAGCCGTTCTCGCGGATGGCGACGTCGACGCGCGGGTCCGAGACAATGCGGAAACCGACCAGAAAGCCCATCTCGTCGAACAAGCCCGAGACGATGATGGGAATGTCGTAGGCCGCGGTGGACTTGTCGATGATGGCGCCGTCTTCGGGGAAGCGCGCACGCTGCCTGAGCTCGGCTTCGTCGTCGTAGCGGAAGTAGACCTCGTGCAGGCCGGTCGCCACCTCGCGACGGCAGCGCGCGAAATCGACCCAGCCCGAGATCACGGTGGAGGGTGGGCCGCCGTTGGTGCCGCAAGCGAAGTCGGTGAAGGCGTCTTTGGGCAGCTCGCGCGCATGGGCGCCGACGGGTAAGTCCCAGACCGTGGGTACTCGCGCCCGCTCCTGGGCGAGCGCGGGCGCCGACAGCGCGAGTACCGCCAGGAGCGAGCAACCGGTGAGCTTCATGGGAGCAGCACACCCCCACCCTGCCCTCCCCCGCAAGCGCGGGAGAGGGGGACATTATTCGGGTGGGGAGAAGGGACTAAAGGGCGAACACGTACAGAGCGCCGCCCGTGGTCATCTGCGCAAGCTCCGGCCAAGTGGCGCCGCCGGGCGCGGGCGAGCCGGCAAACACGGCGATGAACTGCTTGCCGTTGATGGCGTAGCTGGTCGGA
>VGER01000147.1 GCA_016869235.1 Alphaproteobacteria bacterium | reverse complement strand
TCGCCGGGCAACCCTGTCACCAAGCCCGATGGCACGGTGGTGCGCACGCTGTGGGGGGAACTCGCCTACCAGCTTGGGGGCAAGAAGGCCTTCGCGCGCGTCAAGGCCGACGACGAAAAGGCCACCAACCCCGGCGATGTGCTGCGCGAGCTATTCAAGGAGCACGGGCCGTGCCTGGTCCTGATCGACGAATGGGTGGCCTACGCGCGCCAGCTCCCCGACCAGAGTGACCTGCCGGCCGGCGGCTTCGAGACCCAGTTCACCTTCGCCCAGGCGCTGACCGAGTCGGCCAAGCTCGCGAGCAACTGCCTGCTGGTGATCTCGCTGCCGGCCTCGGACACCCAGGACTCGCCCCACACACAGGCAGACGACGCGGAGGTGGGCGGTATCCGCGGGCGCGAGGCGCTCGAGCGGCTGCGCCGCGTGGTTGGGCGCGTGGAATCGTCGTGGCGGACGGCGTCCAAGGAAGAGGGCTTCGAGATCGTGCGGCGGCGGCTGTTCGAGCCGCTCACCGGGCCGGACGCCTTCAAGCAGCGCGACGTAACGGCGCGCGCCTTCGCCGACCTCTATCACGCGCAGGGCGCCGAGTTCCCGCCCGAGTGCAATGACGGCGACTACGAAAAGCGCATCCAGGCTGCGTACCCGATCCACCCGGAGATCTTCGAACGACTCTACACCGACTGGTCCACGCTGCTCAAGTTCCAGCGCACGCGCGGCGTGCTGCGGCTGATGGCGGCGGTGATCCACAGCCTGTGGGAGAAGGGGGACAGCAACCCGCTGATCCTGCCGTCCACGGTGCCGATCGACGATGCGCGCGTGCAGTCGGAGCTGACGCGGTATCTCTCGGACAACTGGGCGCCGATCATCGAGAAGGACGTGGACGGGCCGAGCTCGCTGCCGCTCAAGATCGACGGCGAGCAGCCGAACCTCGGCAAGCTGCACGCGACGCGGCGGGTGGCTCGCACCATTTACCTTGGCTCCGCGCCGACGGCGGCTGCGGCCCACCGCGGGATCGAGGACCGGCGCGTCAAGCTCGGCTGCGTGATGCCGGGGGAGTCGCCGGCCGTGTTCGGCGACGCGCTGCGGCGGCTGGCAGCGGCGGCGACCTATCTTTACCAGGACGGGCCGCGCTTCTGGTACGCCATCCAGCCTACGGTCACCAAGCTTGCGGAGGACCGCGCCGAGCAGTTCAAGCGCGACATCGAAAAGGTGGCAGAGGAACTGGACGCGCGGCTGCGCGCCGACCTGGGGGAGAAAGGCGACTTCTCACGGGTCCATCCGCTCCCTCGTTCGGGCGCCGACGTGCCCGACGACCTCGACGCGCGGCTCGTGGTGCTGCCTGCCGAGCACACGTACACGAAGGAAGCTGGCAGCGCAGCCGAGACGGCGGCGCGGGCGATCCTCGAGTCGCGCGGTAACACGCCGCGGCTCTACCGCAACACCCTGGTCTTCCTCGCCGCGGACAAGGTGCGCTTGCAGGACCTCGATGAGGCGGTGCGCCGGTTCCTGGCGTGGAAGTCGATTCTCGCCGAGAAGGAGAGGCTCAACCTCGACCCGCACCAGGTGCGTCAGGCGGAGACTCAGCGGCAGGCCGCCGATGGCGCGGTGGCGGCGCGCTTGCCCGAGACCTACCAGTGGCTGCTCGTGCCGGGGCAGGCGAACCCGCAGGCGGCGATCACGTGGCAGGCGATCCGGCTTCCGGGAAGCGAATCGCTCGCCGTGCGCGCGAGCAAGAAGCTGCGGAACGACGACTCACTGGTGCTATCACTCGGTTCGACGATCCTCCGGAAGCATCTCGATGAAGTGCCGCTGTGGCGTGGCAATCATGTCGCCACAAGACAGCTGGTGGAAGATTTCGCGCGCTATCTCTATTTACCGCGGCTGGCCGGGCCCGAGGTGCTCGTGCGGGCGATGCGCGAGGGCATAGGGCTGCTGACCTGGCAGACGGACACGTTCGCGTACGCGGAGAGCCACGATGAGAGCGCCGGGCGTTACCGGGGGCTGCGCGGAGGGCAGGTCATATCGCTCTCACG
>VGER01000146.1 GCA_016869235.1 Alphaproteobacteria bacterium | reverse complement strand
CGATCAGCTCGCTCTCCTCGTTCACCACCGTCTGGGTGGAATAGGCGCCCGCGGTCTGGGAGGCCGACTGGATCGCCGACTTCACGTTCTGCGGCAGGCCCTTCCACAGGTCCTGGTTCATGACCACGATGACGGCAACGAGGCCGAAGTGCGAGGTGGTGATGTTCGGCGCGCCCTCGAACCACTTGCGGGCGTCATAGGAAGAAATGCTGGTCGTGATGCCATCGACGGTGCCCTGCGTGAGGGCCGTCGAGACCTCGGAGGCCGCGATGGTCGTGGGCGCCGCGCCGAGGAGTTGCGCCATGCGGCTGAGCTCCTTGCTGTGCACCCGCAGTTTCATCCCCTTGAAGTCGGCGGGTTTGGCGAGCTGGCGCTTGGTCGTGCCGATCTCGACGAACCCCTGCTGCGCCCAGTACATCGGTTGCACGCCGAGCTTGTTTAGGCGCGCGCTGAGCGTCTTGCCGAGCTCGCCGTCGATCGCGCGGATCGCCTGCTCGTAGCTGGTGAACAGCCCGGGCAGGTCGAAGACCGCGAAGTAGGGGTCGTAGGCGGCGAACTGACTGGCGACGACCAGCCCCATTTCGACGTTCTTTCTCTGCACCGCCGCCACGACCTCGTTGTCTTTGTAGAGCTGGCTCGAGTGGTAGAGCTCGACTTTCACCGCGCCGCCCGTAGCGGCCTCCAGTTTCTGTTTCCACAATTCCAGGCCCTTGGACATGGCCGAGCTGGGCGGCAGCTGGTTGGAGATGCGCAGGCGCTGCTGCGCGTGGGCGCCGAGCGCGAGCGCGAGCCCGGCGGCAACGATGAGTGATCTGACGAACATGAGAATCTCCTCTTCTATTGGATGGCGAGCTGCTGCGTGAAACCTTTCAGGTCGGCCGAGCTTTCGAGGCGCATGCCTTCATCCCAGAGGCGGCGCACCTGCGCCGCGGGCAGCGCGCGCGATGCGTTGCCTTCGAACTTTCCGTAGACGTCGGCGTCCGACATCGGGTTCTCACGCGAGCCGCGCGAGGCGTCCATGCGCGCTTCCAGCCGCCGCCCGCCCTTGAGCGTGATGAACAGCCAGCCCGGAAAGCTCTGCGGGAAGGGCAGCGTATCGTCGACCACGTAGCGGGTGCGATCGCAGAGCGCGAGCACCGCCGGGTCGCCGATCTTCGAATCGGAGAACTCCTCGATTTCGGCCTTGCCCCAGACCAGGACCGCACCCACCGAGTAAGGCAGGCTGAAGCGCGCGGCATAGGAATTTCGCGGCCGGCGCTTGTCCTCGGCCGGCTCGCAAAGGATCGCCACGCCCGCGGTCGGTACCCGCAGTTCGATCGACTCGATGTCCTCCGGCTTCACCCCCTGTTCGCGCCTGAGCTTCAGCGCGCAGTCCATGTATGGATGGCTGATGTGGCCGCAGGGGTAGGGCTTGTAGTCGGTGTTGAGGATCTCCCATTCCTCCTTCAGGCCCGCGGTGGCCTTCGAGAGGTCGGGTGTGACGGTGTTCGCGTACAGGTTGTAAAGGCTGTAGCGGCCCTCGAAGATGCGTCGCGGGCCGGTGTAGCCGCGCCTGGCGAGGCCGGCAGCGACCACGCCCGCGTGCGCGGCCCAGCCCGGATGCATGCGCTTGGTCCAGGCGCCCTCGCCGAGGAATTCCATCGAGCCCGAGGCCTGGCTGCCGGCGATGCCGAGCGCATGCGCCAATTGCACAGGCGCGAGGCCGAGGAGCTTGCCGGCGACGGTCGAAGCCGAGAACGCCCCGCAGACGCCGGTGGGATGGAAACCCTGCGCGTGGAAGCCCTTGGAGGCAGCCATGCCGATGCGGGCCACCACCTCGTAGCCCGCGACGATCGCGGCGAGCACGTCCTTGCCGCCGCGCCCGGCCTTCTCGCCGACCGCCAGCGCGGTGGGCACCACCGCACCGCCGATGTGCACGATCGACTTGCTGTGTGTGTCGTCGTAATCGTTGCCGTGCGCGAGCGAGCCGTTGTAGAGTGCCGCCCAGCTGGCGGGCATGCGCGCCCCGGTACCGAAAGCCGCGGCTTCTGGCGGGCCGCCTTGCTCAGCGGCGAAGTCGAAGATCGCCTTCGCGTATTCCATGTCGCGGCTCGCCAAGCACACG
>VGER01000145.1 GCA_016869235.1 Alphaproteobacteria bacterium | reverse complement strand
CCGATGATCTGCTCGGCCGTAAATCGCTGACGCGGCATCCCATTCTCCATTCAAAAGTGGGCCAATCCTAACTCTGGGCTTGGACCACTTTCGACAGGGCAGACCAACTCCGCTCGTGAGACATCCGACGCATACGGCGCGCCTAAAGGCGGAGGGCCGGACGCCGTGACGCGCGCGCCGCCGCCGTCCGGCCGCGCGCGACAGCACACAACATCTGGAAGCCCCACCCGTATTGTGCCCGGTCGAAACGGGACGGCCCACAAGACCTGGATTCGCGCAGTCAGCGGACGGCGCGCCAGTGCGCCTCACGTCGGCGCACCGCGAGTCAGCGCACTTCCACGGCGTACTGCTCCACCGGCAACGCCTGCTTGATCAGGCCCTCCTTCACCAGGAACTGCGCGAAGCGTTCGTAGCGATTGCGGTCGAGAGCGGCCGGCGAGTGCGCGAAGCGGGGCAGGGTGTCGGCCCACGCGCGCCGGTTCAGCGCGTCGTCGAGGTTCTTGTGCTGGCGCAGGAACGCGGCCCACGCCTCGGCCGGGTGGTTGTGCATGTACTGCACGCCCTGCTCGACGGCATTGAGAAGCGCGCGGATGCGCGGGTCGTTGGTCTTGTCGCGGTGCGCCACCAGGATCAACTCGTCGTAGGCCGGCACGCCTTCCTCCTCGGGCAGGAAGGCGCGGCCGGGGCGGTGGTGGATCTCCAGCTCGGTAAGCTCGAAGTTGCGGAACGCGCCGATCACGCCGGCCACCTGTCCCGACAGCAGCGCCGCGGTCAGCGCGAAGTTGACGTTGATCATCTGCACGTCGCGCAGGGTGAGCCCATGCTTCTTCAGCATGGTGCTCAGCATCGTCTCCTCGAAGCCCGCCACCGAGTAGCCGATGCGCTTGCCCTTGAGGTCGGCGATGCTCTTGACGGGTCCATCGGCGAGCACCACCAAACTGTTGAGCGGCGTCGCCACCAGGGTGCCGACGCGCTTCAGCGGCAGTCCCTCGGCGACCAGCAGGTACAGTTGCGGCTGGTAGCTGACGGCAAGGTCGGCGCGTCCCGCCGCCACCAGCTTGGGCGGATCGTTGGCGTCCGACGGCGCGATGAACGTCACTTCGAGGCCGTTCGCAGCGAAGTACCCCAGCTCCTGCGCGACGATCAGCGGCCCGTGGTCCGGATTAACGAACCAGTCCAGCACCACCGTCATCTTCTCGATGGCGAAGGCGGGGCGGTCGGCGAGCAGGGCAACGGCGAGCAGCAGCAAGCGGAGCATGGCGTCCTCGGGTGGAACGGGCCTCTAGAATCGCGCGTCGTCGAGCGGCGAGTCGGGGGTCCAGGGCAGCGCGCGGCGCAGGCCCCAGTCGACGGAGTAATAGGTGACGAGCGCGAGCGCCGCGAGCGTCGCCAGCGCGGCGAACATCAGGTCGGTCTGCGCGCGTCCGTTGGCGTGCAGCATAACGAATCCCAATCCGGCGCCCGAGCCGACCCACTCGCCGACCACCGCGCCGATCGCGGCCATCGCCGTCGCCACGCGGATGCCGCTCGCCAGCGCCGGCAGCGCGGCGGGGATGCGCACGTGGCGGATCACCGCCCAGCGGTCCTGGGTCATCACCTGCGCCAGGTCGAGCCAGCCCGGCTCGGTGCGGCGCAGCCCGTCGAGAAAGGCGGCGGTGACCGGGAAGTAGATGAGAAGTGTCGCCATCACGACCTTGGACGCCATGCCGTAGCCGAACCACAGCATCAGGATCGGCGCGAGGGCGAACACCGGGATGGCCTGGCTGATCACCAGCACCGGCAAGAGCCACCGCCGCGCCGGCGCCAGCGTTGCGATCAGGATGGCGCTGGCGACGCCCAGCGCGCCGCCGAACAAGAGGCCCAGCAGCATCTCGGCGGCGGTCACCGCCGCGTTGGTGAGCAGGTAGTCGGGCCGTTCCAGCCACGCGTTGGCGACCACGCGCGGGGCGGGGAGGATGTAGGGCGCGACGCCGGTCGCCCACACCACTGTCTGCCACAGCAGCAGCAGCCCGGCGATGGTCACCGCCGTGCGGCCGATGTTGCGCAGGCCGGGCCGCCACGTGCGACCGCGCGCCACGGCGCGGGCGGCCAGCGCCTGCGAGGGATCAGGGCGCGCCGTCATGCCGCC
>VGER01000144.1 GCA_016869235.1 Alphaproteobacteria bacterium | reverse complement strand
GCATGATCGACATCTACAGCGGCGGCTTCGCCTTCATCGCCGACTCTATCCGCACCGGCTTCCAGATCGCGCTAGACGAGGCCAACACCGCCGGCGGCTTCAAGGGCCGGCCGTTCCAGCTCGTCACCGCCGACATGGGCGTCCAGGTCGAGAAGGCGGTCACTGAGGGTCGCCGTATGATCCTCGAGGAGAAGATCAAGTTCGTCACCGTCGGCATCCACAGCGGCGCCGCCATCGCGGTGGGCAACCTCGGCAAGGAGCACAAGGTGCTGGTGCTGGGCGGATTCGCCACCACCAAGCGCCTCACCGGCGAGGCCGGCCATCCCTACGTGGCGCGCGCCAACCTGTCGACGGTCGAGATCGGCAGCGTGATCGCCGCCTACATTAAGGGTCGTCCGGACATCAAGCGCGTCTCGACGATGGCGCCGGACTACGAGTACGGCCAGCAGTTCGTCGAGGACTTCGTGCGCGCGCTCAAGGCCGCGCGCCCCGACGTCACGGTGGTGCGCCAAGAGTGGTCCAAGCTCGGCGCCACCGACTTCTCCGCCCATGTCACCGCGCTGCAGGCGCAGCCGGTCGACATGATCGTCAACGGCGGTTTCGGCGCCGACCTAGTAAACTTCCTCAAGGCGGCGCGGGACTTCGGCCTGTTCTCCGGCAAGACCCAGTTGTTCACCCACGGCGTCGACTTGGCCAAGATGGGCGCGCTCAAGGATTCGCTGCCGGCCAACACGGTGAGCACCGTCTGGTTCCCGTTCTATGCGCTGAAGGAGCCGCGCGCCAAGCCCTTCGCCGCCGAGGTCGAGAAGCGCATGAAGACCTACGCCACCGGGCCCACGCCGGTGGGCTATGTGGCCGGGCGCATGCTGGTCGAGGCGATCAAAAAGGCCGGCACCGCCGACGATGTCGAGAAGGTGCTGCAGGCGATGGGCACGGTGGCCTTCGAGGGACCCACCGGCCCGGTCAAGGTGCGCGCCTGCGACAACATGGCCATGTACAACTTCTATGTCGGCACCGTCAAGCGCGACGCCGCGTTCCCCGACGGCATCGGTATGACCGACATCAAGACCTTCCCGGTCGAACAGCTGGCGCGGCCGTGTCTGGAGCTGCTCAAGGCTCGCGGCACGGGTTGACGCGGTCGCGGGCGCGGCATGCCCCTGCTCGAAGTCGCGGGCCTGGAGACCGCCTACGGCGAGAGTCAGGTCCTCTTCGGGATTTCGCTTGCGGTTGCCACCGGCGAGGTGGTCGCCCTGCTCGGCCGCAACGGCGCCGGCAAGACCACCACACTGTCCTCGATCATGGGGCTGGTGCCGCCGAAGGCCGGCAGCATCCGCTTCAAGGACGCCGAGATCCGCGGCGCCGAACCCTTCCGGGTCGCGCGCGCCGGCCTGGGTTTCGTTGCTGAGGACTGCCGGCTGTTCGGCGGCCTCACGGTGGCCGAGAACTTCGAGGCCGCGCGCACGCCCTCGCGCAGCGGACCGACCCGCTGGACCCTGAATCACGTGCTGGAACTGTTCCCCGACGTGCGCAGCTTCCTGGAACGCCGCGCCAGCGCGCTCTCCGGTGGCCAACAGCGCATGGTGGCCATCGCACGCACCCTGATGGGCAATCCCGACATGATCCTGTTGGACGAGCCGTCCGAGGGTCTCGCGCCGCTGGTGGTCGATGCGCTGTTGAAACGCCTGATGGCGCTCAAGGCATCCGGCCAGACGGTGCTGATCAGCGAGCAGAACCTGCGCTTCGCCACCGAACTGGCCGACCGCATCTACATCATCGAGAAGGGCGAGATCCGCTACAACGGCACGCCGCGCGACCTGGCCGCGCATCCGGAACTGCGCCAGAAGTACCTGATGGTCTGAGCCCCCCGCCGGCGACCGCCAGCAACCCGCCATGACCGCCACCGTACTCGTCGACACCGCCGCGCTGCCTTGGGAGAGCGGACTCGACTACCTGCGGACGCTAGCGCCCGCGTTCCGCAACAACCTCGGCCCGCCGGATCAGGTCGAAGAGTGACCTGCGTTGAATCCTGATCCAGTTGCAGTGAGAGTTTTAACTCTAACGTAGAGCTAGTGCAGGTTCAATCGTTGGCGCACCTCCTCGGCGCCGTGGGCATGACCGATCGTGGCACCCAA
>VGER01000143.1 GCA_016869235.1 Alphaproteobacteria bacterium | reverse complement strand
GATTAAACGACAGACCATCCAACGCAGACGCTTGGACCACCGTGCAATCGCCGCTTAACATCAATCAGCAGAGCCGCTGGAGCCTCTCTTCCAAAGAGACCCGATCTGTCTCAAATGTTCTGACGACAAACACCACGGAGACGGAGGCGATTCGAGCGCGCGAGATTTCGGGCATGGCGTTCCTTCGGGGATTACCCGCGGTGGGACCCGGCGGGGGACGAGAAGGGACCGCCGAGAATCCCGCCGGCGGAAGCGCCACGCTATCCGGTCAACGGCCTAGAGGCGGTGACGGCCTGACGCCCCGGTCGGACGGGAATCCCGCAGTTTCGCTGGGCGTTCCCGCGACCGGATGGCGCTTGCTGCGCCGGGTTGCCTAGGGGAGACTGCGCCGCCCCGCCGGGGGGCGGTCCCTCGTCCGTTCTTCTGCGCGTGATCACCGACCTGCCCAACCTCCTGACGCTGTCGCGCATCCTGGCGATCCCGCTGGTGGTGGCGGCGTTCTATCTCGACGCGCCGTGGAACGACTGGGTGCCGCTCGGCCTGTTCACCTACGCGTCGGTGACCGACTTCCTCGACGGCTACCTGGCACGCACGCGCGGCCAGATGTCGCCGCTCGGCCGCTTCCTCGACCCGATCGCCGACAAGCTGTTGATCGCCACCGTCATCCTCATGCTGGTGGCGCTCGACCGCGTCGAAGGCTGGCACGTGCTGCCGGCCATCGTCATCCTGCTGCGCGAGATCCTGGTGTCGGGACTGCGCGAGTTCCTCGCCGAGGTGCGGGTGAGCGTGCCGGTCTCGCAGCTGGCCAAATGGAAGACCGGCATCCAGATGCTGGCGCTCGGCTTCCTGCTGGCGGGCGAATCCGGCGCCCTCGTCATGCCCGACGCGCTGCCCGCCATCGCCGTCGGCGAATACGGCCTGTGGGCGGCGGCGATCCTCACGCTCTACACGGGCTACGACTACCTGCGCGCGGGAAGGAAGCACCTGTGAAGATCCCTGGCGTGCGGCCGCCGGCGCGACTGGGCATTGCCGGGCCATCGGGCTCGGGCAAGACGACCCTGATCGAGAAGCTGGTGCCGATCCTCACCGCGACGGGACTCACCGTGTCGACGGTGAAGCACGTGCACCACCCGGTCGAGATCGACACGCCCGGCAAGGATTCGTTCCGCCACCGCCAGGCGGGCGCCCACGAGGTGATGATCGCCCTGCCCGACGGCTGGGTGCTGCACCATCCGGCGCGCGACAAGAAGCGCCCCGGCATCGACGAAGTGATGGCGCGCATGGGGCCGTGCGACCTGATCCTGGTCGAGGGCTTCCGCGACATGCCGCTGCCGCGCATCCAGGTGTTCGAGCTGGAGGCGAACCCGGTGACGGTGGTGGACCTCGAGGCGCCGGTGCTGGCCGTGGTCGGCACCAAGAAGCCCGAGGGCTACGCGGTGCAGGCCTTCGCCCGCGACGACATCGCCGGCATCGCCGCGTTCATCGCCATGTATACGCGGCGCACGCGGGGCAGCACGGGTTGACGGCGATGATTCCTCGGCGGGCGCGCGCAGCGGCGCGCGAGGCCATGTACACGCGCCGCACGCGGGGAAGCACCGGGTGAGCCGCGAGTTCACCATCCGCGGCAAGCTGTGGCGCTATCCCGGACCGGGCGGCTGGCACTTCGTGACCCTCGCCAAGGGCCATGCTGGCGCGCTGAAGATGCGGCCGCGCGAGACCAAGGTCGGCTGGGGCTACGTTCCCATGCGCGCGACGCTGGGCAAGTCGACGTGGCGCACGACGCTGTTCCCCACCAAGGAAGGCAAGTATCTGCTCGCGGTGAAGAAAGCCTTGCGGGCGGCGGAAGGCGTCGCCGACGGCGACACCGTGCGGGCGCGCGTCGCACTGGTCTGAGGCCCAAGAGCCGAGACGCGCGACGCCCCCGGGGGAGGGACCGGGGGCGCCGGAGTCGCTGCGCGGATGCGGTGGCGCGGCTAGGTCGTGGACTCATAATGCCTGAGCCAGAGGCGGGTGGCGGCCAGAGCCACGGCTGCCAGGAAGTTGCGGGCGAGCTTGTGGTAGCGGGTGGCGATGCCACGGAAGTGCTTGAGCTTGTTGAAGAAGCGCTCGACGAGGTTGCGTTGACGGTAGATGGCCTTGTCGACGGTGCGCTGG
>VGER01000142.1 GCA_016869235.1 Alphaproteobacteria bacterium | reverse complement strand
GCCGCTCCTCACCATCGATGCGGTGCGCGACGCCGCGAGCCGCGGGCAGACCGTGGCCTGTGAGGTGCACGACTCGATGGGCGTGTCCAACGGCACCACGGCGCTCGGAATCGGGGTGGCGCTGGGCGAGATCAAGGTGCCGCGGCCCGAGCAGATCTGCAAGGATCTGGACATCTACTCCTCAGTCGCGTCCTGCTCCTCGGGGGTCGAGCTCGACGCCGGGCAGATCGTCGTGCTCGGCAACAAGGCCGGCGCCGGCGGCCGCTACGCGATCGGGCACGCGATAATGAAGGACGCGCTGGACATCGACGGCATCTATGCGGCGATCCGCAACGCTGGGCTCGACCTGCCCGAGCGCGCGCGTGCCGAGGACCTCAAGGGACGGCTCGTCAACTGCTTCCTCAAGTGCGAGGCCGATCACCGTGCTCTGCTGCGCGGCCGGCGCCAGATCATGCTCGACGACTCCGACGTGCACCACCACCGTCATTCCAAGGGCGCCGTCGGTGGCGTGGCGGCAGCGGCCATCGGAGATCCGGCGGTGTTCGTGTCCGTCGACGCGATGCACCAGGGGCCGCACGGCGGCGGACCGGTGATCGCCGTTGTCGACCTGGGTGAATAGGCAACTCGCGCTCGGTCGCAACCGATGCCCACTTATATCCACTACCTGCCCAAGGTGTACCGCGACTCGGTCGAGCTGATGCAGTTGTCGGCGTCCCTCAAGTCCATCGCCGGGGTTGAAGAAGCCTCGGCTATCATGGCTACAGCCGGCAACATCGCCCTCTTGGCCGAAGTCGGACTCATCGCCACGATCACCGAGCCGCGGCCGAGCGACTTGCTTGTCGTTGTGCGCGTACGTGCCGAGAAGGCTGCCAAGGCCGCGTTTGTGGCCTTTGAGAGGGCCCTGCGCACCCGGGCGACGAATGCGGTTGCGGACGGTGAAGTCGCCGCCGCGCCGCGCTCGCTGGCCATGGCACAGGCGGCAGCGCCGAACACGAACCTTGCCTTGATCTCGGTGCCCGGAGACTACGCTGCCGCCGAGGGCCGCAAAGCGCTGGCGTTGGGCTTGAACGTCATGCTCTTTTCCGACAACATGAGTCTCGTAGACGAGATCGCTCTCAAGCGCGACGCGCAGGAGCGGGGTCTCATGGTCATGGGGCCGGACTGCGGCACGGCGATTGTCGACGGTGTGCCGCTGGGCTTTGCGAATCGCGTCGCGCGCGGCTCCGTCGGCTGCATTGGCGCCTCGGGCACGGGACTGCAGGAAGTCACGGTCTTGATCGACCGATTCGGCGGCGGCGTGTCGCAGGCCGTCGGCACCGGCGGGCGCGACCTTGCGGCCGAGGTCGGTGGCCTTTGCATGCAGGCCGGGATACGCGCCTTGGCTGCCGACCGCGACACGCGAGTCATCGTGCTCATCTCCAAGCCGCCTGCGCCGGAGGTGGCGCGCGCAGTCTTGGCCGCGGCGGCCAAGGCAAGGAAGCCGGTCGTGGTCTGCTTCATCGGCGCCGACGCGGAGACGATCCGCGGCAGGAATCTGCATGCAGCGGGATCGCTCGAGGATGCGGCGCGTGCCGCCGTCGCACTGGCGAACGGCAAGGCGCCCCCGACGCGTCCAAGAAAGCCTGCTCCAGTCGTCATCCCGAAGCTCGCGCGCGGCCAGCGCCATGTGCGCGGCCTCTTTTCCGGCGGCACCTTCTGCTACGAAGCATCGCTGCTATTGGGCGCGGCGCTGGGGCGGGTCTGGTCCAACGCGCCGGTACGCAAGGAAGACTCGATCGCCGATGCCTTCGCGAGCCGCGAGCACACGCTCATCGACCTGGGCGACGATGTCTTCACGCGCGGCCGGCCGCACCCCATGATCGACCACGGGCTGCGCAACGCGCGCCTCAAGCGCGAAGCCGCCGACCCGGAGGTCGCGGTCATCCTCTTCGATGTCGTGCTCGGCCACGGCAGCCATCCGGATCCGGCCGCCGCGATGCTGCCGACGCTCGCTGCCATCCGCAAAGCGAAGCGGCGACCGATCATGGTGGCCGCCATCTGCGGGACGAACGCCGACCCGCAAAACCGTGCGCGGCAACTCGCCGCCTTCGCCAGGGCTGGTGTGCTCATCGCTGAGAGCAACGCGCAGGCCGCGCGCCTCGCCGCGAGCATCGTCAAGGGAGTCAAGGCATGAGCGCGCTTTTTGGCAAACCGCTATCGGTCGCTAACGTTGGCCTGTCCTCGTTCGCTGACGCGATCGCCGGCGCGGGCGCCCCCGTTGCCCGCATCGACTGGGCACCGTCTG
>VGER01000141.1 GCA_016869235.1 Alphaproteobacteria bacterium | reverse complement strand
CGGCCGGAGCGCCCCAATCACGTCTGGTCCTATGACTTCGTCGAGGACGTGATCCGCAACGGGCGCAAGTACCGGATGCTGAACATCATCGACGAGTTCAGCCGCGAGTGCCTTCGTGCACCCCGGCTGTCCCCCCGCAGGCGGGGCCGCATGCTTCTTCTCTCGGAAAGGCGTGCGACAAGCCGTCAGGCGGTTCTCGACTCGAGGAACTTCGCCGGCCCCAGCTTGAAGAACCTGGCGCTCTGCGCGTCGATCTCGCGCATGGTCTTGGCGGTCGCCATGATGGCGCCGCGTTGCAGTTCGGTCACCTTGTCGTTGTAGACCTGCAAGCTGGCCTTGGCGCTCCTTGCCTGCAGCAGCGCGTGGCCGAGCATGCTGGCCTCCTGAATCGCGGCGGATGTTCCCCACCCCGTCTCAAAGTGGAGGGTAGCGAAGGCGTCTCCGACCAGCGCGACGTTGTCGAAGGCGGCGTGCTTGCACTGCGTCGCGCGGAAGGTTCGCCAGCGGGCGCGGCCAACCAGGCGGCGGTTTCCTATGCCGGCGGCAAAGACGTCGTTCAGCTCCTGCAAGCCAGCGGCCGAGATCGATCCATCGGCATCCAGGTACCCGGGCTGGTCGAGGTGCTTGCTCCATCCCACGCTGTGGGTGACGATCGCCGTCGACTCGGTGCGGGTATACGGATAGGCGGTGATGCGAATGAGGCCGCGGCCGCCGACGTAGATGTAGCCGAACATGAAATGGTCGAGGTGACCTTCGAGCTCCAGCCAGGCAAACCGTGACTTGGCCTCGGCGCTGCGTGGCGCGAAGTGCTCAGCGAAGGTCGCGCGCACCTGGCTGCCGGCGCCGTCGGCACCGATGAGAATGTCGGCGGCATCCTTCTCCTCGCGGATGCGCGCCTCGGTGACATCCTCGCCGTAGCGGATGGTGGCGCCTTGCTTGGTTGCGGCGGCGGTCAGGAACGACAGCAAGTCGGCGCGCTTTACCCCCACGTACTGGACGTCCTGGAACCGGGTTTGGCGCACGACGTCACCGCCGAGCTGTCCGGCAAACACCTCCACCGTGCGGCCGATCGGCGTGAATGAATTGGCATAGGCGGGAAAGTCCCGCAGGCTGATCATTTGCAGCGCGTAGGGAAGTAGGCCAAGACCGAGACCGGGGGCGTCACCCTCCTTGGCGCGCTCCAGGATCGTGACGTCGGCCTTGGTGCCAGCCCGGAGCGCAATGGCGGAGGCGAGGCCGGCCGAGCCGGCCCCGACGATCGTGACCTTCATGACTGCGACTCGTGCGGACCAAGCCCCGGGGAGCGCGGACAGTAGCGCACCCGACCGGCGCTCACAAAGACCGTGCGCCTACCGCAGCACGGGCACGTCGGTCTGGTACTGGCGGCGCGGGTCTTCGATTTCGAGCACCCAGAGATCGGAGTCGCGGGCGACCTCGCGGGCGATGTAGGCCTCGGCCGCGCCGGCATCGACCTCTTCGGTACCGCCCACCACCATCCAGGCCGATGCCCCACCCATGGTGGTGGTGCGCTTGAGGAGCTGGGAGTGGCGCGCGTCGCGCATCAGGCGCAGCAGCACGGCGCCAGCATCGGCGTCGCCGCGCCGGCGCACGACGATCGGCAGCAGCTGGATATCGCAAATCCGCACCTGGGCTTGCACCCAGAGCTCGGTCTTCAGGCGTGGCTCGGTCGACATGTCGGTCTGACGGAGCAGCAAGATAGCGGTGAGGGGTGCCGAGTCGCGAGAGGTAGGCTGATGGGCCCGTCCCCCACCGCGCTTGGAAACCCCGCAATTGCCACCGATCTTGGGCGCGGGGCCACGGCCATTCGCGGCCGCCACATGAGCCTGGGGAAGCGCCAAGCCGGCGCGAAGGGAGAACTCGATAAGCAGACCGCGGAGGTCAGGATGGCGATCGCAGCGATGTTGCCCGCGACGTATCTGCCTTGAGTCGGAGTGCGGCGCCCCGCTCTAGACCCGAGCTAGTCAGGCAGACCTAGACCCGGAACGATTCGCCGCAGCCACATTGGCTTCGCGCGTTCGGGTTGTGGAAGACGAAGCCCGAGCGGAGGTCCTCGTCCCGGTAGTCCATCTCGGCGCCAGCCAGGACACTCGCGGCTGCTGCATCAACGAAGACCGTCGCGCCCTTCTGTTGCACGACTTCGTCGCTTTCCGACGCCTTGGCGCTTGACGTCCTCCCTGTTTTCTCCTCCGGCGTGAAGGTGAGTTTTGGGCAAGGTTAACGATGTAACCAGGGGAGCCCGAGACGATGAAGAAGGCCAGGTTCCCGGAGGAGCAGATCGCGTTTGCGCTGC
>VGER01000140.1 GCA_016869235.1 Alphaproteobacteria bacterium | reverse complement strand
GACCCCTACTTCGCCAACGACCCGTGGTACAAGGTCTCGATCGACTGCTTGCAGTACGGGCACACCTCCCAGCACCCGTCGGCGGCCTGGGCCAAGCTCGTGCTGGAGCAGCCCGGCGGCGTGATCTTCGACATGGTCACCAACTCCATCTCCGGCAAGGTGCCGATCGACCAGGCAGTCGCGACGGCCCAGGAGGCCATGCAGAAGGAGATGGACGCGCTGGCCCAGGCCCGGTAGTGCAAGCGGCGTCCTCCGCGCGCCCGGCGGTGCGAGCCGCCGGGCGCCGCGCCCGCCTGCCGCTGTTCTCCTGGCTGATGGTCGCGCCAGTCGTCCTGGTCACGCTGCTGCTGAACGTCTACCCGCTCGTGCTCGGGATGAGCATGAGCCTCTACCAGTTCGACCTGATGCTGGCCCAGAAGCCGTTCATCGGGCTCGAGAACTACGCCAACCTGCTGTACGACGCCCGCTTCTGGAAGACGGTCCAGAACACGGTCGCCTTCGCGGTGCTCGGCGTGCCCGGCGGCATCGTGCTCGGCCTCGCGGTAGCGCTGCTGCTGAACGAGCGCTTCGCGCTCCGGGGCTTCCTGCGCTCCTGCGTGCTCATCCCCTGGGTCGTCCCGCCGTCGGTCGCGGCGTCCATCTGGCTGTGGATGTACTCGACGACGTTCAGCCCGATCAGCGACCTGCTGATCCGGCTCGGCGTCGTCGCCAAGCCGATCTCGTTCGTCGGCGACCTGACGACCTGGGGGCCGTTCAGTATGCCGATGCTGTCGGTGTTCGTCGTGCGGCTCTGGGAGGGCTTCCCGTTCGCGGCGGTGATGTTCCTGGCGGGGCTGCAAGCGATCCCGCCGTCGCTCTACGAGGCGGCCGCGATCGACGGGGCGACTGGCTGGCAGCGCTTCCGCCACATCACGCTGCCAATGCTGCAGCCGGTGTTTCAGCTGATCGTCACGCTGAACGCGATCGGCTCGATCAGCTCGTTCAACGTGAACTACATCATGACCAAGGGCGGTCCCCAGGATCTGACCAACGTCGTCGGCGTGTACCTCTACACGACGTCGTTCGAGGTGTACAAGCTCGGCTACGGCTCGGCCATCGCCGGGGCGCTGCTGCTGGTGACTGGCACGCTCGCCGCGCTGTACATCGCGCGAACGCTCCGCACGATCGAGGGGGCGCGCGCATGAGCGTCCAGGGTACGTTCGTCCAGCGGCGCACCAGCACTCGTCCCCGCTCGGCCAGTCTCGGGCTGTCACTCGCCGCCGCGCTCTTCCTGCTGTGGGTGCTCTTCCCGTTCGCGTGGATGCTGCGCACATCGCTGCTGCCGGCCGAGTACATCTTCCAGCTCCCGATCGTATGGGTGCCGCCGACCCTGGCTGTCGAGCACTACGCCGAGGCGTTCAGGCTCTTCCCGCTCTGGACCTTCTTCACCAACTCGCTGATCGTCGCGCTGGTGACGACCGGGATCGCCGTCTTCCTCGCCGCGATGGCGGCCTACGCGCTGGCGCGCACCCGCTTCCGCGGTGCGACCGCGGTGCTGGTGCTGCTGCTGTTCACCCAGACGGTGCCGGGGTTGGTCAAGCTGACCCCCGCGTACTTCCTGCTGCGCGACCTCGGCCTGCTCAACACCTACTACGGCCTCATGCTCGCCTACGTCGCGATCGCTGTGCCGTTCTCGACGCTGATGCTGCGCTCCTACTTCGTCGGCGCGATCCCGACCGAGCTCGAGGAGGCGGCGCTGCTCGACGGCTGCAGCCGCTTCGGCGTGTTCGCGCGAATCGCGCTGCCGATCACGCTGCCGGGTATCGTCGCGACCAGCATCTTCACGATCGTGCTCTGCTGGAATGACTTCGTCTGGGCGAGCCTGATCGCCAACCGCGGAGCGATGCGCACGATCGCGGTCGGGCTGGCGGCGTTCATCGGCGAGATGGGCGCCAGCCCCTACCTCACGCAGTACATGGCCGCCTGCGTCATGGCAACGATCCCGACCGTGGTCGGCTTCTCACTGATGCAGCGCTTCATGGCCCAGGGTGTCACCACCGGCGCGCTCAAGGGCTAGCCAACCGCCTCACTGGAGCTGCCAATGCCCGGCATGACCCACCTCACCATCGAGGGCGAGGACTTCCTGATCGACGGCCGCAAGACGTACGCCGGCCGCTCCTGGAACGGCCACCGCGTCGAGGGGCTGCTGTTCAACAGCCGCATGGTCCAGGCGACCTTCGACGACCTCAACCCCGACACCCGCCACCTCTGGGGCTACCCCGACACCGGGAAGTGGGACGCCGAGCGCAACGTCTCGGAGTTCATCGCGACGCTGCCGGAGTACAA
>VGER01000139.1 GCA_016869235.1 Alphaproteobacteria bacterium | reverse complement strand
CGGCCGAGGAGGCGCACGCCGTTCGCGGCGAGGGCGCTCGAGATGGTGTCGCCATGAAAGCCCGTATAGGGGCGACCTTCAAAGAAAAAAGATATTTCTTTGGAGCGGTCGATCCATTCCCCGGCAATGGGGGGAAGACGTGTCATTTGTGGAGATACGTCCGCAGCACCTCGTCGGTCGCGGTGTTGCGCTCGACGGTGAACCACACGCCGCTCGGCGTATGGCACCACCATTCCTTCTTGATGCCGGCGGCGCCGTTGCGGTTGAAGACGTAGTCGGCCCACTGCGCATCGCTCGCCTGCTCGGGCACGGGCATCGGGCGCAGCTCGCCCCAGTAGGCGAACTCGCTCACCGGGCGCGGTCCGTTGATCGGGCAGGTGAGGAGCTTCATGCCTAGTGCCCGACCGAGGCGGCGCCTTTTTCGCCGGTGAGGCGATAGTCGGCGAAGCGCGAGAGGTTGAAGCCTTCGATGAGCGGATGGTTGGCGTCGTTCGCGACCGTGTGTGCCATGGTCATGCCGCAGATCGGCGTCGCCTTGAAGCCCCAGGTGCCCCAGCCGGAATCGAGGTAGAAGCCTTCGACCGGTGTCTTGCCCATGATCGGCGCGAAGTCCGGCGTCATGTCGGCCATGCCGGCCCACTGGCGCGCGACGCGCACGTGCGAGAGGCTCGGGAAGAGGTCGAGCATGTGCGCGCACAGGCCCTCGGCGAAGTCGAGCGTCGAGCGGCTGGAGTGGAGCTCGTACGGATCGAGCGAGGCGCCCATCACCAGCTCGCCGCGCGCCGACTGGCTGACGTACACGTGCAGGCTGCCGGAGACGATGATCGGGTCGAGCCAGGGCTTCATCGGCTCGGACACCATCGCCTGCAGCGGATGGATGTAGATCGGCGTGCGCACACCGACCATGTCGGTGAGGCGTGGCGTGGAACCGGCCACCGCGCATAGGACTTTCCTGGTTTTTATTTGTCCCCGATTGGTACGTACGCCGGTGACGCGCCCACCCTCGACGTCGATACCGGTGACTTCGGTGTTCTGGTGAATCTCGACGCCGCGATTGTCCGCGCCGCGGCCGTAGCCCCAGGCGACCGCGTCGTGGCGCGCAATGGCGCCCGGTGCGTGGAATAGAGCACCGAGCACTTCGGCGTGCCCGCCACACGTGATGTCCATCATCGGCATCGCTTCCTGCACCGCCGCGGCGTCCACCACTTCACTGTCGACGCCGAGGTGCTTGTTCACCTCGGCGCGCCAGCGCATGGTGCGGATCGAGGCATCCGTGTGCGCGAGGGTGTAGTGGCCGCGCGTGGAATAGAAGAGGTTGAGGTCGAAGTCCTCGCCGAGGTCCTGCCAGAGCTGCACGCTCCTGTCGTAGAAGGCGACGCCTTCCGGCGTGAGGTAGTTCGAGCGCACGATGGTGGTGTTGCGCCCGGTGTTGCCGCCGCCGAGCCAGCCTTTTTCGAGCACGCAGACGTCGGAGATGCCGTGCTCGCGCGCGAGGTAGTACGCCGCGGCGAGACCGTGCCCGCCGGCGCCGATGATCACCACGTCGTAGGCCGGGCGCAGACGTGCCGGGACGCGGAACATCCGGGGCTCCGGATGAGCACTGGAGAGCGCGAAGCGCGCGAGGCTAAGTGGCATTGACCTGCGTTGAATCCTGATCCAGTTGCAGTGAGAGTTTTAAGTCTAGCCTAGAGCTAATGCAGGTTCAATCGTTGGCGCACCTCCTGGGGCGTTGGGATGGGTGGGAATAGGCTCTGATGCAATGCATTGTGCGTCGTGGAATCGACGGCCCATACCGCGGGAGCGGGTGGTTGTCTGCCGATCGATCGATGGGGCCGAACGGTGTTGTAGTGGATGCGCCATTGCTCGATCAGGATGCGCGCTTCACTCAGGCTGCAGAACAGCTCGCCGTTCGACTTCGCACACGTATCGGCCGTCGAGCCGGAATGGCACCAGACCGATAAGTTTTGCGCCTTTTAAATCGGGCGCGCGTGGGGCGGCCGACTTAAGAGACATCAACGACGCATTCACAGGGAGACGCCTCGACCTCACTCAGGCAATCTACGAGTGCGATAGCTGTCATGTTTTTTATCAAGCGGCAAGCATCGCCGTACTTCGCGAGGCAAACTCCTCTCGCTGCATGGCTTGCGGCAGTACGCAGATCGTAGAGCAAGGCCGAGGGCAGGCGCATGTCAAGGCGCGAAACCACACACCTGACCTAGTAACGCTTCGGAACTACCGGCAACATATTCGGTCAGTGTCCTCGCACGACACTTTTCTACGAACGTCCGGCCGTGGTTCAGATCAGCTACCGCTTCCTGTTGCCTGGCGATGTGACCTGCCCCCCGATAGT
>VGER01000138.1 GCA_016869235.1 Alphaproteobacteria bacterium | reverse complement strand
TTCTTGGCCATCTTCCGACTCCTTCCTCCAGGTTAAACACCACATTCAACCTGGTACAGATAAAGCCGGTCAGTTCAGTTAGCCTAGTCACCGGAGTTGACGAACATGCTGTGGCGCACGCCGAGCCACTCGGACCGTTCCTTCTCGAAGGCGCGCACGTTGGCGCCGTGCGTGAGGATCGGGTCGTCCTGGAGCAGGTGCGCGATCACCGCGTCGAGGTCCTCGTCGAGGTCCTCGTCGAGGTCCTCGCGCAGGATATTGTTGCGCATCAGCGGAAACTTCATCGGGCCGGCCATGCGGCCTCAGCGCTTCCCGACGGTGTCGCGCACGAGCGCCTTGATCTGGTCCTTGCTCGGCGGCAGGTTGTCCACGCGCGCGGCGAAGCCCGCGGTGCGGTCCTGCAGGCCGAGCACGCGCATGCGCGCCCCGGTCGCGGCGGAGAGGTCGTGCGCGAGCGCCTTGGCGACGCCGTCCACGTAGTCGTCGTCGAGCACGCAGCCGCCGGCGCGCGCGCGGCCGACGCTGGCGAGCGCCTCGCGCGAGGGCGCGAACGGCTTGAGGCGGAACACGTGATGCACGGCGACGCGGATGCCCTCGGCCAGCAGCTCCTCGGCAGCCTGCCTGGCGGCGAAGCGGCAAATGGAGATCGGGAACAGCGCGAAGTCCGGCGCGTCGTGCAGCACGTCGGGCAGCTCCTCGGTGTTCGTGTACGAGCCGCGGTGCTCTGAGACGCAGTACACCTCGTCCTCGGCCATGAACTCGCGGTAGGCCGTGCGGTACTCGCCGGGCGTCATCGGCGAGAGGATCTTCACGCCCGGCATGCGGAAGAAGAGCGAATGGTGCGAGGAGCCCGCCACCGGGCCGATGGCGCCCTCCATACCGATCGAGCGCACGAACATCGGGCAGGGGCGGCGCCAGAGCTCCTTGGACTTGCAGGCGTAGTTGACGATGCTCGGGGCATTGAGCCAGTTCAGGCCCTGGTAGCGGATCACGTAGATCGGGCGCCGGCCGGCGAGCGCCATGCCCACGGCGAAGCCGCCGCCGGCGACATCCGCCATCGAGACCTCGACCATGCCGTCGTCCTCGTAGAGCTCGGGCAGCGTGCCGCCGACCCAGCCCACCGCGGTGAGGCACTGGCCGAGCGCGACGCCCTTCTCGACCGTCAGGTGGTGCCGGACGGTTTCTTTGATTACTTCGCGCAGAGTCGGAGATTTCTCGCCCACGCTTCCTCCACGGTCTTGCGGCTGCGCTCGTTCACCCCGGCCGCCCAGTCCGCGCCGACGCGCGCACCGAAGGCCTTGTGCCGGTCGAAGATGTCCGTCGACTCGATGCCCGCGCCGGCGTGCCAGAACAGCCGGTGCGTGCGGACGTTGAGCAGCATCGGGCGCTCCAGGGCACCGTCGATGCGCGCGAGGATCTGCTCGGGGTCGTCCTCGAGGTCGAAGGCGGCCATCTCCATGCCGCGCGCGACCTTGTCCATTTCCCAGTTGCGGCGCACCTTCTTCTCCGTGAGGATCGACAGGTTGTTGTCCTCGACCACGAACAGGATCGGCAGGCCCTTCGTCGAGGCCCAGCCGATGGCGGCGAGGAAGTAGTCCTCCTCGGCCGCCGCGTCGCCCGTGAAGCACAGCGTGGGCTTGCGGTTGGCGTAGCACATGCCCACGGCGATCGGGCCGTGGCTGCCCATCAGGCCGTCGTGGCCGTAGATGCCGGCCTCGACCGACTGGATCGAGGCCGAGCCGCCCATGCCGAAGGCGCAGCCGCGCTCGTCGCCGAGCAGCTCGAGCACCAGCTTGTCGAGGTCGCCGCCGAAGGCGAGGTAGGTGGAGTGTCCGCGGTGCTGGATGAAGATCTGCCGCTCGGCGAGGCCGCGGCGCTCGAGCCACGCCGAGACCGTCGCCGGCGCGTATTCCTGGCCCGCCGACAGGTAGACCGGGAACTTGATGTTGCCCTTCTGCACCTGCCGGAACGACTCCTCCTCGAACGCGCGGCACAGCGCCGCGCGCTCGTAGATGGTGCGCGCGAGCGCGTCGTCGAGCTTCATGCCTTGCGCGCGAGGTCGATCGCCGCATTCATCCACTCGCCCATCCACTGGTAGTGGGGCGAGGACACGAGGTTGCCGTCGACGACGAACGGCGCGTTGACGTACTGCGCGCCGGCGTTGTTCACGTCGTCCTCGATGCTGTAGTAGGCGCTCAGCTTGCGCCCCTTCGCCACTTTCGCGGAGATCAGCAGCTGCGCGCCGTGGCAGGTGCTGGCGATCGGCTTGCGCCGCTCGTTCCACCGGGCGATGAACGCCGGCACGTGCTTCTCCTGGCGCAGCTTCTCGAGCGCCTTCACGCCGCCGGGCAGCACCAGCATGTCGAAGCCCTAGAGGTAGTACTCGACCC
>VGER01000137.1 GCA_016869235.1 Alphaproteobacteria bacterium | reverse complement strand
TCGCCGGGCAACCCTGTCACCAAGCCCGATGGCACGGTGGTGCGCACGCTGTGGGGGGAACTCGCCTACCAGCTTGGGGGCAAGAAGGCCTTCGCGCGCGTCAAGGCCGACGACGAAAAGGCCACCAGCCCCGGCGATGTGCTGCGCGAGCTGTTCAACGAATACGGTCCGTGCCTTGTCCTGATCGACGAATGGGTCTCCTACTATCGGCAGTTGCACGATCTCAGCGACCTACCGGCGGGCAGCTTCGAGACCATGTTCTCGTTCGCGCAGGCGCTGACCGAATCGGCCAAGCTCGCGGGCAACTGCCTACTCGTGATCTCGCTGCCCGCGTCTGATGTCTCGGGGTCGCCGCACACGCAGTCGGATGATGTGGAGGTGGGCGGTCTCCGCGGGCGCGAGGCGCTCGAGCGGTTGCGCAACGTCGTCGGGCGGGTGGAATCGTCGTGGCGGCCGGCGACCGCCGAGGAGGGCTTTGAGATCGTGCGCCGGCGGCTGTTCGAGCCACTCGCCGGGCCGGACGCCTTCAAGCAGCGCGACCTGACGGCGCGCGCCTTCGCCGACCTCTATCACGCGCAGGGCGCCGAGTTCCCGCCCGAGTGCAAGGGCGGCGAGTACGAGAAGCGCATCCAGGCGGCGTACCCGATCCACCCGGAGATCTTCGACCGGCTCTATACCGACTGGTCCACGCTGCTCAAGTTCCAGCGCACGCGCGGTGTACTGCGCCTGATGGCCGCGGTGATCCACAGCCTGTGGGAGAAGGGGGACCGCAGCCCGCTGATCCTCCCGTCCACGGTGCCGATTGACGATCCGCGCGTGCAGTCGGAGCTGACGCGCTACCTCTCGGACAACTGGGCGCCGATCATCGAGAAGGACGTGGACGGGCCGAGTTCGCTGCCGCTCAAGATCGACGGCGAACAGCCCAACCTGGGCAAGCTGCACGCCACGCGGCGGGTGGCGCGCACCATCTATCTCGGCTCCGCGCCAACGGCAGCAGCCGCGCACCGTGGGCTCGAGGACCGCCGCGTCAAACTCGGGTGCGTGATGCCGGGCGAGTCGCCCGCGGTGTTTGGCGACGCGCTCCGGCGGCTTGCGGCGGCGGCGACCTATCTCTACCAGGACGGCCCGCGGTTCTGGTATGCGACGCAACCGACGGTCACCAAGCTCGCCGAGGACCGCGCCGAGCAACTCAAGCGCGATCCCGACAAGGTGGCGCAGGAGCTGGACGAGCGGCTGCGCGCCGACGTGCGCAAGACCGGCGACTTCTCACGGATCCATCCGCTGCCGCGCTCGGGCGCCGACGTGCCCGACGACCTCGACGCGCGACTGGTGGTACTGCCCGCCGAGCACACGTACACGAAGGAAGCCGGCAGCGCGGCCGAGACGGCGGCGCGAGCGATCCTCGAGTCGCGGGGCAACACTCCGCGCCTCTACCGCAACACGCTCGTCTTCCTTGCCGCGGACAAGGTGCGCCTTCAGGACCTCGACGAGGCGGTGCGCCGGTTCCTCGCGTGGAAGTCGATCCTGGCCGAGAAGGAGACGCTCAATCTCGATCCGCATCAGGTGCGGCAGGCCGAGACACAGAAGCAGGCGGCCGATGGCGCGGTGACGGCGCGCTTGCCCGAGACCTACCAGTGGCTGCTCGTGCCCGAGCAGGCGAACCCGCAGGCGCCGATCACCTGGCAGGCGGTCCGGCTCGCGGGCAGCGAAGCCCTCGCCGTGCGCGCGAGCAAGAAGCTGCGCAGCGACGAGTCACTGGTGCTGTCGCTCGGTTCGACGATCCTCCGCAAGCACATCGATGCCGTACCGCTGTGGCGGGGCGATCACGTCGCAATAAGACAGCTGGTGGAAGATTTTGCGCGCTACCTCTACCTGCCGCGGGTTGCGGGTCCCGAGGTGCTCGTGCAGGCCATGCGCGATGGCGTCGCGCTGCTCACGTGGCAGTCGGAAACATTCGCGTACGCCGAGAGCCACGATGAGAGCGGTGGGCGTTACCGGGGACTGCGCGGCGGGCAAGTCGTGTCGCTCTCGTCGGACAGCACGGGTGTGTTGGTCAAGCCCGACGTGGCGCGGCGACAGATGGATGCCGAGACGCCCGCTGAGCCTTCACCGAATCTGGCGGGCGGTGTGAACAGCACGGGCACTGGTGCGGCCGGGACCGATGGCGCTCCTGCCGGAGCTGCTGGAGCCGCCGGCCCCGCCGCTGGCGCGGCCGGGCCTGCGAAGGCAGCGCCACGTCGGTTCTACGGCACGGTCAAGCTCGACCCCGCGCGCGTCGGTCGCGACGCCAGCCGCATCGCCGACGAGGTGATCGCGCACCTGGCCGGACAGGTGGGCGCGGAGGTCACGGTCACCCTCGAGGTCGAAGCGAAGTTGCCCGGCGGCGCGTCAGATCAGATCGTTCGCACGGT
>VGER01000136.1 GCA_016869235.1 Alphaproteobacteria bacterium | reverse complement strand
CGGCGACCAAATCGCGGTTGCGCGCCGCCCTTTCCCGCTCCTCCGGCTCCTTCTGCGTCGAGGCGGCCAGGTTGTACCAGAGATGCGCCTGCACGTAGTCCTGCGGCACGCCTTTCCCCGTGCCGTACATGACGCCGAGATTGAACTGGGCGCTGGCATGGCCCTGCTCGGGCATGGCCCTGCTCGGCGGCGCGGCGGAACCACTTCACCGCCTCGGCGTAGTCCTGCGGTACGCCCTGGCCCAAGTCGTACATGCCGCCGAGATTGTTCTGGGCGCTGGCATGGCCCTGCTCGGCGGCGCGGCGGAACCACTTCACCGCCTCGGCGTAGTCCTGCGGTACGCCCTGGCCCAAGTCGTACATGAGGCCAAGCGCGAACTGGGCGCTGGCATCGCCCTGCTCGGCGGCGCGGCGGTACCACTTCACCGCCTCGGCATGGTCCTGCGGTACGCCCTGGCCCTCGTCGTACATGTAGCCGAGCGCGAACTGGGCGAGGGCATCGCCCTGCTCGGCGGCGCGGCGGTACCACTTCACCGCCTTCCGCCTGTTGATCCTGACCGGCTGTCGGCTCGGTGAAATCCAGCACCTGAAGTGGGAACATGTGGCGGGCGACGTGTTGCTGCTGCCCGATTCCAAGACCGGCGCCAAGCGGGTCTATCTCGGGCCGACGGCACAAGCCGTGCTGCGAGGCATCGAGCGTCGGGCCGACAATCCCTACGTCATCGTCGGCGAGGTGCCGGGACGGCACGCGATCAACCTGCAAAAGCCCTGGCGGCGCATCCGCCGGCGGGCCGGGCTGCCTGAGATACGCATTCATGACTTGCGCCATTCGTTCGCGTCGGCGGCGGTCGGGCTTGGCACCAGCCTGCCGATGATCGGCAAGCTGCTGGGTCACAGCCAAGTGCAGACGACGGCACGCTACGCTCACCTGGCGGACGATCCCGTGCGGGCGGCGGCGGCGCGCGTGTCGGACGAACTGGCGCGGGCGCTCGCCGGCAATTTCGGCAACGAGCCTGTGCCAAAAGCTCGCCAGACGGCATGAGGCGAGGCGCAGCCAGGCGTCGAACACGTACAAGTCTCCGCGCGCCGCCGACTCCATCCGACTCAGCAACATATGGCGGCTTACGCTAGATTGCTTCCGTGGCAGCGGATGATTCGCAAGGAGAGCACCCCCATCGCGTTGGGCGTGTGCTTGGATCATGAGCGTTACAGACGAGGGGCGCGCGTCCGTCGCGCTATCAGTAGAAGGCGACCCCACGGGCGCTGCTTTACGCGACTTGTACCCAGACGACTTCGTCGCGCGGATCGCGCGGTCCTACGACATCACCGATGTCAAGCTGATCGCGGAGCTTAAGCGCTTCCTGTCGTTCGCTTCCAAGCGCTATCTGCAAGCGCGCAAGAGCAAGCCGTCGGACGACCCGAAGGCGGCACGACGCGATCTGGACGCACTCGCTGCCCTGCTGACCGGCGCAGTCGAGCGCCTATCGACGCTTTCGCCGATGGCCGAGCAACGGCTTTGGCAGGCGGACGCCATCGCGAGTATGGACGCCACGTCGCGTCAGGACGGGCGAACCCGCTTTGGCCAGACGGTGCGTCGGCTGGAACGCGGCCCCAATCGCTGGACCGAATTGTGGCTCGGGCGCGAGGAATTGACGGAAGCACTGATGGTTCTCAAGAACTATGCCGAGCGTGCGGCCGGACGGCCCTTTGCTCCGGGCAAGGGCCGGCCGCGTGCGGACAACGCCTTGCAGAACTGGGTTGAGAACGCGCGGCTCTATTGGACGAACGTGTTGGGCCGTCCATTCACGTTCGATTGGCAGGGCAGCGAGCCTGTCTCGCCAGCCGCTCGGTTCTGCCACGAGCTTCTTGCCAGGCTCGATTCCGGCGTGCCGCCCGCCGCGCTCGCGACCGCCTTGCGGAGGGCACAACGACGCACTGGCAAGAAATGTGAGTAATCGGCGGGCATTTCTTGCCAGCGAATTTTGCTGACCCCAGCAGCGGGCGCATCATTATGCCTGTCCATCGCCATTTGGGAGATTCCAGCGATGGACGTTGCACTCAATCGCCGCGAAGCCGGCCAGAACACCGATCACCTTGATCGGCTGATCGACGAAGGCGAGGCGGCAACCTTTCTCGGTTACAGCGTGCGCGCCTTGCAGAACTGGCGAGTGCGCGGCGGTGGGCCGAAGTTCGTCAAGGTCTCGGCCCGCTCCGTGCGCTATCGCCGCCGCGACCTCATCGCCTGGGCCGACGCGCGGCTCTGCGCCAGCACGTCCAACTATCGCGCCGGCTGAGGACGTGCGAGCGAACGAGCTTTCGCCGGGCGGAGTTGACCGCGCCGCCCGGTGTTTCGGGGGCGAAGCCGCCGGGCGCTCGCGCCCGGCGGCCGAGCTCGCGCCGCCTCCGAAACGAAGAGCGGTCTCCGCGCGAAGCGCCCGACCGACTCCGCAACGGCACTGGCCGCGCGCCGCCGACGCGCCCCGCCGGGCGGGGTCCCGGTAACACCCCGCCCTAGCCTGACATGGCGTAAT
>VGER01000135.1 GCA_016869235.1 Alphaproteobacteria bacterium | reverse complement strand
GACACGCGGCACTCCGCGCGGCTTGTTGGGAAGCAGCGGAGCGATCAACGCCCACTCCCCGTCGCTGAGATCGAAGCGCGCCATCGTCAAGCTCCCACAGTTTGGAAGCTTGAATCACAGCCGGCCCTTAAAGGGAATCCCTTTTATGGGTACAGGACCTAGCTCGTGATTGACGTCAGCCGCCTCTCCACACGCGAGCTGCTTGCACTGTATGCCGCAGTGATGGCGGAGCTGCGCAATCGGTCCGTAACACGAAGCTGGAACGGACCAGGCGGTGATTTAGCGGAAGTCATCTTCTGCAAAGTGATGGGGTGGACAAGGCAGGGTAACTCGAGCGCCAGTTTCGACGCCATCGGTCCTGATGGCGTGCGCTACCAGATCAAGAGCCGCCGCCTTACGAAGGAAAAGGACTCGCGGCAGTTGTCATTGTTGAGGAGCGCTCAACTTACGTCGCTCACACGCGAAGTCATCGTTTCCTCTTGCGCGACGACATCTGGCTGGTCCCTGGAGTGCGCGACGTGACGATCGACCTCAAAAAGGTTGTTTTATAACTGTTTTACTGCGGCCGACTTTTGCAGGAACACCAGGCGCGTGTTGCCGTAGGCGCGCTCCTCGATGAGCGCGAATCCCGCCGGCGGCGCGAACTCCTCGCGCGCGTCGAGCTCGACCGCGGCGACGGCGTGCGGGGCCAGCCAGCCCTCGCGGGCGAACTCGCCCAGGGCCGTCGCCGCCAGGCCGGTGCCGTAGGGCGCATCCGCCAGCATCAAGCCGAACCGCTTGGAGCCAGGCAGCGACCCCGGCCGCGTCGCATCGCGCGGCAGCACATAGGCGCGCTGCACCTCGTCGATCGTGGCGAGCGTGCGCTCGAGGTTCTTGCGGATGGCGGCGTCGCGCTCGAGGAACAGGACCTCCGTCGCGCCGCGCGACAGCGCCTCGATGCCGAGCGCGCCGGAGCCCGCGAACGCGTCCAGCACCGCCACGCCGCGCGGCAGCGGACCGATTCCGTCCCAATCACGATGGGCAAGGATGTTGAACAGTGCGGCACGCACCCGGTCGGAGGTCGGCCGCACCGACGCGCCCGGCGGGACGGCGATCTTGCGGCCGCGGTGCACGCCGGCGCCGATGCGTACCGATCCGGTTCCGCCGCGGGCGATCATCGCCTGGCCTTCTTCCTGGGCATGGCCTCGGCCGTGCCCATCTGCTCGCGCAACACCTTGCCCGGCACCTCGCGTACTTCGCCGGGCTCGAGGTTGCCGAGCTGGAACGGACCGTACGCGATGCGGATGAGGCGTGTCACCGCCAGGTCGAGGGCCGCCAGCACCTTGCGCACCTCGCGGTTGCGCCCCTCGCGCAGGCCCATCATCAGCCAGGCGTTGCTGCCGACCTGGCGCTCGAGGGTCGCTTCGATCGCTCCATAGCGCACGCCGTCGACGGTTATGCCGTTGGCCAGGCTGGCGAGCGCGGCCACGCTCGGCGTGCCGTGCACGCGCACGCGGTAGCGCCGCTTCCATCCCGACGCCGGCGACTCGAGCTTGCGCGCCAGCGCCCCGGAGTTGGTGAGCAGCAGCAGTCCCTCGGAGGTCAGGTCGAGCCGCCCCACCGAGATGACGCGCGGCAGGTCCTTGGGCAGGCTGGCGAAGACGGTCGGCCGCCCCTGGGGATCGCTGTGGGTCGTCACCAGGCCGGCGGGCTTGTGGTAGCACCACAGGCGCGCCCGGCCGCGCTCCGGCAGGGGCTGGCCGTCCACCAGGATTTGGCTGTGTTCCGTGACGGTGACGGCGGGGCTCTCCAGCACCTTGCCGTCCACGCTGACCCGTCCGGCGGCGATCCAGCGCTCCGCCTCGCGCCGCGAGCACAGGCCCGCGTCCGCCATGCGCTTGGCGATGCGCTCGCCCTTGGCCGTGCCGTTCGCTACGGTGGTCATCGATGAAGCCCTCGCCGCACATGGACCGCGCCTTCGCCGAGGCCGAGCAGGCGCAGGCGCGCGGCGAGGTGCCGATCGGTGCCGTCCTGGTGGATGCAACTACCGGCGCCGTCGTCGCCGCCGACGGCAACCGCGTCATCGAGCAACACGACCCGACGGCGCATGCCGAGATGCTGGCGTTGCGCGCCGCGGCGGCGCGCTTCGGTAGCGAGCGGCTGTCGCACCTTGACCTCTATGTGACCCTGGAGCCGTGCGCCATGTGCGCGGCGGCGCTGGCGCTGGCGCGGGTGCGCCGCATCGTCTACGCCGCGCCCGATCCCAAGGGCGGCGGCATCGACCACGGCGCGCGCATCTTTGAGCAAGCCACCACCCATCACCGTCCCGAGATCGTTGCCGGCGTCGGCGAGGCGCGCGCCGCCGAGTTGCTGCGCCGGTTCTTCCAGGTTCGGCGCTAGGTCCTGTACCCATAAAAGGGATTCCCTTTAAGGGCCGGCTGTGATTCAAGCTTCCAAACTGTGGGAGCTTGACGATGGCGCGCTTCGATCTCAGCGACGGGGAGTGGGCGTTGATCGCTCCGCTGCTTCCCAACAAGCCGCGCGGAGTGCCGCGTGTC
>VGER01000134.1 GCA_016869235.1 Alphaproteobacteria bacterium | reverse complement strand
CTGGCGGCGACCTGCAATATGCGAGCGAGCTGGTGGCGCTGATACGCAGCGAGTTCGGCGATCACTTCTTCATCGAGGTGGCGTCCTACCCCGAGTACCACCCTCAGGCGAAGACTGCGCTGGACGACATCGCCAACTTCAAGCGCAAGGCCGATGCCGGCGCCGACGCCTCGATCACGCAGTACTTCTTCAACGCCGACTGCTACTTCCATTTCGTCGACCAGTGCGCGGCGATGGGGGTCGCGATCCCGATCGTGCCGGGCATCATGCCGATCGCACGGTTCGCCCAGCTCGCGCGATTCTCGGACGCGTGCGGCGCCGAGATTCCGCGCTGGATCCGGCGCAAGCTGGAAGCCTTTGGCGACGACGCGGCGTCGGTGCGGGCGTTCGGGCTGGACGTGGTGACGGCCCTCTGTGAACGCCTGCTGCAGGGGGGTGCGCCGGGCCTGCACTTCTACACGCTCAATCAGGCGGGGCCCTGCACCACCATCTGGCAGCGGCTCGGTCTCTCCTGAGAGCGCCCGGGGTCTTCGCCGGGCCTATCCCGCGCGGGTCGTGAGACGCGGGGCGGCCCAGCATCTTCTCGGAAGCGATTCGGTTCAGGTCGACTGGATCTCGCCCACCCGCACCTGGTTGCGGCCACCCTCCTTGGCCGAGTAGAGCGCACGGTCGGCCGCGGCGACGACCTCTCGTGCGCGCGCGTCGATGTCGGCGCCGCGCACCTCCTCCTCGATGGTGGCGACGCCGATCGAGATCGTCAGCTGCAGTGTCTTGCCATCCGGCAGATCGATCGCGTGGCGCGCGATCGCCTCGCGAATCCGCCCCGCCACAGCGAGCGCGGTGGCGGTGCCGGTCTGTGCCAGCAGCACGCCGAACTCCTCGCCGCCGTAGCGCGCCATCGCGTCCGACAGGCGCAACTGATCCTTCACGCGCTCGGCCACTTCGCGCAGTACCGCGTCGCCGATGAGATGGCCGTGGCTGTCGTTGATGCGCTTGAAGTGGTCGCAGTCGATCAAAAGGCACGATAGCGGCTGGCCCTTGCGCAGCGCACGATCCACTTCTTCGCGCAGGCGCTGGTCGAAGTAGCGCCGGTTATGGACGCCGGTGAGCGCGTCGGTGAGGCCGATGTGCTTGAGCCGCTCGTTGTTGGCGACGTTTTCCATGCAGACCGAGGCGACCGCGGCAAGCCACTCGATGAACTGGGTGGCCATGCCGGGCACGAATCGGTCCGGGCGCACGCTGCCGAGATTCAGCACACCCACCAGGGTGCCCCAGCGCAGCAGCGGCAGCAGGGCGACACTCGCGGGTTCCGGCAGGCCGGGTGGGAAAAGCTCGCCGTGGCGCTCGCGCGAGAACGGTTCGAGCACCGGCCTGGGCGTATCGCCGAACAGGCGGCGCAGCACCGAGTCATCGTCGAACAGCATCAGCGCGGGGTAACCGGAAGCCGGGCTGTCGGCGTCCATCAGGCTGCGGCGCAGGTCGAAATCCGCGTCGATCAGCGCAAGCGTGACCACATCGAGCTCGAAGGCTTCGCGGTAGTCCTCGAGGATCGCCTCGACCAGCTCCTTGAAGCTGACGATGCCGATCAGGCGCAGCTCGACCTTCTGAAAGCGCGCGAGCACGCGCTCGTTCTGGCGTGCGCGTTCGACCAACTGCGCGAGTTGGCGCTTGAGCTCGTGGTTCTCGCGTTGCAGGTCGAAGTCCATGGCCAGGGCGCGGTTTCCGGGCGATTGTAACCGGCCCGCCGCTACCCGGCACCCTGATCCGATGCCCGCATCTCGGCCGGTCGTGAGACCAGCCGAGAAACGGGCGATCAGGCAGCGACCCTATCAGGCAGCGACCTTGCTGCCCTCGCGCTTCTTCTTGGCCTGCGCGGCCGTGACGTGCATCGATGCGTAGGCTGCGTGCGCGGCCGCCTCGGCGTCGCCCACGTGCAGCGGTACGCCCATGTCGGAGAGCACCGAGCCGAGCGCCGCAAGACAGAGCATCACGTTGTCCGGCCGGCAGGAATAACCCATCAGGCCGAAGCGCCAGATCTTGCCGGCGAGCGGGCCGAGCCCGGCGCCGATCTCCAGGCCGAACTCGTTCAACAGCGTGCGACGGACGGCGGCCTCGTCCACGCCCTCCGGGCAGAAGGCCGCATTCATTTGCGGTAGCTGGTACTGCTGGGCGACTAGGTAGCGCAGGCCCATTGCTTCCAGCCCGGCCTTGAGCGCCACATGGTGACGCTGGTGGCGAGCCCAGCAGTTGTCGAGCCCCTCCTCGCGGATCAGCAGCAGGGCCTCGTGCAACGCGAACAGCGAGTTGGTGGGCGCCGTGTGGTGGTAGGTGCGGGTGGTCGCGCCCCAGTAGCCGAGCAGCAGGTTCATGTCCATGAACCAGCTGTGGATCTTGTCCTTGCGGGCCTTCACGTGCTCCACCACGCGCTCGGAGAAGGAGACCGGCGAGAGCCCCGGCGTGCAGGAGAGGCACTTCTGGCTGGCGGAGTAGATCGCGTCGAGGCCCCATTCGTCGACCAGCACCGGCGTGCCGGCGAGTGAGGTGA
>VGER01000133.1 GCA_016869235.1 Alphaproteobacteria bacterium | reverse complement strand
ATCGCATCAAATGATGTCATTCTTGATGCATTCCCGGAGGCGCTATCTTATGCGAACCACCCTCGCCATCGACGACGATCTCCTCGCAAGGGCGCAGCGCTTGTCGGGCGTCCAGGAGAAATCAGCCATAGTTTCGGAGAGACGGTTGGCTTCTCCGGTTGCCGGGGTGGATCCAGACGGGGCGACAATCACCCTCGCCCCTCCGGATCAGCATCGGTGACACGCACCGGCCTCGCTTCGAGCGCGACGATTCAACAGGGGCAACTGTCATGTCGATTGCGACCCTACGCTCCGATCCTGCCAGCGCATGCCTCAGAAACGTCTACCGGACCGGTCCCGCCGCCAACTCCTTCAACGGGCAGGGCGCCGTCGTCGAAGGCGGAGGCTGCAGCATCGATGTGAAGGAGGCGCAGACGGGGGTCTTCGACCTCAAGGCCGTCGCGTCCGGCTATGCGAGCAACGACTTCTTCTTCCCGTGGCTGCAGCGAGGTGTCGGCTGGGTCAAGGTGCGCAAGAGCGTGCCTGACGGCACCCTCGTCATCACCGGCGGCGTCAACGGCTGCACGCTCGTCGTGAGCGAGCACCAGACGGACTACTATTTCTATCATGACGGCGACAGCAAGTACTTGAAGCCGAGCATGATCACCGGCAACGAAGTCGCGCGTGTGACGCCGAACGACTACGACCCGAATGGCATCGGACAGAAGGCGTTCGAAGCCGCTCTGGCGAAGGCTGCCGGCTCAGGCGTGAAGCCCGTCGGCGACGTCTCCTACGGTCATTTCATCGTGTCGGTGAAGAAGAACGGCCAGTTCGGGATGTATGTGACCGGCGTCATGTCGCTTAACGGGCTGACGCGACTGCCGGGCGGCGACTCCGCCTGCGTCGCGACCTTCGGCTGAGACTCGCCGCTAGCGCCGTCCCTTCCGCCGTGACGCCTCGGCGACCAGCCGCAACGATCTGCTAGAGCGTGCGCGCGATCCGGTGGAGGGCTTCCTCGGTCGCCTCGACCTCGCCGACCAGGGCGACGCGGATGTAGCGCTGGCCGAGATTGGTGCCGTCCGGCTCCGGCCGCGTCAGGTAGCCGCCTGGCAGTACCCTGACGCCGACCTCCCAGAGCTTTCGCGTCGCCGCCTCGCCGTCGCCGACATCGAGCCAGAGATAGAAGCCGCCGGCCGGACGATAGAAGCCGAAACGATTGCCGAGGATGCGCTCCGCATCATCGAACTTGCGGCGGTAGAGGGCACGGGTCTCGGCGACATGCGCGTCGTCACGCCAGAGCGCCGCCGCCGCTTCCAGGGTCGAGAGTGGTGTCGCGGCGCAGGCATAGCTGCGAAGCCGCACCATCAGCGCCGTCAATGAGGGCGCGCCGACGCCGAAGCCGGAGCGCAGCCCCGGCGCGCTGGAGCGCTTCGACAGCGTGTGGAAGACCATCAAATTGTCCATCGAGCCACCGAGCGAGGCGGCGGCCTGGAGCGCGCCAACGGGCGCCGTGTCGGTCGAATAGACCTCGCCATAGCACTCGTCGGAAACCAGCAGGAAGTTGTGCTTGCGCGCCAAGCGCAGAGCCTTCTCGATATAGGCGAGATCGGCGACGGCGCCTTGCGGGTTGCTCGGCGTGCAGAGATAGAAGATCTGGGTGCGCGCCAGCACGTGGGCGCCGATCGCATCCAGATCCGGAAGGAATCCGTTCGCCGCCGTCGCTGGCAGATAGACCGGCTCGGCGCCGGCGAGCGTCGAGGCGCCGACATAGACCTGATAGACCGGGTTCGGCATGAGGGCGAAGGGCTTTGGCCCGCCATTCTCCGCCGGCGAGATCGCCACCGTCGCCGCCATGTAGAGGCCTTCGCGGGTGCCGGCGCAGGCGACGACCATCGTGTCCGGGTTCACCATCCCATGCGGCAGCTCGTAGCGGCGCTCAAGCCACTCGGTCGCCGCGCGCTTGAAGTCGGGCGTGCCGCTCTGCGGAGGGTAACGGTTCCAGGTGTCGCTGTTGCGCGTGACGATCTGGTGCAGGAAGGCCGGCGGCTGGTGCTGCGGCTCGCCGATCGAAAGATTGATCGGCGGCGTGTTGCCGCGCGGCGTGATATCCGCGAGCAGCTTCGTCAGGCGCTCGAACGGATAGTCACGAAGGCTTTCGAGCCGCGCGTTCGCCATCATGCGTCTCCTTTACCGACCCTTGCGGGAGACACCTGAGCCGAGGCGGCGCGGAACTTCAACCTTTCCCGCTACAATCTCGAAATCCGTAACTGCGGGATGCCGGGCCTCAATCCGCGCCGGCGGCCTGCTTCTCTCCGCATTTCGGCCCCGGACCGCGCATGTAATGCAACTCTGGCCGATAAGAGGCCGCGGCGAAGGCGCGGCGAAGCCGGAGCTGGAGGCGAGCCATCTTCCGGATGGCGGCCGTCAGGAGAGGGGTCAAGATCGAGCGCTGGAGCATTGTCGCTAACCTCTGCCGGCACTATCGCCCGACGGTGGTTAGCAATTGGTGAGCGCGCTCACACTCGCCTGAAAAAAGATGCAAGCGGCCGCGGGGGTCGTGGTCGAGTAGCTCAGCCATTCGGCTTCGCCCTCACAGATCCGGGCAGGCGGCTTTCCCGCACCCGGCTCTTCCCGAGAGTCACCC
>VGER01000132.1 GCA_016869235.1 Alphaproteobacteria bacterium | reverse complement strand
GGCCGCGGCGGCGCTCAGCATCCCTGACTCCGGAGTGGCAACGATCGTGGGCCTGACGTTGGTGATCGTATGGGCGATCAGCGCCTACAACTTCATGGATGGCTCAGACGGGATGGCCGGGGGCATGGCGGTGTCCGGATTCGCAGCCTACGGCTGGATCGCGGTGGCAGCCGGCGACGCGGGCTTCGCCGCAGCGAGCCTGTCCGTGGCGGCGGCGGCGTTCCTGCTGTTCAACTTCCATTCCGCGCGGATCTTCATGGGAGACGTGGGCTCGGTGCCGCTGGGATTCCTGGCCGCTGCGTTCGGCTGGTCGGCTGGGCGCGCGGCCTGTGGTCGCCGTGGATGCCGCTGCTGGTGTTCTCGCCATTCCTTGCCGACGCGACCGTGACGATGGTGCGGCGCATCCTGTCCGGCGAGCGCTTCTGGCAGGCGCATCACGACCACTACTACCAGCGCCTGGTCCGCTTGGGCTGGGGCCATGGCCGCACCGCGATCTCGGCCTACGCCGTGATGGCAGGTGCCGGCGTCCTCGCCATTTACTCGACGAGTCGCGGCACCGGAGAGCAGATCGCAATCGCGGCGATCTGGGCGGCGGTGCTGGTGGCGCAGCTCGCGGTAATCGAAGTGAAGTGGCGCCGCCGCTAGAATAGCGGCATGTCCCCGGATGTTCCGTTCCGGCCGCACTTGCGCCCCACGCTTGCCTTTGCACACGACGTGCTGGCCGCAGCTATGGCCTGGTGCGCCGCCTACTGGCTACGCTTCAACCTCGACATACCCGAGGGCTACCTGCGCGACATGCTGCGCCAGCTGCCCTGGGTCTTCGGCGTGCATATGGCCATCTTCTGGCTGCTGGGGCTGTACCGGGGCTTGTGGCGCTACGCGAGCCTGTCCGACCTACAGCGCATCCTGGTCGCGGTCGGCATCGGCGCGATCGCGGTGCCCGCGCTGCTGACGCTGCTGGGGCTTGGCGCGCTGGTGCCGCGCTCGGTCTACGTGATCGCGCCGGTGCTCCTTGCCGGGATGATGAGCGGCAGCCGGCTCGCCTACCGCGCCTGGAAGGAGAAGCGCCTGATCGCACTGGTTGCCCACCCGGAGGCCGCGCCGGTGCTGGTGCTGGGCGCGGGCGACGCCGCGGTGCTGCTGCTGAAGGAACTCGCCGGCAACAGCCAGTGGCGGGTGCTCGGATTGCTGGACGACGACCCGCGCAAGCAGGGCGGCGAGATCGAGCGCGTCAAGGTGCTGGGCCCGGTCAATCGCGTGGCGCAGGTCGCCCAGCGCCACGGCGTGACGCAAGCCATCATCGCCATGCCGGGCACCACGCACGAGGTGAGGAAGCGCGCGGTGGACCTCGCCGCCGCGGCGGGTCTGTCCGTCATCACGGTGCCTGCGCTCGCCGATATCATTTCGGGCAAGGTCAGCGTCTCGGCGCTGCGCAACATCGAGCTCGATGACCTGCTCGGGCGCGATCCGGTCGAGCTGGATATCCCCGGCCTGCAGAGCTTCCTGAAGGGCAGGACGGTGCTGGTCACCGGCGCCGGTGGTTCCATCGGATCGGAGTTGTGCAGGCAGATCGCGCGTTTCCAGCCGGCGCGTGTGGTGCTGTTCGAGCTCTCGGAGCTCGCGCTCTACGCCATCGAGCGGGAGTTCCGGGAGTTGCACGCGGGCCTCGAGGTCGTGGCCGCGATCGGCGACGCCAAGGACGGCGCGCGCATGCGAGCCCTGTTCGCCCAGTGGCGGCCGGAGGTGGTGTTCCATGCCGCCGCCTACAAGCACGTGCCGCTGATGGAGTCGGCGAACGCGCTGCAGGCGGTGCAGAACAACGTGCTGGGCACGCTCGCGGTGGCGCGCGCCGCCGTCGCCGCCGGCACCGGGAAGTTCGTGCTCGTCTCCACCGACAAGGCGGTGAATCCCTCCAGCGTCATGGGCGCCTCCAAGCGCCTGGCGGAACTCGTGTGCCGGGCGCTGAAGGCCGAGGCGGGCGCGAAGCAGTTCGTCATCGTGCGCTTCGGCAACGTGCTCGGCTCCACCGGCAGCGTGGTGCCCCTCTTTCGCGAGCAGATCGCGCGCGGCGGCCCGCTCACCGTCACCGACCCGGAGATGCGGCGCTACTTCATGTCCATCCGGGAGGCGGCGCAGTTGGTGCTGCAGGCGGGCCACATGGGGCGTCAGGGCTAGATCTACGTCCTCGACATGGGCAAGGAGGTGAAGATCGTGGACCTGGCGCGGCAGATGATCCGGCTCTCGGGTTTCTCCGAGGCCGACATCCGGATCGAATTCACCGGCCTCAGGCCCGGCGAGAAGCTGTACGAGGAGCCGCTCGCGGACGCCGAGCACTCCCTGCCCACGCCGCATCCGAAGCTGCGCATCGCGCGCGCGGCCACCGGAGTCGGAGTGCCTGATCGAGGACGTGGTGTCGTGGCTGGCGCGCGAAGGCGGCGACGGCGACGCGGTGCGCGCGCGGCTGAAGGGGTGGATCCCGGAGTACGTCCCGGGGCCCCGGGGCTAGCGCTCAGCTACGCCCGTAGCGGTCCTCGAAGCGCTCGATGTCGTCCTCGCCCAGATAGCCGCCCGACTGGACTTCCACCAGGTACACCGGCGCCTTGCCCGGATTCGCCAGGCGGTGCTTCATGCCGACCGGGATG
>VGER01000131.1 GCA_016869235.1 Alphaproteobacteria bacterium | reverse complement strand
CGCACTTCGCCTCGCTGTTCCTGAACGGCGCGGCGCACCTGCAGCACCACTACCTCTTCAACTCGGCCGCGTACCGCGGGCCGCACCGCAACCCGGCGTGGTACTTGCCGGCGGGCGAGGATCCGCTGTTCGTGATCTACCGCCTGTACGACGAGCTGCTCGGCGACCTGCCCGCGCTGTCGCCAACGCCGCGCCTGATGATCGCCACCGGCCTGCACCAGGACCCGGTGGCCGAGCCGGTGTACTACTGGCGGCTGCGCGACCACGCGGGCTTCCTGCGCGCACTCGGCTGTCGCTTTGAGGCGGTCGAGCCGCGCATGTCGCGCGACTTTCTCGTGCGCTGCGCGGATGCCTCGGCGGCCAGCGCCGTCGCCGGCCGCCTCGCCTCGGGTCGCATGCCCGACGGGGCCCCGGTATTCGAGGTCGACAACCGCGGCGACAACCTCTTCGTCACGCTTGCGTACCCGCACGAGGTGAAGGCCGGGACCGCGGCCGTGTTCGGCGACGCGCAGGTCGCCGATCTCGCGCGCGAAGTGGTCTTCGTCGCGCTGAAGAACGCCCACCACAACGGTATCGGCTACCTGCTCGACACCGGCGTGAGGGCCTCGCCGGCCGCCGAACCGATTCCGCTCACCGAGATCTGCGCCCGCGTGGCGGCAGCGTTCTGAGCATGGGTTAGGCACCGCCCCTTTCGCCGAATCGCACGCTGTTCTTCGCCTTGCTCGAGCTGCTGGTCGCGGCGATCCTGTCGCGAACGCTTGCCGGCCTCGCGATGCAGATCGGCCTGGTCGACAGGCCGGGAGGGCGCAAGCGGCATGAGGGCGAGATCCCTCTCACGGGCGGCATCGCAATGTACGTCGGCTTCTCCGTCGCCGTGCTGGCCGCGGGGGGCGCACCCGGCACGCTGGCGCTCGTGGTCGCGCTCGGCCTGCTCGTGTTCGCCGGCGTGGCGGACGACCTGCACGACCTGTCGCCGCGCGCCAAGCTGGGCCTGCAGATCGCTGCGGCGCTGCTGATGACCTTGTGGGCGGGCGTGCAGGTGACCCAGCTCGGCAACCTCTTCGGTTTCGGTCCGGTCCACCTCTACGGTTGGGCGATCCCTTTCACCGTCGTCTGCGTGCTGGGCACGGTGAACGCGGTCAACATGACCGACGGCCTGGACGGTTCCGCAGGCGGAGCGTCGCCGGCATCCGTGCTATGGCTCGGCCTGGCCGCGCTCGCGCAGGATCTGCTGCTGCAGGCGGTACAGCTCGTCATCCTCGCCGGCGCCTTCGCGGGATTCCTGCTGTGGAACCTGCGGCTGCCCTGGCGGCGCCGCGCCACCGTCTTCATGGGCGAGGCGGGCAGCATGATGCCCGGCTTCGCGCTTTGCTGGTTCCCGGTGCAGTTGTCGCAAGGTGGCGAACGGACGCTGCCCCCGATCGCCTGCGTCTGGGTGCTGGCGGTGCCGCTGGTGGACATGGCACGCGTGATGTTCGTGCGCCTGGTGCGTCGCACCGGCTTGTTCTCCGCCGATCGCGAACACCTGCACCATCTCCTGGTCGACCGGGGCTGGTCCGTGCAGGCGACTGCCTGGAGCATCATCGCCACCGCCACGGCCTGCGGTGGATTCGGCATCCTCGGCTGGATGGCCGGCGTGCCGGAATGGGTGCTCTTCTATGCTTTCATCGGGCTACTGGGCGCCATCCTCGCCGTATCCTACGCCCGCGAGCTCCGCCTGCGCAGCGAGGACCGCGTCGAGCGCTAGGTCGGCGAGATCGCCGCTGCCGGGTCGGAGGACCTGGTGCGGCCGCCCACGGGCGCCAGCGCTCCACAGGGGAATCCCAGAACAGCGCGACCACGGGTTTCGCCAACGCCGCCGCGAGGTGCATCGCGCCACCGTCGGAGCGGATGGCCGAACGCGCCAGCGAAAGCGCGGCGATGAGGGATCTCAGGTCCGGCGTCGGCACGCCGACGACGCGCGCCGGTCCGGTCGCGGCAAGGATGGGGTTTGCCTTCTCCCTGAACGTGGTGCGCCTGCTCTGCGACCGCGTGCTGGTCATGTATCTCGGCAGGCTGGTCGAGACGGGGCCGGCCGGAGAGGTGTTCTCCCGGCCTCGTCATCCCTACACGCGCGCCCTGCTTGCCGCCGTTCCCTCAGCCGACCCCGGAGGTCGGCGGCGGATGGTGCTTGCTGACAGCGCCGTAGCTGCGCCGTCGCTCCCAGGTCTCAGGGACGTTTTTCAGCGCCCTTGGGTGCCGGGCTTCATGGCCAGGGCCGCGAAGCGGAGCCGCGGCAGCAAGCCGGTGAACTCAGGCCGCCGTCACGCGGAACACCGCCACCGCCTGCACCAGCCGCTGGGCCTGCTGACGCAGGCTGTCGGCCGCGGTAGCGCTCTGTTCCACCAACGGATAGGAAAATCTATCCGCCCCAGGCTGCGCTGCACCGCACGATTTGGCCATTCTGCCGCTCCCCGGTCCCGGTTTGACGGCGCACAATGCAGCTTATGTCGCCACACGAGCCGCTATTGGTAAAGAGCGCGCCCGCTGGCCCTCTTCCAGGCGGCCTGATCCCCCTAGGCCCAGAACGGCTCTGCAACGGGGCCGAGCATCCCGCACGGCCTGGGCTCCTGAGCTAGCTCTCCGAGCTGGACCCCGACAACCTGCTCAGGCCCCTGTAGGCAGCCAGTTGCACCTACCGCATTGCGCTGGGGCCACGCG
>VGER01000130.1 GCA_016869235.1 Alphaproteobacteria bacterium | reverse complement strand
AAGGGTTTCGGGAAGAAAGCAAAAGGGTCACTCACGGTGAAAGGCAATCACGCCATCCTGAAAACCGCTGATGTCGACAGGACTAGGCAGTGGATCGCCGCGAACTGTCCCGGGGTGCACATCCTTTCCGTCGGCCGCTCGATCGACCTCTACAAGGACACCGGCCTGCCGGGCGACATCGCGAAGCGCTACGGCTTCGACAAGCTGCGCGGCTCGCACGTGGTCGGCCACACGCGCATGGCGACCGAGTCGGCGGTGACGCCGGCGCACGCGCATCCGTTCACCGCCGGCGAGGACTTCTGCCTGGTGCACAACGGCTCGCTCTCCAACCCGTTCAGCATCCGGCGCAAGCTCGAGGCGCGCGGCGTCGAGTTCGACACCGACAACGACACCGAGGGCGCGACGCGCTACCTCGAGTGGCGCATGCGCGAAGGCGACACGCTCGAGCAGGCGCTGGAGAAGGGCTTCCAGGAGTTCGACGGCTTCTATACTTTCCTGATGGGCACGAAGGACGCGCTCGCCATCGTGCGCGACGCCTTCTCGTGCAAGCCGGCGGTGGTGGCGGAGAACGACGAGTACGTCGCGATCTCCTCCGAGTTCCGCTCGCTCGCGCACCTGCCGGACATCAAGCACGCCAGCCTGTTCGAGCCCAAGCCCGAGGAGATGTACGTATGGAGCGCCTAGAGGCGGTGCTGCAGTTCGACTTGCGCAAGAAAAACGTGCGCGGGCTGAACGACTACCTGCACAAGCGCCTGAACGGCGCCACGCGCGTGCGCGTGCTCAATCCCGACGGCGCGCACTCGATCGCGGTCGGGGTCGACGCGGCGGTGAAGATCGACATCGAGGGCCATGCCGGGTACTACGCCGCCGGCATGAACAAGCAGGCCGCGGTGACGATCCACGGCAACGCCGGACCGGGCGTCGCGGAAGGCATGAGCTCGGGCCGGGTGCACGTGAAGGGCTTCGCCTCGGTCGCCGCCGGCGCGGCGGCGCACGGCGGGATGCTCGTCATCGACGGCGACGCCTCGCTCCGCTGCGGCATCTCGATGAAGGGCATCGACATCGTGGTCGGCGGCAGCGTCGGCGACTACTCCGCCTTCATGGCGCAGGCCGGCCGCATCGTGGTGTGCGGCGACGCCGGCGACGCCCTCGGCGACTCGCTCTACGAGGCGGTGATCTACGTGCGCGGCAGCGTGAAGTCGTTCGGCGCCGACGCGCACGAGGAGCCGATGAAACCCGAGGATTACGCGGCGGTGGAAAAGCTTCTTTTCGATGCAAATATCAAATGTAAAGCGAAAGACTTCCGCCGCGTCGCCTCGATGCGCAGCCTTTACAACTGGAACGCCGATGCAAACCAAGAATACTGAGCGGCTTCAGCAGGAGGAAAGCGCCACTTTTGATCGCGCGATGATCGACTACATCCAGCGCGGGGCCGCGACCGGCCTGTACGAGATCCGCGGCCTCGGCGCTAAGCGCAAGGTGCCGCACTTCGACGACCTCGTCTTCCTCGGCGCGTCGCTCTCGCGCTATCCCCTCGAGGGCTATCGCGAGAAATGCCACACGAAGACAGTGCTTGGTACGCGCTTCGCAAGCAAGCCGATCGAGCTCGCGATCCCGATCACCATCGCCGGCATGAGCTTCGGCTCGCTCTCCGCGAACGTGAAGGAGGCGCTCGGGCGCGCGGCGACCGAGCTCGGCACCTCCACCACCACCGGCGACGGCGGCATGACGCAGGAGGAGCGCCGCTCCTCCAGGACGCTGGTCTACCAGTGCCTGCCCTCGCGCTACGGCTTCAACCCCGACGACCTGCGCAAGGCTGACGCGATCGAGGTAGTGGTTGGCCAGGGCGCCAAGCCCGGCGGCGGCGGTATGCTGCTCGGCATGAAGATCAACGAGCGCGTGGCGAAGATGCGCGTGCTGCCGCAGGGCGTGGACCAGCGCTCGGCCTCGCGCCACCCGGACTGGACCGGACCGGACGACCTAGTCATCAAGATCAACGAGCTGCGCGAGCTCACCGACTGGGAGAAGCCGATATACGTCAAGTTCGGCGCCACGCGCGTCGCCTACGACGTGAAGCTCGCGGTGCACGCGGGCGCCGACGTGGTGGTGATTGACGGTATGCAGGGCGGCACCGCGGCGACGCAGACCACCTTCATCGAGCACGTCGGCATCCCGACGCTAGCCGCGATCCGGCAGGCGGTGAGCGCGCTGGAGGAGCTCGACATGCGCGGCAAGGTGCAGCTCATCGTTTCCGGCGGCATTCGCACCGGCGCCGACGTCGCCAAGGCGCTCGCGCTCGGCGCCGACGCGGTGTCGATCGGCCAGGGGATGCTCTTCGCGCTCGGCTGCAACCACGGCCACTACTGGCAGGACGGCGCCTTCCACTCCGCTCTGCCCGACTACAAGGAGCTCGGCGTAACGCCCGGCACCTGCCACCACTGCCACACCGGCCGCTGCCCGGTCGGCGTGACGACGCAGGACGCGGAGCTCGAGAAACGCCTGGAGCCCGCGGTCGGTGCGCGGCACGTGCGCAACTACCTCAAGACGCTCAACATGGAGCTCACCACGCTCGCGCGGGCGTGCGGCAAGCAGGACGTGCACCACCTCGAGCCGGAGGACCTCGTCGCGCTGACGGTGGAGGCGGCCGCCATGGCGCAGGTGCCGCTCGCCGGCACCAACTGGATCCCCGGCAGGAGCTAGCAGTT
>VGER01000129.1 GCA_016869235.1 Alphaproteobacteria bacterium | reverse complement strand
GCGGGGGCGGCGGAGGCGGTGCGGCAACCGGCTGCGCGCGCGGCGCCGGCGGCGGTTCCGGGAACCGGATGGTCAGACCGACCATGACGTTGTGGGTCCGGTACTCGCCCTCGACCGAGGCGCCGTTCGACAGGCGGAAGCTCGGATCCTGGGTGGCGAAGTAGCGATAGTCGGCGGTCAGCGCGACCTCGGGCGTGAACCAATAGGAGGCGCCCACGATGCCCTGATAGGCGAAGACGTTGTCGTCATCGCTGTTGGTGACGCCGCCGCCCGTCGCGGTGATGCCGTCCGCCGAGACGCGTGCGTAACCGAGGCCGGCGCCGACATACGGCACGAAGTTGGTACCGGTCGCGATGTCGAAGAAGCCGTTGATCATGCCGGCCAGCGACTTCATGTCGCCGGTGGCGCCGGCGAGCCGCGCGCCGCCCTGGGAGATGGTGTCGATCTCGTTCGTGCGATGCGCGAGCTCGAACTCGAGGCGGAAGGGACCGCCGAACCCGTAGCCGAGGTTGCCGCTCAAGGCCCAGCCGCGATCGAACTCGAAATTGGTGTTGGTCCCGGCGACCGGGTGCGAGTAGTCCTCGAGCCAGCTCACGCCGCCACGGGCACCCACGTACCAGCCGGTATAGCCTTGCGCCATCGCAGCGCTGCTCACGCCGAGCGTCGCCACGGCGAGAGCCAGAGACAAACGCCTCATTGTTATCCTCCTCCAGTCAGTTGCTGAGCGGCCGCGGCAAGACGCCCCCGGCCGCCTTCGACCACGTCAATTGTCGTTGGAGCTCTTCCCCAAGCCAATTCGCCGTTCAAAATCAAGCATTCAGCAGCTTACGCCAAGGGACATTCCTGTTACAGGGGGCATTTCATCTTCCCAGGTGGCAGCTATGCCACAGCCCGGAGAGCCGGCATCGCCGCCAGCCGACGCTCCAGCCGCTGGGTCAGGCGGTCGATCTCGGCCAGGTCGAGCGCGGAGAGCTGACCGCCCGGCGCACGGACCTTGGCCGAGGCGATGGCCCCCCGCCGGCGCAGGATTTCCTTGCGGATCAAAAGCCCAAATCCGACCTGCTGCTCATGCTTCAGGAGCGGCAGGTGGGCGTCGTAGAGGTCCTCCGCCCCGTCATGGTCGCCGGCCGAGAAGCGCCGATGCACCCCGACCAGCATTTCGGGATAGGCATAGCCGGTCATGGCGCCGTCGGCGCCTCTTTGCAGCTCCTGGATGTAATACAGGCCGCCGTTGCCGATCAGGATGCTGACCCGACGGCGTTTCGCGGCAGCCGATTCGGTTCGGATCCGGCTGAGCTTGCCCAGGCCCGGGGCGTCCTCGTGCTTCAACATGACCAGCTGCGGGAAGGCATCGACGAGGCGGTGAAAGGTGTCGACGTCGAGGTGGACGCCGGTCGACTGCGGATAGTCCTGGAGGACGACCGGGATTGACGGGCCGAGAAGCGGAAACACCTGGGCGTAGTAATCGTAGACGCCGCGGTCGCCCTTGAGGCCGGGCGTCGGCGCCACCATCACGCCCGCCGCGCCGAGATCCATGACCTTTCTCGCGAAGGCCGCCATCGGCTGCAGACCGGGCGCGGAGACGCCGATCACCGCGGGAATCCGGCCCTGCAGGCGATTCAGCGCGCGGCCGACGAAGGCGAGGCTCTCCTCCTGCGTGAGCTTCGGCGCCTCGCCCATGATGCCAAGCAGCGTGACGCCATCGACGCCATGGCCGAGATAGAAATCCATCAGCCGGTCGGTCGAGCCGAGGTCGAGGCTTCCGTCTTCGGCGAAGGGAGTGGCGGAGATCACGTAGACGCCGCTCGCCCGTTCGGTCAGGCGCTGGGACATGGCTCGGCTCTCCTCCAGGGCGAGGGCTTTCTTGACAGATGTGCCGCTTGCAGGGACTTTCCGGCAAGGGGTTTCGCTTGGTGCGTTTGCGACAGGAGGCGCCCATGGGCGGGATGCGGCGACGGTCGATTGGAAGCTGGGCTGGACTGGGCCTCGCCGTGCTGGCGCTGTCGGGATGCGCCCGCCTGACGGGCAGCGGCAGCAGCAGCTCCGCGGCTCCGCCCTCCGAGCCGGCGCCCATGCTGCCGAGCCTCGCCATGGGCGACACCTTCACCTTCGAGGACAACGGCGTCCAGGTGAAGGAGCAGGTCACCGGCTTCGCCGGCCCCCGCGCCACCTGGCAGAACGACCGTGGCGTCAGCTGGGTGCAGGCCGCGGACGTGATCTCGCCGCCGATCTCGTGGTCGGGCGATCCGCGCCTCGGCGCCGGCAACCAGCAGATCTTCGGCGATCCGGCCAAGCTGTTCCCGCTGGAGACCGGCAAGACCATCAAGTTCCAGGTCGCCGGTGTGTCCGAGAAGCTGCCGGACGGATGGCAGGCGGAGAATTCCTGCACCGTCGTCAACAAGGAGCCGATGACCGTCAAGGCCGGCACCTTCCAGACTTGGCGCATCGCCTGCCAGCGCGGCGAGGTGCTGGAGACCATCTACTACGTTCCCGACATCATGACCTTCGCGCTCCGCACCCGCGAGCGCGCCAACCAGCCGCCCTACGAGAAGAAGGAGCTGGTTTCCTTCGATCTCGCCCAGGCGCCGGATCGCAAACTGCCGGCGATGGCGGCGTCCGACATGAAGCCGGACGCGCACGCCCAGCACGCACAGGCCGCCGCAGCGCCGGCGGCCGCGGCTCCCGCAATGGCAGCAGCTCCGGCCGCGGCCGCACCGGCACCGACCGGCGACGTGGCGCGGCGCATCGATCGCCTCGAGGCGCAGGTGGCTCA
>VGER01000128.1 GCA_016869235.1 Alphaproteobacteria bacterium | reverse complement strand
GTTCCGTGGCCTGCTCATTCGGTGGGAACGGAAGGGCGCGAACTACCTCGCCCTCGTACACCTCGGATGCGCGCTCATCGCCTGGCAGCAGGCATGAGTGTTTTAGGATCGGCTCTAAGGACCCTGGCCGAAATAGGGCTGCCATCTCGGCCGACGATGCATCCCGCCTCGCGGAGTTGCTCGTCGGTCACAGGCACCCGGCCTGCTCCCCCCTCGCGCCTAGTGCAGCGCAGGCGAGATCGCATCAATCCTCGCGGCCGAGGCAGGCGCATCCGCGACGTTGGCGCTCCTCGCAATACAGGCGGTATTCCTCGTCGCGCCGCCTGGCGGCTGCACCCGCCTCGACCGCGATCCCTTGACGCCATCTCGCCTGCGCTGCACTAGCGATCCGGGCGCCTCGCCGCCCGGGAGTCGGCAACCTTATTCCGGCCAGGGCCCTAACGGGGAGGCGCTGCCACGTTCGGCAACCCGCTGACGTTTCTGCGTACATCCTGGCGCGGCACCGTTCTGGCGACTTCGGCCTCGCGGCCAACGCGGCCTGGCTCACCCGGCCACCTCCGTGCTAGCATCCCGCCGATCAAGGGTTTACGGGCGATCATCGGCGGCGTGCGTCATGGCGTTAGCCGCCTGGCGCCCCTCCGTCCAATCAATGCTAGTTAGCTTGCCTGGCCCACACCACAACGACAATCGGTATTGTATCTGATACCATTACAGCGTGCGGCGGGTCGTGCTGGACAGCAGCGTCCTCGTGGCTGGTTTCAGGTCGCGACGAGGCGCGTCGTTCCGACTGTTGGAACTCCTACGACAGAAACGATTCGACATCGCCCTGTCAGTGCCGTTGGCTCTCGAGTACGAGGTTGTGCTGGTTCGTCACGCGCGAGAACTGGGTCTGAAACGCGAGGAGGCTGAAGGCCTCGTTGACTACCTCTGCAGCGTTGCCCACCGGCAACAGGTTCATTTTCTGTGGCGACCGGCTCTACCCGATCCACGTGACGAATTCGTTCTGGAGTTGGCGGTGGCCGCCGACTGTGAGGCCATCGTGACGCACAACGTTCGGGATTTCGTTGGCGTGTCTCGCTTTCAGCCGCGTGTCTTGACGCCAGCCGAGTTCCTGGCACAACTTGAGGAGTCGTCATGAGTACGTTGAGCTTGCGGTTGCCAGAGTCGCTGCATCGCAAGATTCGGGAACTGGCGGAGCGCGACGATGTGTCGATCAACCAGTTCATCTCGATGGCCGTGGCCGAAAAGACGGCGGCCCTGCTCACGATCGACTACCTGGCCGAGCGCGGACGTCGAGGGAGCGCCGCGCTCTTCGACCGCGTTCTCGCGAGCGTACCGGACGTGGCCCCAATGCCCGGTGATGAATTGCCTCTGTCGAAGGGGCAAGCTAACACCGCGCTGCAGCCGACGAGCCGCGCCCGCAAGCCGCGAACGAAATCGCGACGGCGTCAGCGCGCGGCTCGCGGCTGAGCGCGAGCGTTGATATGACTTCTCCCGTCAAGTAGGACGCAGCTCTCCCTGCCAGCTCGATCGGGTCCACGATCACGACCGAATGGCTGTCGCGTCGAGGCCGCCGAGCAGACCGCCCACCCATTGAGCGGTCCGCGCAGGCGGCCGAGCCGGAACGGGCCAGGAGTGGAGGAGAGGCGGGACCGGTACTGCCGACGACTGATCCTGCTGATATCCGTGGATTGGGTACCACCGTACTGTGATCCGTCCTGGCGCCTGCCTCGGTCTAGGCACGAGGATCGACCGAAGTCGCCTCTTAACGTCGTCGAGGGCTACGCCACAATCGGGGCCGCCGCCCCTCCTCCGCCCCTGGCTGAGCCTATCGGGCCGGTACGGGGACCTCCCGCGCAATGGCCCACATGAACGCGATCAACTCACGCGCGATCGCAGTGACGGCGACGTTGGGGTGTTTGCCGCGCGCGGTGAGCCGACGAAAGCGTTTACAGAGCCGGACCTGCGCCTTCCACCCGAGGTCTTGGAGCGGCTTCGGCAGGTGGTCGATGCGGGTCTGGATGTGCGCCGACACCTTCGCCGGATGGCGGTAGGCCCACGCCGCCTCGATCAAGGCGCGCCGCGCGCGCCCATTGCCCGCTTTGGTAATTCCGCCCTGGCGCCGCGACCCACCACTGGAGTACTCCGACGGAATGAGGCCGACGAAGGCGGCCAGTTGGCGCGGGTTGTCAAAGCGCGTGAGATCGCCGAGTTCGGCCACGCCGGTGATCGCGGTGAGGAATTGGACGCCGCGTAAGGCTTGGAGCGCCTGGACGACCGGATAGAGACGCCACGCGGGCGCGCGCTCGAGCAGTTCGCCCTCGAGCCGCTGCAGGCGGTCGACCTGTTCATCGACCGACCGCACGGATTCCTGAAAGACGATTTGCTGCGCCGGCGTCGGGCACACGACCTTCGCGAGGTACCGGCGATGGGCGTCGTTCCACGTCGCGCGCCCGACGTAGTGCCGCCCCAGGCGCAGCAGGAACGCTTTCAACCGCAACTTGGCGTCCTTGCCGGTGACGCGTGCCGCATCTCGCGCGCGACAGAGATCGCGGAGGGCTTCGTCTTCCACCGACGGCACATAGACGGCGGTGAGATCGCCGGAGCGCAGCAACCGCGCGAGCTCAACGGCATCGCGCCCATCGGTCTTCACCTTGTCACCCGGCTTCTTCGGGATCAGCGATGGCGCGACGACCTGGCAGGCCACGCCCTTGCCCGTCAAGTACCGATGCAGCCCGTACCCGCACGGCCCGGCCTCATAGGCGAACGTGAGCGCGCTCGTCTTGCCTTGTAGGCGTCGCAGCAACTGATCGATGTCCGCCTGACGCGGACCAATGGCGCCGACGAACACGGGTGGCTCGGCGCTGCCGCCGGCGGCGTGCGCGACCGCGATGGAATCCTTGTGGACGTCAAGACCGACGAACAGTGGAGTAGACTGCGCCATGGCTGACCTCCGGGAACACACCGCCGCGGACCTTGCGGCGTTGCGGCTCTGGCCGACAGGCTAA
>VGER01000127.1 GCA_016869235.1 Alphaproteobacteria bacterium | reverse complement strand
GCCCCGCGGCGAGCGCCGCCGCGTCGCCGCCCGCGGCAAGGTGCGCGTCGAGCGCCGCCTGCTGGCCGGCGTCCATCTGCTCGAAGGCGACGAACGGCTTGCGGCCGGTGCGCGCCAGGCGCTCCACCACCCGCGCCTGCAGGCGGTGGTGCTCGGCGTTGTCGTGCGACTCGCCCAGGAGCACGTAGCGCGCGCCCTGCAGGGCGGCGATCAGCTCGTCCTCGCTGACGAAGCGCTCGCCCCGCACGTCCCAGATGCGGCCGGCCAGGGGATGTTCGGCGGGACGGTCCTGTGCCGCCGCGGCGACCGGCACCACCAGCGCCAGGAGTACGGCCACAGTTTGCAGGAGCGCGGCGGCCATCCCGTAGTGTATCTCCTTTCGGCCACCACCGCCGGAGGACGGCTGCAATGAGCAACAATCAGGCGCGGCCTCCGCTCCAGGCGATGATCGCCACCCTGCAGGAGTTCCTGCGCCTCCAGGCGGCGGGCGGCATCGTCCTGCTCGCCGCGGCGATCGTCGCCATCGTCTGGGCCAACTCGCCGCTGGCGCCGGCGTACCTCGCCTTCCTGCACATGAGCCTGCCGGTGCCGCGCGCACACCTGCCGCTCGAGTGGTGGATCAACGACGGCCTGATGGTGATCTTCTTTCTGCAGGTCGGGCTGGAGATCAAGCGCGAGATGCTCGAGGGCGAGCTCGCCAGTTGGCGCCGCGCCGCGCTGCCGCTCATCGCCGCCGCCGCCGGCATGGCGGCGCCCGCCGCCATCTATGCGGCGATCAACTGGGATGCGCCGGCGACGCTGCGCGGCTGGGCGATTCCCTCCGCCACCGACATCGCCTTCGCCGTCGGCGTGCTGGCGGTGGTGGGCAGCCGCGTGCCGCTGTCGCTCAAGGTGTTCCTGCTGGCGCTCGCCATCATCGACGACCTCGGCGCCATCCTGATCATCGCGCTGTTCTACGCCGGCGAGCTGTCGCTGCCGTCGCTCGTGCTCGCCGCCGGCTGCATGGCGCTCCTGGCGCTGTTCAACATCTACAACGTCACGCGCCTGTGGCCGTTCCTGCTGGTCGGGGTGATCCTGTGGCTGGCGGTGCTCAACTCCGGCATCCACGCCACCATCGCCGGGGTGCTGCTGGCGATGGCGATCCCGCTCGGCGTGCCCGACCGCGTCGCCGACACGCCCGAGGAGCGCCGCGACTCGCCCATGCTGGCGCTGACCCACGCGCTGCACCCGTGGAACGCCTTCTTCATCGTGCCGTTGTTCGGCTTCGCCAATGCCGGCGTATCGCTGGCCGGCCTGTCGCTCGCCGGCCTGCTGGCGCCCATCCCGCTCGGCATCGCCGCCGGCCTGTTCTTCGGCAAGCAGGTCGGCGTGCTGGCCTCGGTGTGGCTGGCGGTGAAGCTGCGCGTCGCCGAGCATCCGGCCGGCGCCACCTGGACGCAGGTCTACGGCGTCGCCGTCCTGTGCGGCATCGGCTTCACCATGAGTCTCTTTATTGGGCTGTTGGCGTTCCCCGGCGATCCCGCGCTCACCAACCAGGTGCGGCTCGGCGTGCTCACCGGCTCGCTGCTGAGCGCCGTAGTTGGTTACGCGGTGCTGCGCCTCGCGCCCGCCGCCACAACCCCTGGTGTTGCTCCCGCGCCCGGCGTCCGTGGGTGGGACGTGCGCAGCTAGCGAAAAGCGGTTGCAACCGCGCTACACCCGGGTGTTCCGGAAGTCGCGCTCCGATTGTGGCGCTCCCGCTCTTGTGTCAGAATTTTGGTTCACCCTGGGGTGGGAATTGTTGGGCGAGTGGCCAGGGAGAACGGAGCCCAGTGATGGGCGTGATGGAGGAGAGCTCCGTCGAGGTCCGCCAGGAAGCGTTTGAGATCCTTGGTAAGGTCAAGTGGTTTAACGCGGTCAAGGGGTACGGATTCATCACTCCGGACGGGATGCCCGGAGATGTCTTCATCCACCACTCCGCGCTGAGGCAGGCCGGACACGACGGGGTTGAGCAAGGCGCGACGGTCCGGTGTGAGGCCGTACGCGGACCCAAGGGGTTGCAGGCGGTACGTGTTCTCCTGGTGGACACGAGTACCGCTATCGCCGTTCCTGTGCGCGCCGCGCGCGACGCCGAGTACCCCCAGGTCGAGCCCGAAGGCGAGTTCTTCGAGGCGACCGCCAAGTGGTTCAACATCGAGAAGGGCTACGGCTTCGTCACCCGCGGCGAAGGCACGCCCGACGTCTTCATCCACGTCAAGGCGCTGCGCCGCGTCGGCATCGAGGAGCTGCTCCCCGGCCAACCGCTGCGCGTCCGCGTCGGCCGCGGACCGAAGGGCCCGCAGGTCGCGGAGATCCAGCTCGTCTAATACGGGATCGGCGTCGCGCTGACGCGCGACACGTCTTTCCCCTCCCCCGCTTGCGGGGGAGGGTAGGGTGGGGGTGTCGGTGCGAGTCGCTCCCGCGGACAAGCGAGCCTGTCATTGCGACGAGAACAAGCGACGAAGCAATCCCGGTCTTCCTCTTGTCGTCATGGCCGGACTTGATCCGGCCATCCACGCACAAAGAAAAGCCCTCATTCTGAGCTTGTCGAAGCATCAGGCCCGTTCCGAGCACTGTGAAACGGCGCACTACGAGCCGGACGTGACATTAGATAATCTTGTCGTCAGTGATCTGTTGCGGGGGGCGTACAGATGCAGGACAACAGTCTGGGGTCATTTCTAGCGGCCGTTCTCCGCGATCGCGGAGAGGCGAAGCGCACGGTCGCGGAAGCGCCACCGCCACCGCCGCGGCCGGTCTTGCTTCCTGCGAACGACGACGAAGTGGTCGAAGACGACTCAATCGAGCACTTTTCTGATTTGGCATTTCTCTTCTACCAGAACGCTAAGGGCGAACACAGTTATCGCCGCGTTACGATCCGTGGCATCGTTCGCAAGCCCGATGGTGACTTTCGTGTGCAGGCGTGGTGTCACGAGCGGGAGGCTAATCGGACATTGACGTCCTCCCTGTTTTCTCCTCCGGCGTGAAGGTGAGTTTTGGGCAAGGTTAACGATGTAACCAGGGGAGCCCGAGACGATGAAGAAGGCCAGGTTCCCGGAGGAGCAGATCGCGTTTGCGCTGC
>VGER01000126.1 GCA_016869235.1 Alphaproteobacteria bacterium | reverse complement strand
CTCGCCGAGCTTGAGCTTCTCGACCTCGTCGCGGAAGGAGCGCTCCATGCGGGTAAGATTACCAGATTCGCATCGCGGTTCTCGTCGGCGGCAATGGCGCGCTGGCAGCGGCGGCCGATCTCGGTGAGAAGGGCTACGAGGTGCGCCGCAGGCGCCGCGACGCGCCGTCGCTGCGGCAGGACGTCGAGCTCAAGGACGCCACGGGAACGAGGCAGGTCCGCATCGCGCGTACCTGTGCCGAGCTGGCCGAGGCTGTGCGCGGCGCCGAGCCCGTGTTCATGCCGGATCCCGCGTTCACGCAGGCCGACAACGCGCGGCGGCTCGCGCCGCACCTCGCCGACGGCTAGGTCCTGTTCCACGCCCCGGGCACGTTCGGCAGCTACGCCATGGCGCGGCTGATGCGCGAGTCAGGCAGCCGCGCAAGCTTCGCGATGGCGGAGACCAGTACGCTGCCCTGGCTCACGCGCAAGCACGGTCCCGCCACGGTTGCGATCACCGCCCGGGCCACCCGCCTGCCGACCGGGGTATTCCCGGCGCGCGAGCACGCCACGGCGTTCGCTGTGCTGAAGGCGGCTTTCCCCGCGGTCGAGCCGGTCGAGGACGCGCTGTCGGCTGCGCTCATGAACGCAGGACAGGTGATCCATCCGCTGCTCATTTCCATGAACGCCGGTCCCCTGGAGCATTTCGAGCGCTGGGACATCCACAAGGAGGGCACCCAGCCCTCGATCCGCCGCGTGACCGACGCGCTGGATGCCGAGCGCATCGCAGCACTGGTCGCGCTCGGCTACGCGGCGTCGCATTTCCCGCTCGCCGACCACTACCGGGAAGACGGCGACGAATGGATGTACGGACCCCGGGTGCACGTAAAGCTCACCGACTCCGGTGACTGGAAGGAGCGGATCGTGCTCGCGGAGCACCGCTACATGCGCGAGGACGTCCAGATGGGGCTCGCTTTCCTCGCCTCGGTCTGTGCCCGGGCCGGCGTGCCCTGCCCGGTGGCCCGGGGGCTGCTCGCGCTGGGCACGGCGGTGCTTGGGCGCGATCTGGGCGCCGGCGCGCGCACGCTGGAGGCGCTGGGCCTTGCACGCCACTGGCGCGAGGACATGCGCCGGCTGCTGCGGGAGGGATTGCGACGCGCATCGCGGCGCTCGGTGCCGGGCGCATGGGCCGCGGCATCGGCCATGTGTTCGCCTACGCCGGCTACCGCGTCGACATCATCGATTTCAAGCCGCGCGAAGCGGCTGCGGGTGCCCGCCTGCGCGAAGCAGCGCGCGCCGAGATCGCGGCCATCCCCGCGTTGCTGCGCGACCTGGGCTGGCTGGACGAGGCGCAGCGGCAGGCGATCCTTGCCCGCATCCGCGTCCTGCCGCTCGAGGAGGCGCCGGCCGTCCTCGCGCTGGCCGACTTCGTCTTCGAGGGCGTGACCGAGACGCTGGAGGCCAAGCGCGACGCCTTTTCCCGCGCTTGCGCGCAACTGCGGCCCGATGCCATCGTCGCCTCGAGGACCTCGTCGCTCGATACCGACGCGCTCGCCGCCCTGGTCGCGCAGCCCGTGCGCTTCCTGAACGCCCATTTCCTCAACCCGGCCTACCTGATCCCGCTGGTGGAAGTGAGTCCGGCGCGTACCACCGCGGAGGCGACCTTTGCCGCACTGAAGGACCTGCTCGAGTCCGCGGGCAAGGTGGTGGTGCGCTGGGCACCCTCGCCCGGCTTCATTGTGCCGCGCCTGCAGGCCGCGGCAATGAACGAAGCGGCGCGGCTTGTGGAGGAGGGCGTCGACACGCCCGAGGATATCGACCGCGCCGTGCGCGCCGGGTTCGGTCCGCGCTACACGGCGATGGGGATGTGCGTATTCATCGACTACGGCGGCCTCGACATCCTCTACTAGCCTCAAGCGTGATGGCGCGCGCCCTCGATGCGCCGCGCTACGCACCGCCCGCGATTGTCGAGCGCCTGATGCGCGAAGACAAGCGGGGCGCGCGCGAGGGCGAGGGGCTTTTCGACTGGCGCGGGCGCGAGCTCACCGCGTACTAGCGCGAACTGGTCGGCCGCTTCGCGGGCCTGTATGCGCACCTGAAGCTCTTGCCGCAGCCGGGGTCAACCGATAGACTCACACGGAAAACCAAGGAGGGAAACGGTCCATGAAGAAGAGAATCGCAGCCGTAGTGGGCGCCACTGTGCTGGGTGCGGTGGCAACCGGGGCTGGCGCGCAGGAGGCGAAACTCAAGGCGGCGGCATTCCTGCCGGTGAAGTCGGTGTTCGTCATCGGCTTCGCCCGCTTTACGGACGAGGTCAACCGCCTGTGCACGGGGAAAGTCAGCATCAGCACCGTCGGCCCGGAGGCCATCAAGTCGTTCGAGCAGTGGAACGCGCTGAAGACGGGCGTGGTCGACATGCACTACGGCCCGCCCAACTTCTATGTCGGCGCGCTTCCCGAGGGCGATGTCATCAGCGTGGCGCGCAACGAGACCGCGGCGCAGAGGAAAAACGGCGCCTGGGCGATGATCAACGAAGTGCACAACCAGAAGATGAACGCGCAGTACCTGACGCATCTCTTTGGCGGCGTGCGCTTCCACATCTACACTCTGAAACCCGCGCAGGGCAACAAGTTCGACGGCTTCCGCCTGCGCTCGACGCCGATCTACGACGCATTCTTCAAGTCCCTCGGCGCGCTGCCGGTGCGCATGGCGCCGCCCGAGGTGCACACGGCGCTGGAGCGCGGCACGGTGGACGGCTACGGCTGGCCGTTGTACGGCATCGCCGACTTCGGCTGGCACAAGTACACCAAGTTCCGCTACGGGCCGGGCTTCATCAGCGCCGCGGTGGCGATCCTGGTCAATCAGGACAAGTGGAAGTCGCTGAGCGGCGAGCAGCGCGACTGCCTGACGCGCGTGTCCGAGTGGGTCGAGGGCGAGTGGCCGAAATGGCGCGCCGAGGAAGACGGCCGGCAGCAGGCGGTGCAGGACCAGGCCGGCATCAAGTATGTCGACCTCGGGCCCGGATTCGCTAGGCAGGCCGAGGAGCTCTACTGGGAAGTGCTCGGCAAAGGCAACCCGGAGTTCGTGCGCAAGCTGCGGCCGCTCCTGTCGCAGTAGGGGGGGCGCGCATGGCGGGCGGCGGCGCGGCCCGGCCGCGGT
>VGER01000125.1 GCA_016869235.1 Alphaproteobacteria bacterium | reverse complement strand
CGCGTTCAGGCGGAAGTCGACGTCGCCTACCAGCTTATCCAGGCGGGCGCGGCTCTCTGCGGTGCCGCGTTCGATGCGCTCGATGGTGCCGACGAGTGAGCGCAGCTCTTCCTCGAATGTTGCCAAGCGCGTCTCGAATTGGTTCACGGCCTGGGTGTTGAGCGCCGGCGCCTGCTGCAGCGTTGCGGTTGGCGGCGGAATGGGCGGGCGGCCCTGATAGATCTCCCGCTGGAGAATTGACAGGTCGTCGCGCAGCCGCTGCACCTGTTGCGCCAGGGCGTTGATCTGGTTTGCGTCCTGCGCGGCGGCGGTTCCGGCCGCACCGGTCGTCAGAAGTGCCAGGGCAAGGACGGGTGCGCGAAGGAGAGAAACGTTCATCACGGGGCTCCTAAAGCCTTGCGCGGAATCTCGAACCCAAAGCGGGCGTTTTTGGGGCCGCCCGCCGCCAAGCTATCCGCCACCTAATGCAGAAGGGCACCGGGTGGTTACCCGGTGCCCCTCGCTTTCCGTCCATGATCGGCCGCCCAGGCTCCCGGGTGCCGATGGTGGATGCCGTTAGTTGAAGCGTGCGCCGGTCTGGATGACCGTGACGCCGCGGCGGTTCAACTCCCACGCGGTCGCGTTCGAGCCGAGGGCGACCGGGCGCTCCTTGCCGTACGACACCACCGTGATGCGGTTCGCCGCGACGCCGAGGGCGACCAGGTACTGGCGAACGGCGTTGGCGCGGCGCTCGCCGAGCGCCAGGTTGTACTCGCGAGTGCCACGCTCGTCGCAGTGGCCCTCAACCGTGACGCGAATGTCCGAGTACTGGCGCAGCCACGCCGCCTGACGGTCGAGGGTGGCGCGGGCTTGCGGCTTCAGGTCGAACTTGTCGAAATCGAAGAACACGCGGTCGCCGACCGTGAGGTTGAATTCTTCGGCCGTACCCGGACCACCCGGACGCGGCGCCGCCGCCGCGACCTGTCCACCGCCGCCGCCGGCGCCGGCCGGAGCCTGCGCGACGGGTTGCTGCTGAGCGCCGCCGCCAGCGCCGCCGGCCGCACCGGCACCCACCGCGTCGGCCGTCTGGCTGGGACGCGATTGGCAGGCGGTAACGAGAAGCAAGGCCGCGATCGAGGCCAGGATTTGACGACGCATCAGGATTCCTTTCTGAGCCGATAGGGGCATACGAGCGATAGGGGAAGTCTACCCCCGGGCCAAAGAAAATGCCGGTGTTCGCGGCGCCACCATAATTTGTGCACTAGGGGGCAATCAAGCCCAACATGTCACCAGTATCGCAATGCCAAAGGCATAGCGATACTTGCGGGGACGTCGGAAAGCGACCTTATCATAATGGTATAAGGGAGGAGAAAACCTAAGGCGTAAGCAGCGGAGACCAGGCAGGGTCAGAGCCGAGAGCCGGTGTGACAACAAGTCGCTCGTTCTGCCCGGTTAGGTCGATCGACCACAGCTGGGCCTCCCCGCCGGTGCCGTCATCATTCATGCGGCCCTGGCGATAGAACATCAGAACCCGCCCGTTGGGGGCCCAGGTGGGCCCCTCGACCAGGAAGCTCTCGGTCAGCAGTCGCTCGCCGCTGCCGTCCGGCCGCATGACGCCGATATAGAAGGTGCCCTGGTCGATCTTGGTGAAGGCGATCAGGTCGCCGCGCGGCGACCACACCGGCGTGCCATAGCGCGCGCTGTTGTTGGCGAAGCTGATGCGGCGGGCATCGCCGCCGTCCCCGTTCATGACGTAAAGCTGCTGCCCGCCGCTGCGGTCGGAGTTGAACGTCACCTGCCGGCCGTCCGGCGAATAGGACGGCGAGGTTTCGATCGCTGGGCTGTTGGTAAGCTGGCGCCGCTCGCGCGTCTGCAGGTCCATCGTGTAGATGTCGGTGTTGCCGGACTGCGCCAGGCTCATGATGACGCGGCGGCCGTCGGGCGAGAACCGCGGCGCGAACGTCATGCCGGGAAAGTCGCCGAGCACTTCCTGCTGTCCGGTGTCGATGTTGTAGATGTACACGCGCGGCCGCTCGTTCACGTACGCGAGGTAGGTGATCTCCTGCGCGGTCGGCGAGAAGCGTGGCGTCAGCACGAGGTTGGAGCCGTCGGTGAGGAACTTATGTCCCTCGCCGTCCTGATCCATGATCGCCAGGCGCTTGATTCGGTTGCGCGCGTTGCCGCTCTCCGACACGTAGACGATGCGCGTGTCGAAATAGCCGCTCTCACCGGTGACACGCTCGTAGATCTCGTCGGCCATCTTGTGCGCGATGCGCCGCCACGCATCCGGCGTCGACGTATAGACCAGTCCCGACATCTGCTGCTCGGCGAAGACGTCCCACAGGCGGAACTCGACGCGCAGGCGGCCGTCCTGCTCGACCGAGGCGCGGCCCGTCACCAGGCACTGTGCGGTGATGACGCGCCAGTCGGCAAAGCGCGGCCGCAAGGTCATGTCTTGCGGGCGCTGCAGGAAGGTCTGCGCCGGCAGCGGCCGGAACAGTCCCGAGCGCGCCAGGTCGGCGGCGACGACGCGGGTGATGTTGGCCCCGACGCGCGTGCCGTCGAGCGAATCGGAGTAGAGGTCGGTCACCGCGATCGGCAATGGGTCGACGTTGCCGCGCGTGATGTCGATGCGCAGTGGTCCGCGCTGCGCCAGTGCAGGCGTCGCCGCGATCGCCATGCCGGCGACCGCACCGCTCACCACTTTCAAGCTTTCGCGGCGTGTGAAGCGGGCCGCTTCGCGCTCGTTGTTGTTGTTCTTCATCCGGCGAGCACCTTGCTGGGATCGAATGTCATATTAATCTCGCGCCACACTTCGTACTTCTGCGCGGGCAGCATCGGGTAGGGCGCACAACGCTGCACCGCCCGCATCGCGCTCTCGGCGGCGGCGCGGAACGTCTCCTCGCCGGCGCGGTTCATGCGCGCCCCGTCGACCACCTGGGGCGGGCGGGCCAGGGTGCCGTTCTGGTTCAGGAACAGGAGCAACGTCACCTTGAGGTTCTGGGCGTCACGCGCGCCGGCCGGGATCGACCAGCAGCGCTCGATGGCGGCTTTGAATGCGCCCATCTCCGACACGGTGAGCGGCACGTCCCGCGCCGGCTGCGGCGTTTGGGTGACCACGGGCTGCGGCGCGGCCGCCGCCTGGGGCGGCGTCGGCACGGCCTGCTTCGGCGCGACCTGCGGC
>VGER01000124.1 GCA_016869235.1 Alphaproteobacteria bacterium | reverse complement strand
CCTCGATCTGCCGCAGCTTGGCCACCGCCTGCTCCGGACTAAACTTCTTGTTCGCCATCTGCCTTCTCCTTCCAAGTTGAACTCTACAACTCTCAACCTGGTACAGAAAAAGCCGGTCAGTTCAAGACACCGTACGAGATCACGACCTCCCGCTCGATCGACAGCAGATCGTGAAGGATCGCGACCATGTCGTAGATTCCATTGTGCGTCCTGTGGTTTCCGACCACGATGTGAACGCGCGTATGGCTGCCTTCGCGTTCGTGCGCAACCTGGCGTGCATGGTGCTCCGGAATTGACGGTTGTCCGTACATGACGTTCTCTTCCCTACGATCGTGGTCTGGAGCCTACCCTCGATTGACCTGCTCGCAAAGCGCGATTGCCCTGTTCACAAAATTTCTCGGAGTCGCCGCCAAGCTCTCCCATCAAAAACTCGTCCGATGGGCAGCCGAAGGCAGACTCCGCCTTGATCCACTTGGTTTCCTTCAGCCCCTCGATTCCGTATACACCGCTACCGCCGATGACTGCTAACACCCAGTTTCTCCCTTATTGCGCGTCTCAAGTCTACCTGCGCCCGTAACGGTCTTCGAACCGCTCGATGTCGTCTTCGCCGAGGTAGCTGCCCGACTGCACCTCGATGATCATCAGCGGCACGGTGCCGGGATTCTCCAGGCGGTGCTTGGTGCCCACGGGAATGTAGGTGGACTGGTTTTCTTCCAGGTGCAGCGTGTCCTCGCCGCGCGTGACGCGCGCGCGGCCCGAGACCACGACCCAGTGCTCGGCGCGCTTGCGGTGCAGTTGCAGCGAGAGGGCGGCGCCGGGCTTGACCATCAGGCGCTTGACCTGGAAGCGGTCGCCCGCGTCGATGGACTCGTAGTAGCCCCAGGGGCGGTAGACGCGCCGATGGCTCATGTGCTCTGAGCGGTTGGCGCGCTTGAGGTCCTCGACGACTTCCCGCACGTCCTGGCTGCGCGAGCGGTCGGCGACCAGCAGCGCGTCCTCGGTGTCGACGATGATGAGGTCCTCGACGCCGAGCGTGGCGACCAGGCGCCGGTCGCCGAATACGAGCGAGTCCTTCGTGTCCTGCATCTGCACGTCGCCGCGCGCGGCGTTGCCGGCGCTGTCCTTCTGCGACAGGTCCCAGAGCGCGCCCCAGGAGCCGACGTCGCTCCATTCGAAGTCGGCGGGGATTACCGCGGCGAGCGCGGTGCGCTCCATTACCGCGCGGTCGATTGCCTCGGCGGGGCAGGCGAGGAAGGCCTCCTTGCCGAGGCGCAGGAAGCCCAGGTCGTCGCTCGCGGCGGCCATCGCGCGCCGCGCGCCCGCGAGGATGTCGGGCCGGTGGCGATTGAGCTCGTCCAGCACGCGCTTCGTGCCGAAGGCGAACATGCCGCTGTTCCAGTAGGCGCGCCCGGTGCCGATCAGGCGCGCGGCCTCGGCCTCGGGCGGCTTCTCGACGAAGCGCGCGACCTTGAACGCGCCGGTCTTGCCGACGGCGTCGCCGCGCTCGATGTAGCCGAAGCCGCTGTCGGGCCGCGTCGCCGCGATGCCGAAGGTGACGAGCATGTCGGTACGCGCCACCTCGGCCGCGCGCCGCACGGCGTTGTTGAACGCCGCCTCGCCGCGGATCGCGTGATCGGAGGCGAGCACCAGCAGCACCGGGTCGTCCTGCTCGCGGTCGAGTGCGGCCACGGCGACCGCGGCGGCGGTACTGCGGCCCACTGGCTCGAGCAAGATGCGCGCATCGCTGTCCGCAATGCCGATCTCTGCGAGCTGGTCGCGCACGAGGAAGCGGTGCGCCTCGTTGCAGATCACGGTGATCGCGCCGTCGCCGACGGCCGCGCGCGCGCGCAGCGCGGTGTCCTGCAGCAACGTACGTCCCGTGACGAGCGGCAGGAACTGCTTGGGTAGCAACTGGCGCGACACCGGCCACAGGCGGCTGCCCGCGCCGCCGCAGAGGATCACCTGCACAATCGTGGGCTGCATCGGATTATTGTAAGGCCGAATGCGCGGCGTCGATCCGTGCTACTTTGGCCCGATCCCACCGCGCAGGATTCCGCATCTCGTGGCCACCGCGAACGCTCCCGAATTCACCATGCACAACATCCGCCTGGACGACGGCGCGCAGACGAAGCCCGGCGCCGTGTCGATGGAGGCGCATCCGGTGTTCGTCGCGACGCGCAAGCTGCTGCTCACAGCTTTTCCAGGCGACAAGTCCGCGCTGCGAATCGCGGATCTCGGCTGCCTCGAGGGCGGCTTCGCGGTCGAATTCGCGCGCATGGGCTTCCAGGTGCTCGGGCTGGAGGTGCGCGAATCGAACCTCGAGGCCTGCCGCTACGCGCAGGCGCGCGTCAAGCTGCCGAACCTGGCGTTCGTCAAGGACGACGCCTGGAACCTCGCCGCGCACGGCGCCTTCGACATCGTGTTCTGCAACGGCCTGCTCTATCACCTGGACCGGCCGCGCGAGTTCCTCGGGCTGCTGTCGGCCGCGGCACGGCGTTGCCTCGTGCTGAACACGCATTTCGCGGTCGCGGCGGACGCCGCCGAGCGGCTGCCGTACCGCGTGCAGCGCTGGCTGGGCCTGCCGGTCTCGGGCCGGCAGAAGTTCAACCTATCCGAAGAGACCGAGCACGAGGGGCTGCCGGGGCGCTGGTTCCCGGAGTTCGCGACCGAGCAGCAGTTCTCGGACCGCGAGGCGCTGCGCTGGGCCGCCTGGGACAACCGCCGCTCGTTCTGGATCCAGCGCGAATACCTCATCGGCGCGCTCTACGAGGCCGGTTTCGATTTCGTCGCCGAGCAATTCGACATCCTCGCCCCGGACATCGCGCAGTCGATGACGCGCGGTTACTACCGCACCGATTGCCGCGGTATGTTCGTCGCGCTGAAGACGGCGGCCGCCGCGCCGGCCGCTCGCTGACCGCGCTGTCCATCGTCGACCCGGTCTACAACAAGGGCTTTTCCCCGTACATCGCCGGATTGAGCGCCGGATCGTTGTACATCTTGAACTGGCGATAGACCTTGAAATGGCTCTCGCCGCGCTCGCATTCCTCGAGCAGCCGGTCCAGGCAGCCCGCGAGGTCCGTGCGCTGCTCGTTCAGGCGCGCCAATTTCGCGCGGCAAGCCTCGATGTGCGCCGCATCCACGTCGGCGCGCTCGGTCCGTGTATAGGTATTTCAAACCACCTTTTTCCCGATCCGCGACGTTATCGCCGTCCCGAGAGGCGGTCAATCACGCGGTTTCTGGCGAAGATTCGCCGCTCTCAA
>VGER01000123.1 GCA_016869235.1 Alphaproteobacteria bacterium | reverse complement strand
AGCGGCGCAGGAAGTCGGCGTAGGCGATCTTCAGCCCTTCGCGCATTGGCATCCGCGGCGCCCAGCCGAGGCCGAGCATGCGCGAGGAGTCCATGAGCTTGCGCGGCATGCCGTCGGGCTTGCTCGCGTCGTAGACGAACTCGCCGCGATATTCGAGCGTCTCGGCGACCTGCGTGGCAAGCTCGGCGATCGACTGGTCGCTGCCCACGCCTATGTTGATGAGCGGCACCTGCGCGGGCGCGATAAGCGCGTCGAAGCGTTCGGGCGGCAGGCGCATGAGGAACACGCAGGCCTCGGCCATGTCGTCGCTAAACAGGAACTCGCGCGTCGGCCTGCCGCTGCCCCAGAGCGTGACGCTCGGCGCGCCGGCTTTCTTAGCCTCGTGGATCTTGCGGATCAGCGCCGGCAGCACGTGCGAATTCTGCAGGTCGTAGTTATCGCCAATGCCGTAGAGGTTGGTCGGCATCGCGGCGAGGAAGCGCGAGCCATGCTGACGGTTGTAGGACCAGCACATCTCGATGCCCGCGATCTTGGCCACAGCGTAGGGACGGTTGGTCGGCTCCAGCGAGCCCGTGAGCAGGTGCGCCTCGCGCATCGGCTGCGGGCAGTCGCGCGGGTAAATGCACGAGGAGCCGAGGAACACCAGCCGCTTCACGCCCTGGCGCCAGGCTTCGTGGATCACGTTCAGCTGTACCGCTAGGTTGTCGTGCACGAAGTCGGCCGGGTAACTGTTGTTGGCGAGGATGCCGCCCACCTTCGCCGCCGCGAGGAACACGTATTCGGGCCGCTCGCGCTCGAAGAAAGCGCGCACCGCCGCGCCGTCCGCCAACTCTAGCTCGGCGTGCCGGCGCAGCGCGAGGTTCGCGTAGCCGGCGCGCCCGAGCGCACGCATGATCGCCGATCCCGCGAGCCCGGTGTGGCCAGCGACGTAGATTTTCGCTCCGGTCTGCATGCTATTCGCGGCCGCCGACGGCGCGGTAGCCGTGCCGGCGGATCAGCTCGTCGCGTTCGGCGATACGCAGGTCCTCGCGCGCCATCTCGGCGACGAGCGCGCGGAATTTCACGCGCGGCTGCCACTTGAGCAGCCGGCGCGCCTTGGCGGCGTTGCCAAGCAGCGTCTCCACCTCGGCGGGACGGTAGTAGCGCGGGTCCACCGCGACCACGACCCGGCCCTTTGCGTCGTAGCCTTTCTCATCCGCCCCCTCGCCGCGCCAGCGGATTTTCATTTTCAATTCCGCCGCAGCCGCGTCGACGAATTCGCGCACGCTGCGCTGCTCGCCGGTGGCGATGACGAAATCGCTCGGCTTCTTCTGCTGCAGGATGCGCCACATGGCCTCAACGTAGTCGCGTGCATGGCCCCAGTCGCGCTTGGCGCCGAGGTTGCCCAGGTACAGGCAATCCTGCAGCCCGAGCTTGATGCGCGCCAGCGCACGCGTGATCTTGCGCGTCACGAAAGTCTCGCCGCGCTGCGGCGACTCGTGGTTGAAGAGGATGCCGCTGGCCGCGAACAGGCCGTAGGCCTCGCGGTAATTGATGGTGATCCAGTGCGCGTAGAGCTTCGCCACGCCGTAGGGCGAGCGCGGGTAGAAAGGTGTTGTCTCGCTTTGCGGCGTTTCCTGCACCAGGCCGAACAACTCCGAGGTGGAGGCCTGGTAGAAGCGTGTGCGCTTGCCCATGCCGAGAATGCGGATGGCTTCAAGAAGGCGTAGCGCACCCAGGCCATCGGCGTTCGCTGTGTATTCGGGCTCTTCGAACGACACCGCGACATGGCTTTGCGCGGCGAGATTGTAGATTTCGTCGGGCTGCGCTTCCTGCACCACGCGCAGCACGCTCATCGAATCGGTCATGTCGCCGTAATGCAGGATGAAGCGGCGGCCGCTGACGTGCGGATCCTCGTACAGGTGGTCGATGCGCGCGGTATTGAACAGCGAAGTGCGCCGCTTCAACCCGTGCACCACGTAGCCCTTCTTCAGCAGGAATTCGGCAAGGTAAGCCCCGTCCTGCCCGGTGATGCCGGTGACCAGCGCGGATTTTCTCTTCATTTCATTTCCCTCATTTCATGTCCAACTAAAGTCTCCAGCATTCGCATCCCAGCTTGCGCAGTACTTCCAGGTCCAGCGCACCCTTCACGTCGAGCACGCAGCCGCCGGGCGCCAGCCTGGCGGCGAAATCTGCGCCGCCGCGCTCCAGGTACTGGCGGTGCGCGACCGCGACGATCAGCGCGTCCGCGCGTGGCAAGGCGTCCCAGTCCCGCAACTCGATGCCGTATTCCCGTCTCGCCGCCGCGGCATCTGCGATTGGATCGTGCACCTGCACGCGCGCGCCTCGTCCCGCCAGCGCCGCGCACAGGTCCGCCGCCTTGGAATTGCGCAGGTCGGTCACGTTTTCCTTGAACGTCAGGCCCAGCACGCTGATTGTCGCACCGCGCAGCGCCTGGCCGCGCGCCTCGAGCAGCCGGGCCGTCTTGCCGGCGATGAACTCCGCCATGCCGTCATTGATGCGCCGCCCAGCGAGGATCACCTGCGGGCTGTAGCCGGCCGCCTCGGCCCGGTGCGTGAGGTAGTACGGGTCCACGCCGATGCAATGGCCGCCGACCAGCCCGGGCTTGAAGGGCAGGAAATTCCACTTCGTCCCGGCCGCCGCCAGCACCGCGTGGGTGTCCAGCCCCAGCCGGTCGAAGATCATCGCCAGCTCGTTCATCAGAGCGATATTGAGGTCGCGCTGCGTATTCTCGATCACCTTCGCCGCCTCTGCGATTTCGATGCTGGCCGCGCGGTGCACGCCGGCGGGCACGATCTCCGAGTAGAGCGCCGCGACTCGCTCGAGCGTCTGCGCCGAATCGCCGGAGACTACTTTCACGATTTTTTCCAGGCTGTGCTCGCGATCGCCGGGGTTGATGCGCTCTGGCGAATAGCCGACGTGGAAGCCCTCCTTCCACTTCAGGCCGGAGGCCTGCTCGAGCGCCGGCACGCAAACGCCGGCGGTCGCGCCGGGATAGACCGTCGACTCGAACACCACGGTCGCGCCACTCTTCAGATTCGCGCCCACCGTGCGCGCAGCCTCGACGAGTTGCGCCAGATCTGGCCTCTTTTCGGCGTCCACCGGGGTCGGCACCGCGACGATCACGAAGTCGGCCTCCTTAAGCGCCGCCCAGTCCCAAGGAGCAACCGGCTCATCGTCGGCCCATAGCCCGCGCCTGGCCCGTCGTGCGTCTTCCTGTATTGCGAAAAGCGGCGAATCCTGCGGTGCGTAGCGGGTAAATGACCTGA
>VGER01000122.1 GCA_016869235.1 Alphaproteobacteria bacterium | reverse complement strand
ACCCAGCTGCACAAGCACCTGGCCGGTGGGCTATGGGCCGACGATGAGCCGGTTGCTCCTTGGGACTGGCGCAAGATGAAACCTGCGGGTGAGGCGGATTAGCGGGGGGTGTCAGGGGGTTGTGCGTGAGGCGGGCGGGCATGGGCGGCGCGGACGTCACGGTCCGTGCGCGGCGCGCTCCTCCTCCAGCGTTGGGAAATCATTGTATCCGTCCGGCCCGCCGCCGTACAGGCGCCCGGAGATGCGCTTGACGGTGTAGGGCCCGCCCTGCCGGATGCGCGCGGTGAGGTCGGGGTTGGTGATCCACAGGCGGCCGAAGGACACCGCTTCGGCACGGCCACTCTGAACCAGCTGCTGCGCGACGGGCGGGTCGATGCCGCCATTGACGATCACCGGGCCGGCGAACACCGGGCGCACCAGGTCGAGCATGGCGTCGCGGTCGAAGCGCCCGCTCCAGCAATTGGAGTCGGCCAATTCAACCCAGCCTAGGCCGCGGCGGCCGAGTTCGCGCACCAGGTGGGTGTAGGCCGGCACCGGGTCGGGGTCGAGGGCGCCATTGATGGTCGCGAACGGCGAGATGCGGATGCCCACCCTCCTGGGCGCGAAGTGCGGCAGCATCGTGCTCACCGCCTCAAGCGCGAAGCGCGCGCGGCCCTCCGCGCTGCCGCCCCAGGTGTCGCTGCGGCGGTTGAGGTACGGCGAGAGGAACTGGTTGGGCAGATAGCCGTTGGCGGCGTGCAGTTGCACCGCGTCGAAGCCCGCCTCGCGCGCGGCCTGCGCGGCGCGGCCGTAGGCGGCGATCGTGTCCTCGATCTCGGCCGTCGTCATCGCGCGCGACGGCGTCGCCACGAGCCTGACGAACCGGCCCTCCGGGCCCTGGCCCCAGACCGTGATCGCATCGAGGTTGTCGTTGACCCCGGACGGCGACAGCGGCGCCTCGGGATTATCGCGGCGGTCGGCCGCGACCCGGCCGGCGTGCCAGAGCTGCAGCGCGATGCGCCCGCCGGCACGATGCACCGCCTCGACCAGGCCGCGCCAGGCCGCGACCTGCTCGGACGTGAAGATGCCCGGCGCGCATTCCCAGGCATTGGACTGCGGCGCGACGTTGGTCGCCTCGGCGATGATGAGCCCGGCCGAGGCGCGCTGCACGTAGTGCGCGGTCATCATCGGCCTGGGCACCCGATCCGGCGTGGCGCGCGAGCGAGTCAGCGGCGCCATCACGATGCGGTTAGGCAGCACCAGATCGCCCAGCGAAAGGGGGGTGAACAGGTCGGTCAAGGCGTTTCCTTCAGTGGTCGGGACATGCATGCGCGCGTCACTGCGCTGGCACCGCCCAGGCGTCAATGCGCGCCGCGCCGGCGCGCATGCCCTTCAACTCGGCATACTCGGCGCTGTTCCAGAACCCGCGCAGCGCCTCCATCGACGGGAATTCGAAGACGACCAGGCGCCGCGAGTCCTTGTCGCCCTCGAGCACTTCGAGCCCGACGCCGCTGGCGCGGAAGCGCCCGCCGTGGGCCGCGATCAGCGGCTGCACGCGCGCCTGGTACTCGCGATAGCGCGCGCGCGCCCCCGCCTCGCCCGACACTTCGGCCTGGATGATGAACAGTGCCGGCATCGGCGTCACTCCAGCGGGCCGGACAGGCGCGCGACGAGCAGGTCCTTCAATTTGCCGCGCTCGACCTTGCCGGTCGGGTTGGCGGGAATGTCGTCGACGAAAAAATAATGCCGCGGTCGCTTGAAGGCCGCCAGGTCGGCGCTCTCCAGGCAGAAGGCGTCAAGCGCCTCGGCGGTGAGCGCCGGATCGCTGCGCACGATGGCCGCGCACACCGCCTGACCCCACTTGGTGCTCGGCAGCCCCACCGCCGCCGCGTTGGCGACGCCCGGATGCTTGAACAGCAGGTTCTCGATCTCGGAAGGATGGATGTTCTCGCCGCCGCTCTTGATGGTGTGGTCCATGCGGCCCATGACGGTGATGAAACCCTCGTCGTCGACGCTGGCGGCGTCGCCGGAGCAGAACCAGCCATCGATGAACGCCGCCGCCGTGCGCTCGGGCAGCCCGAAGTACTCGCTGAACACCGACGGCCCGCGCGTGATCAGTTGCCCGATCTCGCCGGCGGGGGCGAGGTCGGCGGGGTCGCGGCTGTCGGCATGGATCACGCGCACGTCCATGTTGACGGCCGCCTTGCCGACGCTGCCGAGCTTGCCCGGATGCGCGCGGTAGTCGCAGGTCGTCACCGCCAGGGCCTCGGTGGAGCCGTAGATGTTGGCGAAGAACTGCGGAAACCACGCCATGCACTTGCGGGTGACATCGTCGGCTAAGGTCTGGCCGCCGTAGAAGCCGCAGCGCAGGGACGACAGGTCGTACTTCGACAGGTCCGCCGCCGCCAGCATCACCATCTGGGTCGGCACGCCGTGCAGCGTGGTGATGTGCTCAGCGCCGACAAGCGAGAGCGTCTCGTCGACGTCGAAACCGCGAGTGAGCACGTTGGTGCCGCCCAACTGCACGAAGGGCACGAACTGGATCTGCAGTTGCGCGATGTGGAACAGCGGCTTGTTGTTTAGGATCACGTCGTCATGGCGGAACCCGCATTCCAGCGCCATGCTCATGCTGCCCATGTTCTCGGCCAGGTGCGAGCGCACCACGCCCTTGGGCCTGCCGGTAGTGCCGGAGGTGTACATGATGAAGGCCGGGTCGTGCCAGAGAACCTGCGCCTCCGGCTCGGTATCGGCGCCCGGGGCGATGAAGGTCTCGAACGGTATCTCGCCGCCCTCGGGCGTCGGGCCAACGTAGACGAAACGCTCAACGGCGAGGTCGCGCTTGATCGCCGCCACCGGCGCGCGCAGCGCCTCCTCGAAGACCAGAATCTTCGCCTCGGAGTCGTCGATGATGTACTTGACTTCGTTAGCGGCGAGGCGGTAGTTGATCGGCACCGGCACCGCGCCGATCTTCATCAGCGCATAGAAACCGGTGACCTGCTCGGGCAGGTTGTAGGTGAGGAAGGCGACACGGTCGCCCTTGGCGATGTCGGCGGCGCGAAATGCATGGGCCGCCTTGTTGGCCAGCCGGTTCCATTGCAGGTAGGTCCAGCGCCGGCCTTCGAAGACCAGCGCGGTCTTGTGCGGCCACTTGAAGGCGCTCTGGGTGAGGTTGTGTGCTAGGTTCATCGGCAGGTCTCCGAAAATGCCGGTTGGTCATCGACGCCACTGCGCGCCGCCGCGCCGGTCAGGCGCACCATCTGGGCTGCGCCGCCGCGGCGCGGCGCGGCGTTCCAGGACCACGTGAAATCGTCGAGGTCGAGCACCTCACGGTCGGCTCCCGCCGTCACCGGCAGTTGCGTCGCATCGCCCTCGACCACCCACGTGGAGTGCTGCG
>VGER01000121.1 GCA_016869235.1 Alphaproteobacteria bacterium | reverse complement strand
GGTGGCTGCGCGGGCGCTGCGCAACGGATCTCGGCATCGTTGCGGTGGCGGCGCTCTGCGCCCATGTGCCGCTGCTGTTCATCTTCGACGTGCGCGACCGCTACGCGATGCCCGCCTGGGACTTGTGCCTCGTCACGCTGATCGTCGTCGTGGTGCGCCAGCTACAAGCGCGGCCGCGGGTCGTGCCCCGGCCCGCTGAACTATGACGCTCCGTACCGTCGTGTTTTCGTCGCCGTGGTGCCGGCTCGTGTCGGAGCCGCAGCGGGGCGAGCCGTACTTCCTCCTCGAGGTGCCGGATTACGTCGCGGTCGTGGCGCGGACCGGGGACGCCCGCATCGTCTTCGTGCAGCAGCACCGTCCGGCAGTCGGCTGCGACACGATCGAACTGCCGAGCGGCCTGGTCGATTCCGACGAGCGTCCTGAGGACGCGGCACGGCGTGAGCTGCTGGAGGAGACGGGCATGGTCGCCGATCGCCTTGAGCTGATCGGGACGCTCGCGCCCGACGTCGGCCGACTCGTCAACCGGATGTGGTGCTACTTTGCCGCGGACGTCACGCCGGCGCGTTCGTGGACGAGCGAACGGGGCATCACGCCCCTGACCGTACCGGAAGCCGAAGCGCTCTCGATGGCGGCGGACGGCCGGATCCTGCACGCGTTGCACGTTGCCGTGTTCTTCCTCGCGCTCCGCAAGCGATGCCTGAACCCCTAGAAGGAGACCACCCCTCGATGTCCGACTATCACTACGACATCTGCGTCGTCGGCGGCGCCGGCCATGTAGGACTGCCGCTGGCGCTCGCGTTCGCGGCGGCCGGGCAGCGAGTGCTCATTCAGGACGTCAACGTCGAGGTCATGGAGGAGATCAAGAGGGGGACGATGCCGTTCATCGAGGACGGCGCCGATCCGCTGCTGCAGGAGGCGCTGCGCGCCAACCGCCTGTTCTTCTCCGCCCGGGCGCAGGATCTCTCTGCCGCGCGCCACGTCATCGTGGCCATCGGCACGCCGGTCGACGAGTATCTCCACCCGACGCTGCGCGCACTGCCCGAGTTGTTCACCGGCCTGCAACCACTCCTGCACCCCGATCAGACCATCATCATCCGCAGTACGGTCTATCCCGGTACTTGCCGGCAGATCGCGCGGATGCTGGAGCGCGGCGGCCCGCAGTGGAAGGTGGCGTATTGCCCCGAGCGCATCGCGCAAGGGTTTGCGGTCCGCGAGCTGCGGGAGCTGCCGCAGATCGTGTCCGGCACGTCGGCGGCGGCGGCCGATGCGGCCGCGCGGCTCTTCGCGCTGATCGCGCCGGAGATCATCTGCGTCGACGTGGAGGAAGCGGAGCTCGCCAAGCTGTTTTCCAATGCCTGGCGCTACATTCAGTTCGGCGCCGCGAACCAGTTTTTCATGATCGCCGCCAGCCTGGGCGCGGACTTCACCCGCATTCGGGACGCGATGACACGCGGGTACGGCCGGGCGGCGAGCCTGCCGGGCCCCGGTTTCGCCGCGGGTCCATGCCTGCTGAAGGATACGATGCAGCTGCTCGCGTTCAGCGGCAACAACTTTCCCCTCGGGCACGCGGCGATGCTGGTGAACGAAGGACTACCGGCCTTCATCGTCGATGCGCTTCGCCGCAGCCATGATCTGTCGCGCACGCGCGTCGGCATTCTCGGCATGGCATTCAAGGCGGACATCGACGACACGCGCGACTCGCTCTCGTTCAAGCTCGCGAAGATCCTGCGCTTCCACGGCGCCGAGGTCCGCTGCTCGGACGAACACGCCACCGATCCGTCGTTCGTCGACAAGGACGAGCTGGTCCGGTGGGCGCAGGTGGTGATCGTCGGCGTGCCGCATGCGGAGTACCGGATGCTGGCCGTGCCGCCGGAGGTCGACGTGTACGACATGTGGCGTGTGTTGCCGGCGCAAGTGCTCGTGTCGTAAGTCCATGGCCAATCGCATCGCAGGGAAGCGCATCCTCGTCACCGGCGGCACCGGCTTCATCGGCAGCGCCCTCGTCCGCAGCCTCGTCGCCCAGGATGCCGCCGTGCGCACGCTCGACAACGATTCGCGCGGCGCCGCCACCCGGCTGGCCGACCTCGGCCGCCGGATCGAGCACATCACTGGCGACGTCCGGGATCCAGCGGTCGTCCGCGCTGCGGTGCGCGGCGTCGATTGCGTCTGCCACCTGGCGTACATCAACGGGACGCAGCACTTCTATTCACACCCGGAGCTGGTGCTGGAAGTCGGCGTGAAGGGGATGATGAACGTCCTCGACGCGTGCGTGGCGGAGGGCGTCCGGGAGCTGGTGCTCGCCTCGAGCTCGGAGGTGTACCAGTCGCCGCCGGAGATCCCGACCGACGAGACGGTGCCGCTGAGCGTGCCCGACGTCCTCAACCCCCGCTATTCGTACGGCGGCGGCAAGATCATCAGCGAGCTGCTGGCCGTCAACTACGGCCGCAAATTCTTCGACAGGACGCTCATCTTCCGGCCGCACAACGTCTACGGGCCCGACATGGGGCGCGAACACGTGATTCCGCAGTTCATCCTGCGTGTGCGCGAGGCGGCCGCCCGCCAGCCGGCCGGCGTGCTGGACTTTCCCATTCAGGGCACCGGCGACGAGACCCGCGCGTTCATCTATATCGACGACTTCACCCGCGGGCTGCTGTGCGTCCTGGACGCTGGCGAGTCGCCCGGGGTCTACCACATCGGCACCGGGCGCGAAGTGGCGATGGGCGCTTTGGCGCACATGGTCGCAGCCGCCTGCGGCCGCGAGATCCGTCTCGTCCCGGGCGAGCTCCTCCCGGGCAGCACGCTGCGCCGTTGCCCCGACGTCGAGAGGCTGGAAGCACTCGGGTTCCGCCCGGCGGTGTCGCTCGAGGAGGGCCTCCGCCGCACCGTGGAGTGGTACACGCAGCATTGCGCGACGCGAACGGGACCTCGCTGAGACACCAGCGGTCCGGCATGGTCTACCGGCGCGAGATCGACGGGCTGCGTGCCATCGCGGTGCTGCCGGTGATTCTGTTCCATGCCGGGTTCGCGCGCTTCAGCGGCGGCTTCGTCGGTGTGGACGTCTTCTTCGTGATCAGCGGCTATCTCATCACGACGCTGATCCTGACCGACGCGCGCGCCGGCCGGTTCACGCTGCTCGGGTTCTACGAGCGGCGCGCGCGCCGCATCCTGCCGGCGTTGTTCCTCGTGATGGCGGTCTCGATCCCCTTTGCGTGGCTGTGGATGCTGCCGACGGACCTGAAGGACTTCTCGGAGAGCCTGGCCGCGGCCGGGCGCAACCAATGGGGCCGACCATCCCGCACAGGGGCCGACCATCCCGCACGGCCTGGGCCGTGTGGCGGGGGGCAGCGCGCGTCGAAGGGCGCAAACTCGGCTCGATTCAAGGGGTTAATCCTCATCGCGAGCGGGGAGTCTTCGCCAAACAGCGCACGATCACCCGCGATGGACTTC
>VGER01000120.1 GCA_016869235.1 Alphaproteobacteria bacterium | reverse complement strand
CATGATCCGGCGATGCGCTGGATCGTCGGCGGCAGGGCGGTGACCAAGGAAGCAGCGTCAACCAGCCAGATGGGGCGCTTCGAGACCGAGGTGCTGACCGACAAGGCCAACCTCGCCGTCCTGGCCGACCTGTCGGGGACGTGGATCGACGCCGTTCGTGCCCGCCGCCCGAGCAGCCTCGTGGTGCTTGACATGGACTCGAGCGTCAGCCCGACCTACGGCGAGCAGGAAGGCACCGCCTACAATGGGCACTTCGGTTGCAGCTGCTACCATCCGCTGTTCGTCTTCAACCAGTTCAGCGATCTGGAGCGGGCCAAGCTGCGTTCCGGCAACGTCCACAGCGCCGACGACTGGCGTTCGGTGCTGGAACCCGTGGTGGCGCGCTATCAGGACAGGACCAAGCGGCGGTTCTTCCGGGGCGATGCCGCCTTCGCCCTGCCCGACCTGTACGACTACCTGGAAGCCGAAGGCTACAAGTACACCATCCGCCTCAAGGCCAATGCCGTTCTTCAGGGCCACATCGCCCACCTGCTAAAGCGCCCCGTCGGCCGTCCGCCCGCCCATGCATGTCCAGCGGTTCCATGCGAGCTTCGGCTATCAGGCCGGATCGTGGAGCCGGAAACGGCGCGTGGTCGCCAAGGTGGAGTGGCAGGCCAAGGAGCCGGTCTACGCGCTCGACGCATCTATCCAGGCGCAGATTGTCGATCTGCTGCGCGCTTTGCAGAGTGACCTCGGACTCACGTTACTCTTCATCTCGCACGACCTCGTGGTCGTCGAGTACCTCGCGGACAGGATCGCCGTCATGTATCTTGGCCGCCTCGTCGAGATCGCGCCAGCACGCTGCTTCGCGCGCGCGGAGAAGCATCCTTACAGCCGAGCGCTGCTTGCCTCGGTGCCGATTCCCAATCCCACCCGCCGCCACGAGCGCAGGCCGCTAAAAGGCGACAAGACGAGTCCGCTGGCTCCGTGATCGGGTTGCGCGTTCCGTACCCGTTGCACTTTCGCGCGCGCAGAATGCGCTACGACGGTGCCGGGCCTGTACCCGATCGGTCCCGGTCGAGCGCACGCCTGCCTGCGCGACGATCTGGATCGTACAAGGTAGCCGTCTGCGACTCCTGGCGCCGAGACTGATGCCAGGATAACGTCGTGTGTAGACAGAGCGTGATCGATTAAGGCTATCGACAAATGGGCGGGGCGCTAGTCGAGATCCGCAATATGAAGACCCAGTTTCATAGCGACGGCGGCGTGACCCCCGCAGTCGACGGGATCAGTCTGCAGATCGCGCCCGGGCAGACGCTCGGCGACCTGATGCCTGCCTCGCACGACGCCAACCTGCGCAATATCGGTGAGCAGGTCCGCTCGCAGGTCTTCCTCGCCTATGTCAGCGCCTCGACCGGAACCTCGGCCAGTCGCAAGAACTGCCATCCCTTCCGTTTCGAGAACGCGCTGTTCATGCACGATGGCCAGGTCGTTGGCTACGAGCGGATCAAACGCAAGAATGAGACCTCATCTTGCGTGACATCTACCGCCACCGACATAGTACCACGGATTCCGAGGCCTTCTTCCTGCTCGCGATCGGCAACGGACTGCTCGAGGTCGCGCCCGCGGCGCTGGCGCGTAGCGTCGCGCAGGTGCGCGGCGTGATGGATGCCGAGCGCGCGGCCGAGCCTTTCCGCATGACCGCGGCCTTCGCGGACGGCACGATTCTCCGCGCGCTGTGCGTCTCGACCGACGCGAAGCCGACGACCCTCTTCTTCGCCGAGGGCGGCGACGTGGCGGTAGAGGGCGGCGAGGTCGGCATACGCCCGGGGCGCGTCAGCATCCTCGTCATGTCCGAGCCGCTCGACGCCCATGATGGCGCGTGGCGCGACGTTCCGCCGGGCCACATACTCGAGAGCCGCGGCGACGTCGTGCGCGTGAGCGCGCTGGCGACGGCCCGACGAGCAGCAGGAAGCGAAAGGAACGACCATGGCAAAGGGCAGTAACAGGCGGCACGGGTTCAGGACGCGGGCCATCCACCACGGCTACAACTCTGCCGACCATCTCGGCTCGGTTTCGCCGCCGGTCTTCATGACCTCGACCTACGCTTTCGCCAACGTCGCGGAGAGCGAGCAGGTGATGGCGGAGGAGCGGGATGGCTACCTCTATGGCCGCGAGCGCAACCCGACGCAGGCGCTGCTCGAGGCGCGACTCGCGGAGCTCGAGGGCGCGGAGGCCTGCGTCGTCACCGCGTCGGGCATGGCGGCGATCGGCTCGCTATTCCTGTCGCTGCTGTCCCAGGGCGACGAGCTCGTCATCCACCCGACCGTCTACTCCAACACCGTATCCGTCACCGGCGACGCGCTGCCGCGCTTCGGCATCCGCGTGACCAAGGCGGACATGCGCGACCTCGACATGCTCGCCGCCGCCATCGGGCCGCGCACGAAGCTGGTCTACATGGAGACGCCGATTAACCCGACGGCCGAGGTGCTCGACATCGCGGCCATCGCGCGCGTTGTCCATACGCGCGGCGCGCGGCTGGTCATCGATTCGACCTTCGCGTCGCCGGCGGTGCAGCGGCCGATCGAGCACGGCGCCGACATAGTCGTACATTCGCTGACCAAGTACATCAATGGCCATGGAGACCTGCTCGGCGGCGCCGTGCTGGGTGACGCGCGGACCATCCGCGCGGTACGCGGTCAGGGGCTACGCTACATTACCGGCGCGACGCTCTCGCCGCTGTCCTGCTTCCTCGTGATGCGCGGGCTGAAGACGCTGGGGCTCAGGATGCGCGCGCACGGCGAAGCGGCGCTCGTGGTAGCGCGGATGCTGCAGGCGCATCCGGCGGTCGCGACGGTACGCTATCCCCATCTGCCCGGCTCGCCGGGCCACGAGGCGGCGCTGCGCCAGATGGAAGGCGGCAGCGCGATGATGTCAGTGGAGCTGAAGGGCGGGTTCGCAGCCGCTGTGCGCTTCATGGACAGGCTCGAGCTCTTCCAGCGCGCGGTGAGCCTTGGCGACGTCGACTCGCTGGTTATGCATCCCGGAAGCCTGATCGCTGCACGCCAACGCGTCTATCCCGAGGCGAAGCTGGCCGATGGCGTCGGCGTGGAGCTCATCCGCGTGTCGATCGGCCTCGAGGACGTCGAGGACCTCGTCGCCGACCTGCGCCAAGCTCTGGAGGGAGAGGGCTGAGCCGCGGGCTCAGACCCCGACGCCGGTGGCGGCAGTAAGGCAGTAGATCCCGACCGGCGCCTCGCGACCACACGCAGCTGCAGGGCCGGCAGCTGTATGCAGTCTGTGCCCGGACAATGCAAACGTATGGCAACGCGGATTCAACTCGCCAGTGCATAGAGATTTAGGAGCGAGCGAGGGAGTCGAAAACCTCTTGCGGTGAACGGAAGCCGAGAGATTTCCGAGGTCTTGTGTTGAGCAAACGTTCGACCTTGGCCACCTCGGCATCGGAGATCGTAGAGAAGT
>VGER01000119.1 GCA_016869235.1 Alphaproteobacteria bacterium | reverse complement strand
GACCGTGCGCGGGCAAATGCCTGCGGCCGCAGCTGCGGCCTTCGGCGTCTGCCCGCTCAACACCAACTGCGCCACTCGCTCTCGACCAAGCGGCGTCAGCCGGGCATTCTTGTGGACGTTCATCCGGTTCCCCCGAAGGACCTGAAGCTTCGACAACCTCAGCTTCCTCGGTCGGAGCAGGATGGACAACCTACTGAAAGCTCACAGCTAGCGCGCGGCTAGGGTGGTGACGTCGGGCGAGGCGCCGCGCGCGGTGTCGGTGGCCTTCCTGCTGACCAGGAACTGCGCGAGGTCCTTGCCCTCGAGCTTCTTGCCGACCGGCATCTTCACGCTCACTGGATTCACCTGCCGGCCGCGCTGCAGGATCTCGTAATGCAGGTGCGGGCCGGTGGACAGGCCGGTCGAGCCGACGTAGCCGATGGTTTGGCCCTGGCGCACGCGCACGCCGGGCGCGACGCCCTTGGCGAAGCTCGAGAGGTGGGCGTAGGCGGTCTTGTATTCCGAGTTGTGACGCAGCAGCACGTAGTTGCCGTAGCCCGAGTTGGGCCCCGCCATCTCGATGACGCCGTCGCCGGCGGCCTTGATCGGCGTGCCGGCCGGCGCCGCGAAGTCGACGCCCTGGTGCATGCGCGAAAACGCCAGGATGGGATGGCGGCGCATGCCGTAGGTGGACGACAGGCGTGCGCCGTCGATCGGCGTGCGCAGCAGCGCCTTGCGCGCCGAGGCGCCGGTGTCGCTGTAGTAATCGATGACGCCATCGGCGCTCTCGAAGCGGTACAGGCGCACTTCGTTGCCCGATAGAGTCAGCGCGGCGTACTGGATGTTGCCGTCCTTGACGCGCTTGCCATTCTTGTCGACGAACTCCTCGTAGAACACCTCGAAGCGGTCGCCGGTGCGGATGTCGCGCTGGAAGTCCACGTCCCACGAGAAAATCCGGATCAGCTCCATGACGGTGTTGATCGGCATGCCGGAGCGCTCGGCCGCCACGTACAGGCTGTCGTCGATGATGCCGCTGGCCCGCAGGCCGCGCACGTCGAACTCGCGGACGAACTGATGCGGTGAGAAGTCGCCGGTGCGCGCTCGCAGCGCCGAAACGTCGCGCTCGACATCGAGTTTGACGTTGATGGCGAGCAGGCGGCGGTTCCAGTCCCCGGCGTCGTCGCCGAAGGTGAGCTGGATGGACTGTCCCGCCTGCAGCTGACGCGGATTGAAGATCTTGGTCAGGGCGGCGATTGCCTCGTGGGCATCCTGCGGCGTGGCGCCGGCGGTCAGCACGGCCTCCATCAACGTGTCGCCGGGGCGCACCGTCACGGTGCGGTCAATGGTGGCAATCCAATCGAAGCGCGGCTGCGCGGGCGTCACCGGTGCTGGCGCGGCTGCCGCCGCGGGAGCGCGTGCGGGGCCGGCGGGAGCCGGGGCCGCGACGGTGGGGGCCGCGACGGCGGTAGGGGCAGCCACCGCGCTTGCGGCGGGCACCGGGGGTATCGGCGGCACCGCGTTGTTGAGGGCCGCCAGCAGTTGCTCGTGCTCCTCGCGGCTGATCTCGCGCGGCGCGTAGCCGCCCGTCTCGGAGAGAAAAGCTGCCACCTCGAGGTCCGATTTCACCGCCACGGTCAACGCCAGCAGACGGCGCTCCGTGCCTCGTTCGATGCGGCCGAAGGTCGCTTCCACGACCTGGCCGATCTTCAGGCTGCGCGGGTCGAAGATCTGGGCCAGCGCCCGCGTCGCGTCGGTCGCCTCGCCGACCTTGGCGCCGAGACCGATGGCCGCGTCGAGCAGCGTGTCGCCACGCGAAACGATCAGCGTCTTCACCTGGTGGTCGAAGCCGATCACCTTCGGCGCGATGCGCTCGGCCGGAGCCTCCGCCAGCATCAGCGCCGCCGCGTCCTTGGGCAGGGCGGCGACCTGCATCGGGGCGCCTTCCGGCGCGAGCGTCGCCTGCGCCTGGGCGATGAGCCTGTCACGGCCCTCGGGCGTCGTGGCGATAGGCTCGAAGCGGCCGCCGTCGGTCAATACGGCAATGACCTCTTCCTCCTGGTCCACGGTGAGGGACAACGCGAGCAGGCGCGACAACTCGCCCGACTCGCGCTTGCCGAAGACCGCGGTCACCACCTGGCCGACGCGCAGCACGCGCAGGTTGAACAATGAGCTGAGTGCCTGGCCTGCGGTCACCGCTTCACCGCCGTCGGCGCCCAGCCGGATGGCGACTTCGAGCAGCGTGTCGCCACGGTGCACCGTGTCGGTGACAACCGCGAGATCCAACGTCACCGGCGCCGGCGCCGAAACTGCCGCGGCGACCGCGGGCGCACTCGCCGCGCGCAACTGTTGCTCGCGCAGGGCATCCGCCTCGGCGGCCATTTGCAGGCGCTCTTCGGCGGTGGTCTTGAGCGGCTCGAATTCGCCGTTCTCGGAAAGGTAGGCGGCCACCTCAACGCCGCCCCCGATCGCGATGGTGAAGCCGATCAGGGCCATCGTCTCGCCGAAGGTCACCGTGATGGTCTGGCCGATCTGCAGTCGGCGCACGTTGAACAGCTTGCCCACGCCGACGATGGCGCGATCTGCCTCGGCGCGCGTCGCGCCCAGCGCCGCGGCGATGTCCATCAGGGTCTCGCCTTGCTTCACCACAGCGGAGCGCGCGACGACGCCGCCCTCGACGCGGGGCAGCGTTCCTGCCGGCAGCAGGTCGACCGGGCGCGCGGGGTCGTAGGGACGCACGGCGAAGCTTGACGACGATGCGGTGGCGATCAGCCCCGTGGTCGGCGTCAGCGGCAGCCGCACCGTCCACAGCTTCTTCTTCGGCGGGTTGCCCGACTCCGTAAAGCGTACCTCCACGACCTGGCTCGGTTGCAGCTTGCGCACGTCGGTCTGCTTGGCGAGCGCGCGCGCCGCTTCGGAAGCTTCGACGCGCGCAACTCCCGCGCTGACCAGCGTGCTCTCGAGCGTCGAACCCTGCTTGATGGTGACGGTGACGGAATTGTTCGCCGCCGGTGCCGTCGCCGCGTGCGCGAGATGGTGCGGCGCAACCAGGGCGCCGCCAAGCGCCGTTGCGCCGAGCAGGAACGCGGTGGCTAAGGCGAGGCTAGGCCGCGGCGGTGCGGCAATTCCTGTTCGTGATGGGCGTGCGTCCTGCGTACCATCCGCGACCACCGTCATGACGCCCCCGCGTCTTGGAGTACCGGCCGGCGGAAACCTCGGAAAGGCAGGCTTCCGGCCATTCTTAGCCGGTCACGATGAAGGCTGACGTGCTGGCTGTCAACGCACTTCCAAGTTGAATCAAGGGTCTCTGCCGGGCGGCTAACCCGGCTCTGAAACAATGTGTCAGAGCGCCTTGGAAAGGATAGTTGACTTTCGTGAGGGGGCTGATTTCCGCCGCTCTAGTTGTGGAGCCTCAATAGGTTGTTCCGGGTCAGGCCGAGTCTGCTGATGGGTGGCATCGAACCGATACTGGCATGAGGTCGGTGCCAGTTGTAGCGGTGGAGCCAAGGCGTCAGATCAGC
>VGER01000118.1 GCA_016869235.1 Alphaproteobacteria bacterium | reverse complement strand
TGATGACGACGATCCGCGCGGCATGGAAGCTCTCGTGCAGGGAGCGGCCGGGGTCCTTGCGGACGGACGGTGCCCATTCGCGCCACCGCTTCTCGAGGTTCCAGCCGAAGTCCACGGGGTACAGCCGCACCAGAAGCTCCTGCTGCCTCGCTACGGGCAAGGCCCCGAGGAAGCGCCGCTGCCACTCGAGGTAGCGCGAGTACTGGTGCGGCCGGGTCTGGAGGTAGGTCGAATACCTCGGCTCCGCGGTACCGATGTAGAGAATGCCCTCCCCCGCTTCGCCGAGAGGCCTTGCGGGCAATCTCGACAACTTACTACTGACGAAAGGCCGGACGTTCGCGCAGTCGCGGCTCTTCCAGCCCCAGCTGAGGAACAGTTCTGCGATCTTCTTCTCGTGGTGATAGTGCGGCACATAGTCGTGCACGCCGTAGGTGCCGCCGTGCTGGAGAGCGACAAGGCGGCTGCCGCCGTCCGCCGCGCGGGCCGCATAATGCTTGAACAGGTCGTTGTGGTGCCAGCTGCCGGCGCTGGCGATCACCGTCAAGCCGAATGATTCCCATTCCTGGGACGCGACAATCAGCATATCCGCCTGCCGGATCAGTTTGCTGCCGCCGGGAATGAACTCCAGCAGGTGGATGTTCGCGTTCGGGGCGAGCCGCGCGCGCAGACGCTCCACTTCCGCCCGCTCGGCCTCGGTCCCGTCGCCGCAGATCACAAGGTGCGCCTGAGAAAAAAGCTCGTGCACGCGTCGGAAAGCCTCGAACAGGAACGTGTGCCCCTTTCGCGGTTCGTAGGTCGCGAGCATGAGGCACAGGGGCGCGTCGCCGATGCCCAGGCGAGCGCGCAGATCGACCGGGGCGCGTTCGTCGTCTCGCGGCGCGGCCACTCCGTTGTAGACGTGGCGGATCTTCACCGAATCGGCGAGCGCCGGCCGCAGCCGCAGCGATTCCGCGCAGCAACGCGACACGCCAATGTACGCATGCACCGAAGCCTCCAGCCGGCGGTCGATCCAGTTCTCGTAGAGGGCCAGTAGCGGCCGCGGCGGCACCGCGAAATTGTGGATGTTGTGCACCGCGGGCGCGCCGCCGGTCTGCTGCCAGGCGATGTTGGCCAGCCGGCACGACTCACCACCCGGATACGCCCCGTTGACCACCAGCAGCCTGTCGCCGCGGAGCTCGCGGAACAGCTTGCGCAGCCGGTGCAGCTGGTACGGGAACAGCCCGACGCGAAGGAGCGGCCGGAACAGCCTGCGCAGCGGCGCGGGCAGGAAGCCGAGCCAGCGGTCGGCCACCGACCAGTTCAGCGGGATGTCGTGCGCCACGAACTCGCAGCGGCGGACGGTCGCGGACCGGATATTCGGCAACCCCGGGTGGTCTTCGTTGCAGACCAGGCAGAGCTCGTCTTCTGGATGCGGCCAGTGGTTGATGACGTTGGCGAAGAACGAATCCATGCCGCCGCAGTGATTGTTCTCCACGAAAAAAAGGATCTTCATCGCTTTCGCGTCCCTATGCGCGGTCATGGTGTGGCGACGAGGCGCGAGGCATCCGCGTCGTCGGCTTGCTCGCCCGCGGGGCGCTCGGCCTGCCTCGCCAGCTCGCGGAACGCCTCGCATCCCGCCAGCAGCTCGTCGTAGGATCCGCGGCCGACGATACGTCCCCCGCTGAACACGAGGATGAAGTCGCATTCCCGGATGGTCATCAGCCGGTGCGCGATCATTACGAGCGTCTTGCGCCCGCGCAGGTCGTGCACGGCCTCAGTGACCTGGGCTTCGGTCACGTTGTCCAGCGCATTCGTCGCTTCGTCCAGGACAACTATCGGCGGGTCGCGGTACAGCGCGCGGGCGATCGCGATGCGCTGCCGCTGGCCGCCGCTCAGGCGCACGCCGCGTTCGCCAACCACCGTACTGTAGCCTTTTTCGAGACCCGCGACGAATTGATCAATGCGCGCGCGGCGCGCGGCGCGACGGACCGCTTCAATGTCGATCGCCTCCGGAGACACGCCGAAGGCGATATTTTCGGCAATGGTACCGTCCAGAAGGTACGCTGTTTGCGCAACATAGCCGATGCTGGCGCGCCAGTTCCGCGCGTTCGTCGGACCAAGCTCGACGCCATCGATACGGATGCTTCCACGCTCCGCGTCGAGGAATCCAAGAAGCACGTCCATGAAGGTGGACTTACCCGAGCCTGAAAGCCCCACGATGCCGACAGCGTAGCCGGCGGGAATGGTCACACTCAGCCCGTCCAGCACGGGCTGCCCCGGAACATACGAAAAACTCAGTCCGCTCACCTCAACGGCGATCTCCATCGGCAGGGGGCGTGCCGTAGTCGCCGCGTCCGAGGTTTCGCTGAGGGTTCGCCTCATCTCGTCCGCCAGGATCTCGAGCGCCGGCCAGTTGAAGCGGACTCGCGCCAGGCCGTTGAAGACGACCTGGACGGCGCCCATGAGCCGGTACGCCGCGAAGCCGTAGAGGGCGACGACCGGCAGCGCCTCATTCGCGTTGTTTCCGTACTTGTCGAAGACATAGCTCGTCACGCCGAGGAGGCACGCGAAGGCGATGACCTCCAGGGCGTTGCGCGGCAGCGTCGCGATCATTTCTCCGGCGGTCTGTGCCCGCGCATAAAGGCCGCTCGGCTGCGCGAAACGGCGGCGGTACACGTCCTCGGCGCCGTACATGCGGACCTCCCGCAGCCCGTTGAGCGCTTCGCCCGCGATCTTCGATCGCTCGAGGTCGGCGTCAGCGAGCGAGCGGCCGAGACGCAGCAGGAAGCGCCGCGCACGTGTGTAGATCAGCACGTAGGCGCCGGCCACGGCCGCGCCCATCGAGAGCGACAGCGCCGGATCGAAGATCGCCAGCAGCACGACGATCATGACGGCCACGATCAGCCGCCCGAACGCCTGCACCGCCGGCATCAGGATTCCGGCGACCACCTGGTTGTTCGTGAGGAACAGCGTCTTCACGAGATCGGAGGTGTTGCGGCGCAGGAACTCCGTGTAAGGCAGGTGCAGGTAGTACGCCAGCAGGCGTTGCGCGATGCGGTGCTGCTGGCCGAAGACGAAGCGCGACGCGAGCCAGGTCACGACCGCCGTCAGCATGTTGGACACGAGGATGAAGAGCATCACGCATGCGCCCACCGCGAGCACGAACTGGCGGTCGCCGGAGGGGTCGAGGAAGCGGTAGAAAACGCCGAGCACGCGCCCTTCGCGGGCCTTCTCCGGATCCACGAGCACGGCCATGAACGGCGCGATGGAGGCCACGCCGGCCGTCTCGAACAGGCCTATCAGCCCGAACGCGACGACCAACCACAGCAGATGCCTGCGTTCGGTAGCACCTAGCAGCGTGGACAGGAGTTCGGTCGCCCTAGGCATTCTTGCGCACGACCTCGAAGAGGACCGACTCGGCCCGGCGCGCCTCCGCCGAGATGCCCGAGACGGCGGTGGCCGCGGTCATGAGCGACCAGCCGAGCGCCCGCTTCACGAAACCCGGATAGGCGCGGCGCAGCGCGATGGGATTGCAGTAGAACTGCCGCTTCACGGCCAGGCC
>VGER01000117.1 GCA_016869235.1 Alphaproteobacteria bacterium | reverse complement strand
TTCTCGACGGTTTGTAACTGATCGTCTTCGTAGACGGCAAAATCCGCAGCCGTGAGGTCGGTGAGGGCCACATCGTCTTTCGAGACGTACGCGTCCACACGGACGAGGTTGGCGCCGGCGCGGAAGCGTGGCTGCTGTTCGTCCCTCGCTTGGTCCTGTGCCACGAGCACCGCAGGCGCCAGCACGCCGAGAAGTGCAACCCTGGTCCACATGGCCACAGCTTACGGTAAACCCGGGCTCCCGTTCGACGGTATATTGGGGAGATACCAATGTCCGGAGCGCAGGGAGATGCCACCGTCGAGCAGACGGATGTCGGCAGCTATTTCATCGCCAATTACCCGCCGTTTTCCGCGTGGACGGCGGAGGCTGTGGCCACGGCGGCCCGGCCAGCCCTGAGCGAGCGTGCCGGCTCCGGAGGTGCCGGCACGCGAGTCGAAGGGCCGCTCGGGCTCTACCTCCACATCCCCTTCTGCCGCAAGCGCTGCCACTCCTGCTATTTCCGCGTCTAAACGGACAAGAACGCCCGCGAGGTCGAGCAGTACCTGGATCTGGTCGCGCCCGAGTGGGACCTTTACGCGCGGCAGCCCGCCATCGCCGGCCGGCGCTTCAACTTCGTCTACTTCGGCGGCGGCACGCCGTCGTTCCTGTCCACCAGGCAGCTGCAGGGCCTGGTCGGCCGCCTGAACGCGGGCGGCGCGTGGGCGGGCGCCGAGGAGATCACCTTCGAGTGCGAGCCCGGCACGCTCACGGATGCCAAGCTGGCCGCCATCCGCGATCTCGGCGTCACCCGCCTCAGCCTCGGCGTGGAGAACTTCAGCGATCGCGTGCTCGAGCTGAACGGCCGCGCGCATCGCTCGCCGGAGATTGGGCGCGCCTACGACGCGGCGCGGGCGCTCGGCTTCCCGCAGATCAACATCGACCTGATCGCCGGCATGCTCGGCGAGACCGACGCCAACTGGCAGGACTGCGTCGAGCGCACGGTGGCCATGGCGCCAGACAGCATCACCATCTACCAGATGGAGCTGCCCTACAACACCACCATCAGCGGTGATCTGCTCAAGGGCGGCGGCCAGTTCGAGGAGGGCGTCGCCGACTGGGCCACCAAGCGGCGCTGGGTGAAGGACGCCTTCGCCGCGCTGGAGCGCGCCGGCTATCACATTGGCAGCGCCTATACCGCGGTCCGCAATCCCGAGACGACCAAGTTCATCTATCGTGATCGCCTGTGGGAGGGCGCGGACCTGCTGGGCCTCGGCGTGGCGTCCTTCGGGCACGTCAACGGGGTGCACATGCAGAACCTCGACACCTGGCCCAAGTACCAGGACGCCATCGAGCGCGGGGAACTGCCACTCGGCCGCGCCTACCGCCCCACCGATGAGGAGCGCCTGATCCGCGAGTTCGTGCTGCAGTTGAAGCGCGGCGCCAACCGCCCGGCCTACTTCGCGCAGAAATACGGCGTGGACGTGCTGACCCGCTTCCGCGACGCGCTGCAGTCGCTCCGCCAGGACGGCTACCTGGCCGAGTGCAGCGCGGATCGCATTGCCCTCACGCGCGACGCCTTGCTGCGCGTGGATGTGCTCTTGCCCCGCTTCTTCCTCCCCCAACACACCGGCATCAGGTACACCTAAACACGATGGCAGGCATAGCGAACGAGTACGACGTCGTCGTCATCGGCGGCGGCCCGGCGGGATCCACCACGGCGACAATTCTGGCGCAGGGCGGTCTGAAGGTCGGACTGTTCGAGCGCGAAAAGTTCCCGCGCTTTCACATCGGCGAATCGCTGATCCCCGAGACCTACTGGGTGCTGAAGCGGCTCAACATGCTGGAGAAGATGCAGCGGAGCCACTTCGTCAAGAAGTACAGCGTGCAGTTCATCAACGCCAACGGCAAGCTGTCCGCGCCGTTCTACTTCTGGGACAACAAGCCGCACGAGTGCTCGCAGACCTGGCAGGTGGTGCGCAGCGAGTTCGACGCGATGATGCTCGGCAACGCCCGCGAGCATGGCGTCGACGTCCACGAGGGCGTGCGGGTGGTCGACGTGCTGTTCGAGGGCGACCGCGCGGTGGGCGTGCGCCTGCGCGAGAACGGCGCCGATCGCGACGTCCGCGCGACGGTCGTCGTCGATGCCAGCGGGCAGAACGGCCTGCTGCAGCACAAATTCGGCCTGCGCGTCTGGGATCCGGTGTTGAACAAGGGCGCGATCTGGACCTACTGGGAGGGCGCGTACCGCGACACCGGCCGCGACGAGGGCGCGACGATGGTGCTCCAGACCGCGGATCGCCGGGGCTGGTTCTGGTACATCCCGCTGCACGACAACATCGTCAGCGTCGGCGTGGTCGCGCCGTTCGACTGCCTCTTCAAGGGGCGCGGGCCGTACGCGCAGACCTACGAGGAGGAGGTCGAGCGGTGTCCGGCCGCGAAGGCGCGCGTGGCCGGGGCGAGGCGGGCGACCGGCTACTTCGCGACCAAGGACTATTCGTACCGCGCCGCACAGGTGGCGGGCGACGGCTGGGTGCTGGTCGGCGACGCGTTCGCCTTTCTCGACCCGCTCTATTCCTCCGGCGTGCTGCTGGCGCTCCGCTCCGGCGAGATGGCGGCCGACGCCATCGTCGAGGGGCTGGCGACGGGTGACACCTCGGCCGCCCAGCTCGGACGGTGGGGTCCGGGGTTCAACGCCGGCGTCGACCGCATGCGCCGGCTCGTGTGCGAGTACTACGACGGCTTCAGCTTCGGCCAGTTCGTCAAACGGTATCCCCACCTGCAGGGCACGGTGACCGACCTGCTGATCGGCGATCTCTTCACCGACCGCGTCGATGCCGTGTGGACGCCCATGGAATCCCTGTATCCGCCCGGAAAGGCGCGCATCCCTCCCTGGGATGCCGGGACGCCCGCCGCCGCCGCTGCGCATAAAATCAACGAGCTCGTCCTGCCGGACGGGCGACGGCCCTAGCCAGCCGGTAGCCGGTAGCTGGTAGCCAGCTCGTAGCCGGTAGCTGGTAGCCGGTGGCAGGACCCCCAATCGTACGTAGCGTCCGGCTTCAGCCGGACCGGGAGGCGCCGATGATCTCCAGGCTCCTGGTCGCCGCCGCCGCCGTCGTGATCGCCGTGTCGAGCGCGCCCGCGCAAACCGGCCGCGCCGCCGTCGACGCGGTGCTGTCGGGCGCCGTCACGCGCGGTGAGGTTCCAGGCGTGGTCGCGATTGCCGCCACGCGCAGGGACGTCATCTACCAGGGCGCGTTCGGAGTTGCGGATCTGCCGAGCCGCCGCCCGCTCCAGACCGACAGCATCTTCCGCATCGCGTCGATGACCAAGCCGGTGACGTCGGTCGCGCTGATGCAGCTCGTCGAGGCGGGCCGGCTCCGGCTCGACGATCCGGCGTCGAAGTACCTGCCCGAGCTCGCCGACGTGAAGGTCTTCGAGCGCTACGATGCCCGCACGGGCGCGTACACCGTGCGGCCGGCGACGAAGGCGATCACGGTTCGGCATGTGCTCACCCATACCGCCGGCTTCGGGTACGGGTTCACGAGTCCCATCGTTCGCGACTTCAAACC
>VGER01000116.1 GCA_016869235.1 Alphaproteobacteria bacterium | reverse complement strand
GCTGCGAGTGCCCCAGCAGGGCGCCGATCACCGGCAGCGACAGGCCGGCCGCCGCACCCACGGACGCGTGGGAGTGCCGCAAGTCGTGCAGCCGCACGTCCTCCAGCCCGGCCGCCTTGCGGATGCGCCGCCATTGCGCTTCCGGCTTCACCAGCGCCGCCCCCGGCTTGGCGCCGACGATGACGTGGGGATTGCCGGCAAGGCGCGGCAGACCGGCCAGCACGTCGAGCGCGGGCGGGTTGAGGTAAAGGTTCTTGGCGCCGGTCTTGCTGTCCGGCAGCCGCACGACGCCCCGCTCGAAGTCGATCCACTCCCAGCGGGCCGACAGCCACTCACCCAGCCGCGCGCCGGTGAGTACCAGCAGCCGCACCAGCGCCAGGAAATGCGGGCTCTCGCGGCCTTCCGCCGCCGCCAGGGCCTCGCCCAGCCGCGCCAGTTCGGCCTCGCTTAAGAACCGCTCGCGCTTCTTCTCGGGGAATTTCTCGACATGCCGGCAGGGATTGCTGCCGTCCGGTCGGTGGCCGTGCTGTTCGACCCAATTGAAGAACTTCCGCAGCACCGCCAGCGTGCGGTTTGCCTGATAGGGTGCGCCCGCCATGTCGTGGTGCAGACGGGCCATGTCGGCGCGCGTCACGTCCTTCACCTGCCGTCTGCCAAGCTTCGGCAGGACGTGCAGGCGCAACAGGCGACGATATTCGCGGGCCGTGCTGGCCTTGCGCTTGGCTTCGGCATGTTCGGCGAGGAACCGCTCGGCAAGCTCCGCGAAGGTGGGCGCCTTGCGTTCAGCGTCCCGCGCCGTGGCGGGGTCTTCGCCGTCGGCCACCGCGCCCAGCAAGCGCCTCGCTTCGCGCCGGGCCGTCTCGACCGTCCAGGGCGCGCCGTGCCGGCCGATGGCGAACCAGCGGACGCGGCCTTTCACGCGGGTCTTGAGGTAGTAGAGCCTGGCGCCCGACCCGCGCACGCGGCAGCAGAAGCCGGGAATGGCGTCGTCCCAGACCACCGTCTCGCCCCTCGCCGGCGGCTTGGTCGCGTCGATTGCGCGCTTGGTCAGGGCCATGGCCGGATTTCCCGCTCGTTCCGTGCGACCATAGTGCGACCACTTGGGAGTGAAGTCAAGGCGGGACGTGTCGGAACGTGTCGCTTCCAAATTGGCTTATCAGAGCCGAATCGTGATGGTCTTGTCGGAACGTGGCGGCGGCTGTCAGGTTGGAATCAGAAACTCTTAATCAGCGGGTCCCAGGTTCGAATCCTGGTGCGCCCACCATAATATCAATGATTTAGGTGCCGCTTCTCGTCTGCGTGGAGGGCTGGGGTAGCGTTTTGGGTAGCAATCTGGCCGCTGCCGGGATAGATAGGCGCATGTTGCCGTTCGGCGAACGCCGCCCTGCCTGTGAGATTGTGATCGGGAAGATGGGGTCTTGGTCCGCAGGGTATCGCCTATCGGCGCCGGCACCCTGGACATCCCTCAAGATCGCCAGAAACCCCAGGCGATCCGATGCGCGCGGCGGCGGGACGGTTCGGGTCGAAGATGGATGCCCTTCAAGAAGCCCGGGAGGCGGACATCGCGCTCATCCCGTCGCGGCGATAGCGAGCCCGGCTGTTCCTAAGCCACGCCGAGCATCCAGCCCTCCACCTGCGCCACCGCGCGTTCGGGTGGTGTCAGGTCGGGCTTCAGGCCATGCGCCTCGAAATTGCGCAGCGGAAACGAGAAGCCGTGGTCGATCCCGACCAGCGTTGGCGTGTCTTCGGCGAGCCGTTCCACCAGCCATTCGGCGATGCCGCGCCGCGTCCAGTATTTGCGCGGGCTGGGCGGCGGCAGGACTTCTACCGGACGCGTATCGCCTTCAGCAAGATAGACGCGCAGGCCCTTGAGGTCCGCGGTCGGCGTTTCCGCGCCGGAATAATAGATGCCGATGGTGCGAGCGAACATGGAACGTTCACTCCTTCTCGAACCCCTGACTGTCGAACTTCAGCGTGCGGCCGTTCTCGGTCACTACCCGCACGATCTGCTCCGAGGCGCCGTTCGGCAGCCTGGCCTCGATTTCCAGCGTGACCGTGACCTCGGCGCCCACTTGTCCGGCGAGATGCGCGATCACCTCGTCGGCGATGCGGCTGGCGTCGCGACCGACGCGCGCGGGGTCGAGCTTGACCGTGCCATAGAACCGACGTGGCGCTGCCTTCGGAGGCCCGGCCGCACCACAGGGAGCGCCGGCGGCTCCAGCAGCTCCGGTAGAAGCGCCATCGGTCCCGGGTGGACCAGCGCCCGCGCCGGCTTCAGTGCTCGCCCCGTTCGCTGCAGCCGCCGCGGGTGCTTCGGCATCCATCTGACGCCGTGCCACGTCGGGCTTGACCAACACACCCGTGCTGTCCGACGAGAGCGACACGACTTGCCCGCCGCGCAGTCCCGGATAACGCCCAGCGCTCTCATCGTGGCTCTCCGCGTACGCGAACGTGTCCGCGCGCCACGTCAAGAGGGCGATGCCGTCACGAATAGCCTGCACGAGCACCTCGGAGCCGGCTATGCGCGGCAGATAAAGATAGCGGGCGAAATCATCGACGACCTGCTTGATCGCTACATGATTGCCTCGCCAGAGCGGTACGGCGTCCAAGTGCTTTCGCAAGATTGTCGAACCGAGGCCGGTGACAAGGAGTTCGTCGCTCCGCAGCTTCTTGCTGGCCCTTACGGCGAGCGCGTCGCCACCGGTGAGGCGAACCGCTTCCCATTTGACCGGAGACTGAGGATTGGATTGCTCCGGTACCAGGAGCCATTGATATGTCTCCGGGAGTCGGGCGGTCACCGCGCCGTCCGCCGCCTGCTTCTGGGTTTCCGCCTGCCGCGCCTGATGGGGATCAAGATTGAGCGCCTCTTTTTCGGCGACGATGGAAGACCAAGCGAGATACTTACGAAGGGCTTCGTCCAGATCCTGGAGCCGGACGCGGTCTGCTGCCAGAAACACGAGCGTGTTTCGATAAAGACGGGGGGCATTGCCGCGCGATTCGAGAATGGCCTTTGCCGCCACTTCCGCCGAGCTGTCTGGCTCCTTGCTGTAGGAATGCTCGGACGGCAGCACCACGAGGCGCGCGTCGTAATCGTCAGGCACATCCGCGCCCGAGCGCGGAAGGGGATGTATCCGCGAGAAATCGCCGTTGCGTTTGAGGTCGGCTCGCAGGCGGGCATCGAGTTCGGCCGCCAGCTTGTCCGGGTCGCGCCTCAGTTTCTCGGCACGGTCCTCGGCGAGCTTGGTGACCGTAGGTTGCGTGGCATACCAGAAGCGCGGCCCGTCCTGATAAAGATGGGTGGCGGATGCCGCGAGACGTCTTAGGGCATCGCCAAAGACGGCTGGTGATTCTCCTGGCATCACACAGCCCAATTTCACTCGCCTGTCTTCAAGGCCGCGATGCGCGGCCGCCGAAGTCGGCGCGGACCCGAGATAGATGGTGCGCGCAACCCGGCGCGTGGCCGAAAGCTTCCCGAGATTGGGAACCTCGGCATCGATCTTCAGCGGTAGCGAGTTGGGGCCGTCCACGTCCTTCTCGATGATCGGTGCCCAGTTGTCCGAGAGGTAGCGCGTGAGTTCCGACTGCACGCGCGGATCGTCGATCGGCACCGTGGACGGCAGGATGAGCGGGTTGCGGTCCCCTTTCTCCCACAGGCTGTGGATCACCGCGGCCATCAGGCGCAGCAC
>VGER01000115.1 GCA_016869235.1 Alphaproteobacteria bacterium | reverse complement strand
CTCTCAGACGGTGAGGTCGTCTTCGTGGATTTCTGTCTCATCTCGTTTCCTCTCGGGTTCACGATGAGCCGGAAATCCTCCCTTCCTCAAGACGCTAAATCCGTATCACTGGTCCTGACGCCGAACATGTTGTGCACATCGCGCGGCTTGCCCGACTGGTCGCCGGTGTGGGCCACGGCATAGGACGCAGATGGAGTGCCTTCCACGAGCCGGGACAAGGCAGACAGCGCACGCACCGAGGACGCGCCCTGTCCGTTCACCCCCTGCAAGCACAGGACGTGGGCATCGAGCTCCGTGAGCAAGGGCCGGAGCACCGCAATCCGGGCATCCAAGGCGACACCGTGCTCGGTGCGCTCGTCCAGGCTTTCGAGATTGAAGGTGGCGATGCGGAGGCGCATCGCTCAGCCGTTCTTGCCGACCGCCGTCAGCATCACGGCGACATGGCAGTTCTTGGCTGAATAGGCAATGTAGCGATAACGCACCGCGAACTCCCGCACGAACTCCTGGAAGGCGCGGAACTCGTGATGCCGCCAGTTCGGGTAGTTGAAGTACTCGTCGAACAGCAGAACTGCGCCGGCGCCGAGCCGCGGCGCCAGCGCCCCCAACACGGTGCGCGTCGACGAATAGATGTCGCAGTCCACGTGCACGAACGCCACCGGACCGGCGTTGGCATCGAGGAATCCGGGCAGCACCTGGTCGAACCATCCCTTGTGCAGGCGCACGTTGGCGGGCGCCGGTGGCAGGCGTCCGCCGAGCGAGAACTTGCCGCGCTTCTCGGCGGTACCGGACCAGTCCTCCGGCAGGCCCTCGAACGAGTCGAAGCCGTGGATGGTGCGGGGAGTCGCGGCGGCCAGGGCACGGATGCTTCCGCCCTTCTCGACGCCGAACTCGAGCAGCATGCCGTCCGTCGGTGCCTGCTCGAGGCAGTACGTCAACAGATCGTCACGTTCCTCGAACATGATGGCGTCCGCCATATGCTGCTCGACGTAATCGGCCGACTGCGCGCGGGCGCGCAGCTGAAGCGAATAGAGCAGGTTGCGCGCGAAGTACTTGTAGTAGAAGCGGCGCACCAGCCGCCCCCCCACGGACGCCGATCCCTATCTCGTTTGGCCACGCAGACTCCCCCGGCGCTTCCCGCCGGCTCGCAGCGCCACGCCGCGCATCTGGGTCAAGTTGCGCGTTGCCCCGGCCGGGCGGCGAGGGTAATGCTTGACGGCCATTTGGGCGAGCCTTTGCGCGCCCCCGGGGCCAGGAGTTCGGGTGTGCACACGCGCATAACCGCGGCGGGCGGCGCCGACAAGGCCGGCGAGCGAAGCAACGGCGCGCGCCACATTCGACCGCATCCGCTGCGTGACGAGCTGGTGCTCGAGGTGCACGCCCGCCCGTTCGAGGCGATGGTGGCGCCGGAGCGCGGCTCGCACCTGGCCGTCATGAACGAGACCGTCGACGAGCAGGTGGTGCTGCAGCACGTCGCGGACCTGTGCCAGCGCTACGGCAAGCCGGTGCCGCCGGCGGGCGCCAAGTTCTACAGCCAGGACCTCGGTCCCTTCCGGCTGCGCTGGGAGCAGCACACTGAGTTCTCCACCTACACTTTCGTGCGGCATGGGGCTGTTCGCGAACCCTTCGCCGACCCGGTGATCGGCCTGGTGCCGAGCGATTGGCTCGACGACCTCCCGGGCACCGCCCTTGCCGCTGTCCATTTCGCGTTGGAACCCAAGGACACGCCGGAGCGCGATGCCGAGGCCCTGTCCCTCCTGTTCGGTGGCAACTCGTTGATCGGCGCCGATGTCGCGGGCGGCGCGGCATGTGCCTGGTCGGACCTGCGCACGCACGACGACGGGTTCTCGCGCATCCTGGTGCGGGACCGCTCGATGTCGGCGATGCAGGCCGGCCGGCTGGTGCAGCGCCTGCTCGAGATCAACACCTACCGGCTGGTCGCTCTGCTGTCGCTGCCGGTGGCACGCGAGGTGACGCCGCGCCTGCGCTACGTCGAAGCCGAGCTGGGCGCGCTCACCGCGAAGCTCGCCGACGAGCCCCCCGGCCAGGAGAAGGCGCTGCTCGACCGCCTTTCCGCCTTGGCGTCGGAGATCGAGAAGATCGGCGCGATGACCTCAAACCGCTTCTCCGGCACTCGTGCCTACCATGACATCGTGCAGACCCGCCTGACGCAGATCCGCGAGCAGCGCATCCAGGGCCTGCAGACCTTCACCGAATTCCTCGAGCGGCGGCTGCTACCGGCCGTGAACTTCTGCAACGCGACGGCCGAGCGCCTGGATGCACTGGCCGCGCGCATGGAGCGCGTCGGCGGCCTGGTGCGCGCGCGAGTCGAGGTGCAGATCGAGGTGCAGAACCGCGACTTGCTGCACTCCATGGACCGCCGCGCCCGCCTGCAATTCCGCTTGCAGCGCGTGGTTGAGGGGCTGTCGGTGATCGCCATCACCTACTACCTGCTCGGCCTGGTGGCGTACGGGCTGCACGGCGTCGAGGCGTTTGGGCTCCACGTGAACACCGAAGTTGCGGTGGGCATCGCGCTGCCGATCGTGGCGGCACTGGTGTGGTTCATCATGCACCGCGCGCGACGCTACCTTTCCGACAGGGACGAATAGGCTTTGAGCGCCCGGACAGCAGTGGCGATCGCGCTGAAGGTCGCCGCCTCGCTGGCGTTGCTGTGGCTCGCCACGCGCAACCTCGATTTCCGGGCCGCGTTCGCGGCCATCGATGACGTGCGGCCGCTGCTCCTGCTGGCCACGCCGCTCGCCCTGATCGGGGCAGCGGGCGTGAATGCGCTGCGGTGGCGCTGGCTGCTGGCCGCACACGGCGTATCAATGAGCGCCCCGCGAGCCATGTCGCTGCTGTTGGTGACGCAGTTCTTCAACTCGGGCCTACCCTCCACCCTCGGCGGCGACGCGGCCCGCGTCGTCTACGCGGTGCGCGACGGCACCAACGCGGCGGAGGTGCTCGTCGTCACGGCACTAGACCGGTTCGCAGGCTACAGCAGCGTTATCCTCTACACGGCTGCCGTCGTTGTCTTCGAGCCATACGGCCTGGCGTTTCCGCCGATATGGCGGGCGGTGGTCCTGGTGCTCGCGGCCGGCGTGCCCACCGGCATCGTCGTACTGCTCCTGCTGAACGCGTTGCCGCGGCCGGAGCGGTGGATGCGCTTTGCCGAGCGCGAGTCCGCGCGCGGGCTAGGCGCGAGGCTCGGGCGCGCCCTGCAGCCGTTCTTGCGCGTGCGCATCAACGTGGCCGCGATCGTCATCGCAATCGTCGGCTCCGTTCCCATCGTCGTTCTGATTGGTAGCGGCCTAGCCGCGCTGAACGCTGCCACCTGCGGCTGCAACGACCTTGACCTCGGCCGCGCCATCATGATCGCTGGCCCGCTGGTGCTGGCGGTGTCGCTGCCCATCTCGATGGCCGGCTGGGGCGTCCGCGAGGTCGTGGTCGTTGCCCTTTACGGACTTCTGGGCCTGCCCCCCGGCCAGGGTCTCGTCACGTCGATTCTGTATGGGCTTGCGGTATTCGCCTCCGGCCTGCCCGGCCTGCCGATCTGGCTCGGCCTGCGATCGCGCCGCGAGGCCGCCGCGCGCGCCGTGTCGCCTGCCAGCCGGCGCTTGCCAGCTTCCAAAAACTCCTTCGACCAGCTGTAATAAAGCCCCTCCGCTATCCCCTCCCGCCGGCACAGCTCGGCAATACTCGACTCGCCC
>VGER01000114.1 GCA_016869235.1 Alphaproteobacteria bacterium | reverse complement strand
AAGCGGCGCCACCTGTTGCCGCGCCCCAAGCAGCGCCGCGCCCGGCCACGCCGCCCGCGGCGGCTCCGGCGCTCGTCGCGCCGCAAGGCGCTCCCCCGACGACGCCCCAGCAGCTCGCTGCGCTACCACCGGCCGGCGGCCAATTGAGCCGCGTCGAGTTCCCGGCGACCGATCCCAATCTCACCGCCGCGGCACAAGACACGCTGCGCCGCGTCGCCGCGCTGGTCGGCAGCACCGAGCGCCGCATCCAGATCAACGCCTATGCCGCCGGCACGCAGGAGACGATTAGCGCCGCGCGCCGGCTGTCGCTGTCGCGGGCGCTCAATGCGCGCGCCTACCTCATCGAGCAGGGCGTGCGCTCGACGCGCATCGACGTGCGCGCGGTCGGCCTTCCCGAGGACAACGGTCCGGCCGACCGCATCGACGTAATCCTGCTACCGCAATGACGGATCCATGTTCGAGACAAGACACGAGCGAGACCACGGACCGAAGCAACCTCCAGTGACCACCGCGACCTCCTTCCGCCGCCCCGGCGGCGTGCGCGAGCGCACCGCCCCGGCGGCGGTGACGCCGGTCATGACCAATCCGCGGCGTTACCTCGTGCGGCAGGTGGTGTTCGTGTTCGCCGTGCTGGCGGTGGCGCTGGCGCTGTACGCCACCGGCACGCTGGAGAGCGCGTTCCTCGCCAACCCGCTGCTCAACAGCTTCATCCTGTTTGTGCTGCTGCTCGGCGTCTTCTACTCGCTGCGTCTCGTGCAGCGGCTGCAGAACGAAGTGCGCTGGATCGAGTCCTACCGCCGCCAGGACCTGGCGCCGCGCCACGCGCCCGTGCTGCTGGCGCCGATGGCGACGCTCTTGGGCGACGAGACGCGCCGCATCTCGCTGTCCACCCTGTCGATGACGTCGATCCTCGATTCGATCTCCTCGCGTCTCGACGAGTCGCGCGAGATCTCGCGGTACATGACCGGCCTGATGATCTTTCTCGGCCTGCTGGGCACCTTCTGGGGCCTGATCGAGACGATCAGCGCCGTGGGCGCCACCGTCGGCGCGCTCAACATGACCGGCGACGCCATGACACTGTTCGGCGACCTCATCAGCGGCCTCACCGCGCCCCTGAAGGGCATGGGCACGTCGTTCTCGGCCTCGCTGTTCGGCCTGTCCGGCGCGCTGGTGCTCGGCTTCCTCGACCTGCAGACCGGCCAGGCGCAGAACCGCTTCTACAACGACCTCGAGGAGTGGCTGTCGAGCTTCACCCGCCTGTCCTCGGGCGCCATCGGCGCCGGCGACCAGTCGGTGCCGGCCTACGTCAGCGCGCTGCTGGAGCAGACGGCGGAGTCTTTGGACGCGCTGCAGCGCACCATCGCCCGCGGCGAGGAATCGCGCGCCTCTTCCAACACCGCCCTGCTGGCGCTGTCCGATCGCCTCGCCACCTTGAGCGACTCGATGCGGGCGGAGCAGGACCTGATGGTCAAGCTCGCCGAGGCGCAACTGGAGGTGCGGTCCGTGCTGCGCCGCCTCGCCGACGCGCTGGAGCAGAACCGCCAGGTGTCGCTCGACGACACCAGCCGCGCCCACCTGCGCAACCTCGACGTCTACGTCATGCGCATGCTGGAAGAGTCGGCCCACGGCCGCCAGCAGATCGTCGAGGAGTTCCGCAGCGAGATCAAGCTGCTCGCCCGCACGCTTGCTTCCATGGGCACGCCGCGCCGCATCGGCGACCGGGGCGAGTAGTGCGGCGTCGCGCAAGACTGGCGCGCCACGCCAGGGCCGCTTAGATGGCGCGCGCTGCGCGCGCGACCCGGGGGCCGCGCGGACCGTCGGAAGGAATCTGGCCGGGCTTCGTCGACGCGCTGTCGACGCTCCTGCTCGGCGTCATCTTCCTCATCGTCGTGCTCATGCTGGCGCACTTCTTCCTGGCGCAGGCGCTCACCGGCCGCGACGAGGCGCTGACGCGCCTCAACGCCCAGATCGCCCAGCTCACCGACATGCTCGCCATTGAGCGCAAGGACGCGGTGGACGCGCGCGCCCAGGTCGGCCAGCTCGCCGCGTCCCTGCAGGCGATCAACCGCGAGCGCGCCGAGCTGCAGCTGCGCCTGCGCGACGCCACGGCGCGCGCCACCACCGCCGAGACGGCGCTCGCCGAGGCCAATCGCACGGTGCAGGCCGACCGCGAGACCATGACGGCGCGCCTCGCCGAGATCGAGCGCCTCAACCGCGACATCGCCGCGCTGCGCCAGGTGCGCGACCGGCTCGAGGAGGAAGTGGCGGCGCTCACCCTCGCCATGGATCGCCAGGGCGCCGACGCCGACCGCGCCAATGCGCGCCTGACCGACCTCGAGCGCCAGGCCGCGCTGCGCGCCGCCGCGCTGGAGGCGACGCTGCGCGACCTCACCACGCTGCGCGACCGCGGCGCCGAGCTGGAAGCGCGCGCCGCGACCGCCGAGGAGCGCACCATCCTCGCCCAGCGCGAGCTGCAGCAGCGCGACCTGCGCCTCGCCGAGGTGCAGGCGCTCTACAACCGCACGCAGACCGATCTGCAGGCCGCGACCGCCACCCTGACCATGACCCAGCAGGAGAAGGCCGCCGCCGACCGCCTCACCACCGAGGCGCAGATGCAGGTGGCGCTCTTGAACCAGCAGCTCGGCGCCATGCGCGAGCAACTGCTGGCGCTGCAGGAGGCCCTCAACGCCGCCGAGGCGAAAGACAAGGAGGCGCAGGTCGTCATAGAGAATCTCGGCGCCCGCCTCAACCTGGCGCTGGCGCAGCGCGTAGAGGAGCTGGCCGGCTACCGCTCGGAGTTCTTCGGCCGCCTGCGCCAGCTCTTGGGCGACCGCCCCGACGTACGCGTCGTCGGCGACCGCTTCGTGTTCCAGTCGGAGGTGCTGTTCGACGCCGGCAACGACCAGCTCGGCGAGGCGGGCAAGGCCGAGCTCGCCAAGTTCGCGCAGACGCTCATCAGCATCGCCAACACCATCCCGCGCGAGATCCCGTGGGTGCTGCGGGTGGACGGCCACACCGACGTGCGCCCGATCGCCACCGCGCGCTTCCCCTCCAACTGGGAGCTGTCCACCGCGCGCGCCGTCTCGGTGGTGAAGTTCCTGGTCGAGCAGGGCGTGCCCGTCTCGCGCCTCGCCGCCACCGGCTTCGGCGAGTACCAGCCGATCGATCCCAGCAACGACGAGATCGCCTACCGCCGCAACCGCCGCATCGAGCTGAAGCTGACGGAGCGGTAGCTCCGGCATCACCTCGGCCCCCTCCCCGCTTGCGGAGGGATCTGTAACCCTGACTAAGCGTGAGTTAGGACAAGGCAGCCTGAGGACTTACTCGCCCCCGATTCGCCGGGTCTGACGCTGATATCGCGCCACCACACCCTCCCCAATGAACATGGAGCAGAACGACCCGCCAAGCATCGCAACGAAGATGATGAGGGTCCAACGCCCCGGGTCGGAAGACATGCCCAGTCCAATAACGATGCCCGCGAACAGGCCGAGTATCCACCCTGTGAACGCGGCATAACCGCCGCCTCGCCGCGATTACTCGCGCTCAATCTCCGCTAGCGGATCGATTTTGACCTGAGCCCCCAATCCTCATCCACGGATGAGTAGAGTCTGTTCGCATTTTGACGGTTCCCCAAAAACTCGACTGGGCGCAGGGTGAGCTTTCGGCCTTCATTGGCCGGGGTTAACCCCGGCCAATGAAGCAAATTCGCGCGGCGTTCGATCCCCAAGAGCCGTGTGAGGACGGCTC
>VGER01000113.1 GCA_016869235.1 Alphaproteobacteria bacterium | reverse complement strand
GATATCGGCCAGGAGCAAGCCGGCGGGCTCGGCGAGCCGCGTGCCGGCGAACAGGGAGATGAGCGGCAGCCAGTAGAACCAATCCTTCTCGACCTTGTCGCCGGGTAGGTATCGCTTCTTCCCGAAACCCTTCCAGGCCGGCGTTCTGAAAAGCGCGTTGAGTTGGTCGACGGTCCATGGCGGCTGCCGATCTCTCGCTGGCCTGTCGTCCTTCGCGGGCTCTCTCGCGTCAGTGCAGGGGTTCTTCTCGCAATAGTCCTTCTTCACGCACCAGCGGAAGAAGGCGCTGAGCGCACCGAAATTCCGCGCGACCGTCTTCTCGATGATCCGCTTCGCCTTCCGCTTTTCGGCCTCGGCCAGGATTTCCCTGAACGCCAGCGTCCGGTAGTGAGGCGCCGTGGCATGTTCCGGCGGCAGCCGCGCATACGCGTCCGCGAAGTCGGCGAGGTCGGCCTTCCTGTAGAGATCGACAGGCCGATCACCGCACCACTCGCGAAACCGCTTGTAGGTCGCTTCGTTCTGCCGCTGGCTTGTCGAGCCCCAGGTCTTCTTCCCGAGCCGGGTGGCGACGAACTCCGACATGGCGACGCTGACGAGCGGCGCCGTGCTGGTCTGCATCGTGCCGGGCGGGGTACTGGCGACCTGGTTGGCAGATGGCACGTTCGCCATGGGCGAGATGCCGGCGAACAGAGGATCGTGCCGGAAGCCGCCGTAGCCGTTCGTGGGGACGAAGGCCGCCACGCGCTCATACGTCACCCGTTGAAGCTCCGCCCATCCGCGCAGTACGAGCATCGCCATCTCGTTCTCGGTGACCTTGCCACCCCGCATGCCGGCTTCGCTGATGATGTGGCGCGCAGTCTCAAGGGCGAGAGGCGTGGCCTTGTCGCGGACCAATCCTTCCGCTGCGGCAACTCGATCAGCGGCGTTGCCGATCTCGTCGATGTGGGCCTGCTCACTCTTGAAGGCCATCACGGCTAGGTGGCGCTCAAGGGCCTCGATCTCGGCCCGGAGCCAATCCTTCGCCAGCTTCACAAGCTCGACGCGGCCGAGGGATGGGCGGGCGGTGGCAGTCATGAGAAGGCGGTCGAGTACCAGATCGAGGCGCCGCGCCGCGTGTTCAGCGCCGGCTCGATCGCAAGGTGGAAGAGCGCGAACAATCTCTGTGCGACCGAGCCGATGTGCAAGAGCGATTGGCAGCCGGCGACGCCAGACGCGCCGCCCCTTGAGGTTTCTGATGTGCGTTGCCATGTGCCGGACGTGGTCGCTGATGTGGTTGTCGATGTGGAGTTTTGTGGACTCCATCGACCGCCATCGTCCGGGAGCTAAGGCGCTGCAAAGGCTTGAGTGGTGCCGGGTGAGGGGATTGAACCCCCGACCTTCGGTTTACAAAACCGCTGCTCTACCGCTGAGCTAACCCGGCGCCGGCCATCGAGGCCGGCGCCGTTTTAGCGCGTTTCGTCCGGCGCCTCTAGCGCTCAGCCGCCGCCGAGCCCCGCTTCGATAAGCATTGTCTTGAGTGCCTGAATCCGCTCCGCGCGCTGGCTGGGATCCTGGGCGGCAGCGAGATAAGCGGGCATGAAGTCGGGCGACTTCAAGCGGCTTTCCGCGGCCTTGCGCGTCTTGTCGAGATACTCACCCGGGATCAGCATGCCCGAGCGGCAGAGGTCGATCAGCGCCAGCGCCTTCTCGGTGTTGCCGCCGCCCTGCTGTTCGATGCGGCCGAGCGGGTCGGTCGTCTTCAGCGTGTCGGCGTGGAAGGTCTCGACCGTGCGCAGGATGCGCGTCTTGATCGCGCCGATCAGCTCGGCCTTGCGGATGCGCTTGTGAAAACGCGCCAGCATCTTGAGGCGCTGCGGCGGCGGGGTGTTCTCGCCGACCAGGCGCTGCGGCGACTGGCACGCCTGCACCATCTGATCGACCATGCGCACGATGAACTCGCGCGAACGCTCGCCGATCGGCTCGTCGAGGAGCGGCAGCACCGCTTCCAGCTCCTGCGCGATCGTGCTGGTGGGACCGATGATCTTGTCGATGGATTCCGGATTTAGAAGCCTGCTGCAGCGACGGTCGAAGGCGGCTTCGGCGACGCTGCCGCCGAGCAGCTGGCCGTTGACGGTCAGCCGCTTGCGGAGCTTGAGCACGGCCTTGAGCTCACCTGCTGGCGGACCGCCGGTCAGGCTCTGCCCGGCATTGATCTCGGCGACCAGGCGCGACTGCAGCGCGGCTTGAGCGTTCGGCATGGGCCGGCTTACGAGCCAGCTCGCCAGGCGCTGCGCCGTCGGCGGAAGGTTGGCCGGCGGCGTACCCGTTCCGGTTGCGAGATCGGCGATGCGGTGGAGCTTATCCGCAAGTGTCGTCAGGCCCTGCAGCAGCTGCTCGGAAACCGCCGAGGTGCGGAGAAACTCGCCGACCAGGGGATCGAGAATCTCGACGACCTCGGGATTCAGCTCGTCGTCGAGCGTCATGACCGCTTCGAATTTCTGTGCGTAGTCTTTGAGCGGTGACAGCATGCGCGTGATGGCGATGAAAGCCATTGCCTGCTTCTCGGCCGCGTTGCCGGGGAGGCTCGCGAGCAACGCCTAGAGCTGGCCGGCGCTCGCCACCGCATCCGTCTTCGCTTCATAGGCGCGCGTCTGGATCTGCCAGTCATGCGTGAGCTGGTTGAGCTCTTTCAGCCGATCGGAGACCGATTGCTTGGTGCCGGCGACCTGAGCGATCACGACCTTCTGATTGGCTCCCAGGAAGGTCGAGCCCTGGGCCATCAGCTTTTCTTGATGCTTGCTCGAATAGAGAAGCTCGAGCGGAACGGTCTTGTTGCCTTCGAAGTACGTTCTGCACGAACGCCAGATCACGTCACGCGCCGGCTCTCCCGCGAGCTGCTCGAGGACGCGACAGCGTGCGGCTTTGACGGCCGGATCTTCGGTAAGAGGGATATCGGACATGGCTTCTTCTTCAGGGGGCGCATGTTAGCCGCGGACGTGGCGGAGGCAACCGCGTACAGCGACGGGAGTAAAGGACTTTCGCCTGCAAATTTACGGAAAGGCCGTGGGCCTGCCGTGTCCGCCGTCACACTTCGCGAGGGTTGCGAAGTTGAACGTAGAGTTAACGACGGCGCGCGATCTCGTAGAGGGCGATGGCCGCCGCGTTCGAGACGTTAAGACTGGCGAGACGATGCTGTGTCGGCAGGCGGACGACGAGGTCGCAGCGCTCGCGCGTGAGGCGGCGAAGGCCGGCTCCCTCGGCGCCGAGAACCAACGCAATGCGGCCCGTTATATCGGCATCGGCGACGGCCTGCTCGGCATCGGAGTCGAGGCCGACGCACCAGAAGCCCGCGGCCTTGAGACGGTCGAGCTCGCGCGCGAGGTTAACCACATGCACCAGCGGCACGAGGTCGAGCGCGCCCGAGGCGGCTTTGGCCAGAACGCCGGTCGCGCCCGGCGCGTGGCGTTCGGGCTGGAGAACGACATCGGCGCCGAAGGCCGCGGCCGAGCGCAGGATGGCGCCGACATTGTGCGGGTCAGTCACCTGATCGAGGACGACGGCGAGGCCCCGCCCTTCCGGAAGGCCGGCAAGGACGTCCTCGAGCGCGAGGTCGGACAGCGGGTCGGCGGCGAGCGCGATCCCCTGGTGGACGGCGCCCGCCGGAAGCAGGCGGTCGATCTCTTCCCGGCTGGCGGTCTCGGGTGGGGGCCCGTCCAGCTCTGCCAGCTGGCGGCCATAGGTTTCGGCCGCGGCCGGGGTCAGGATCAGCCGTCGGGAGCGGCGCCGCGGGTTGGCAAGGGCGGCCAGGACGGCGTGGGGGCCGTAGAGCCAGGCATGGCCGGAGCGCTCGCCGCCGCGCTCTGCGGGGCGGTCTTCGGAGCGGCCTCTGGGGCGCTCCCGCCCGGAGTCCGGCCCGGAACGGCGGTGGTCGCTGGGCTTGCTTCTTGCCATGGCGGCTTTTATTATTCCCCCGAC
>VGER01000112.1 GCA_016869235.1 Alphaproteobacteria bacterium | reverse complement strand
TACCTGAAGGCGCAGGGCTGGCTGGCGATGGGCGGGCAGATTGTCGACGCCTTGATCGTGCCGGTGCCGAAGCAGAGCAACGGGCGTGACGAGAACGCGACGATCAAGGCGGGCAAAGTCCGCATCACTGGTCTCGACGCCGAACATCGAGGTGCCCTTTCATCACTGTCCGCTCGCCCACGGCGATGTCGAGCCAGCCGAGCGGCATGGTCTCGGCGCGGTCGCCGGGACGGAGCAGAACCGTCGTCGTGGAAGACTCGACGATGGCCGGGCCCTCGATGACCTGGCCGACAGCCAGCTCCTCGAAGCCGAGCACAGGCACCTCCTGCCAAGCGCCGAGATAGACGCGCCGGCGGGCGCGAGGCTGCGAGGGCTTGGTTGCGGAGCGCGGCGGCTCGGTCGGCAGTGTCGGCAGCGCGCCGATGGCAGCCACCCGCGCGTTGACGAGAACGGCCTCCTGGTCGCGCAGGGCGTAGGTGTAGAGCTCCTCGTGGCGCGCATGGAAGGCGTCCGCTATCTGTTGCATCAGGTCGTCGCGCGACCACGCCACGGCATCGAGCTCGACAGGGATCTCGAAGATCTGCTCGCCGTAGCGCATGTCGGCTGAGCGGCGCGCGCGCACGGGGCCCTCGAAATGGGCCGCGACGAGACGGGCGCGGCCTTCCGACTCCATCTCCTCGTAGATGCGTCTGAGATCATCTGGCGACAACGCGCTAGCATCGCCGATGTGGGTCCGCGCCAGCTCGTAGCGCAGGTCGGTCGCCAGCATGCCCCAGGCCGACAGCACGGCGGCGAGACGAGGAACGATGACGCGCCTGAGATCGAGCTGCCGCGCGATGTCGCTGATATGCAGGCCTGCCGCGCCGCCGAAGGAGAGCAGCGCGAAGCGGCGCGGATCGACGCCGCGCCGCACCGACACCAGCCGCACGCCCTCCGCCATGCGCGTGTTGATGACGCGATGGATGCCCTCCGCCGCACTCATGCGATCGACGCGCAGCGACTCCGCGATGCGATCGACGGCGGCTTCAGCTGCCTTGGCGTCGAGACGCGCGCGGCCGCCGAGGAAGTTGCTGGCGTCCAGATACCCCAACACGAGATTGGCGTCGGTGACGGTGGCAACAGTTCCGCCGCGACCGTAGCAGGCGGGGCCCGGCATGGCGCCAGCGCTCTCCGGCCCGACGTGCAGGACTCCCCCGGCATCGACCTTGGCAATCGAGCCGCCGCCTGCGCCGATGCTAACGATGTCGAGGCTCTGCAGCCCGACGCGATGGCCGGCCAGGCGTCGGTCGGAGGAGATCGCGGCCTCGCCGCCCGTGACCAGGGAGATGTCGGTGCTGGTGCCGCCCATGTCGAAAGGGATCAGATCGCCGACGTCGATCAGGCGCGCGACGTACCGGCTGCCGGCGACGCCGCCGGCCGGACCCGACAGCACTGCGCCGGCCGCGAGGCTGACCGCGTCGCTGACCGTCGCCACGCCGCCGTGCGACTGGATGATCAGCAGCGGGCCGGCAAAGCCCGCCTCGCGCAATCTTATCTCCAGTCGCTTCAGGTAGAGCTGCAGGGCGGGGCCGACGTAGGCGTTGACGACGGTCGTGCAGGTGCGCTCGTACTCTTTGATCTGCGGTACGACGTCGGACGACAGCGAAACGTAGGCACCGGGCATGGCGGCACGCACGGCCTCCCCGGTCATGCGCTCGTGCGTGGGATCGCTATAGCCGTGGAAGTAGCAGACGGCGATCGAGTCGACCTTCTGATCCTTCAGCGCGTGGAGGGCCTTCGACAGAGAGGCCGTGCTCAACGCCTTCTCGACGCGGCCGTCGGCGCGAATGCGCTCCTCGACCCCGAGCCGTCGGTCGCGCGGCACGAGCGGCTCAGGGGGAGGCATGCGCAAATTATAACGGTCGTCCTTCAGGCCCTCGCGCATTTCCAGGACGTCGATGTGGCCTTCCGTCGTCAGCAGGCCGACGCGAGCGCCCTTTCGTTCCAGCAGCGCGTTGGTCGCGACAGTCGTGCCGTGGAAGATGCGCTCCGTTTGCCCAAGCATGGGCGCGAGCTTGGTGCCGAGCGCGTCGGCCAAGAGCGTCAGGCCGTCCATCACGCCGATCGACTGATCCTGCGGCGTCGAGGCAGTCTTGGTGTGGGTGACGCGTCCCTTTTCGTCGACGGCGACAAGGTCTGTGAACGTGCCGCCGACGTCGATACCGATCTTGTAGGCCATGAATCAGCGCCCCCCGCCGCGCGTCACGAAGCCCAGCGTGGCGTCGCGCACCCGTTCCTCGGCGCTGCGCTCGGTCGGATCGCCCCACCCTCCGCCTCCCCCGGACTCGGCGGCGATCACGTCGCCAGGGCGAATGATGATGCCGACCTCCTTGGTCTTCAGCGGACGGTCGGGCCGGCCCGAAGAGCGCAGGACGTAGGTATGTGGCGCGCCGTCCAGGCCGCCGTGAATACCGCAGGCACCGTACTTGACACCGTCACCCGCGGTGTTGCCGACGGCAGGCTCGGCCACCTCGACGGCGAACTCCAGATCGCCGCCCGGACCGCCGCGGTACTTGCCATCGCCGCCGCTGTCGGGGCGGAACTGGTGCCGGCGGAAGAACAGCGGGAAACGCACCTCGGCCACCTCGAGGCTGCCGAACTTGATGCCGCCTGCGGCCTGCCACTCGCCCGCGCCGGGCCAGCCATCGCCGGCTGGCGAGGCGCCACCGCCGGGACGGGCCTGAAACAGATGCCAGATGAACGGCTTTCGCGAGCGCGGGTCGACGCCTTGGATGGCGATGCGGAAGCGGCGGCCCCAGCCTGCCATCGCGCGGTCCGGACAGGCCGGCGCCAGGGCCTTGATGATCGCCTCGATGATCTCCTGACCGCAGCAGTTGGTGGAGAGCGTCACCGGCTTGCCGGGCCGCGGATGCACGATCGTTCCTTCGCGGGTGATCACTGAGACCGGGCGGAAGGCGCCGTCGTTCTTCGGCGTATCTGGATCGATCAGGTAAGACAGCGCCACCACGACCGCCGAGCGCGTGTTGGGATATGCGGAATTGATGAAGCCATCGACCTCCTGGTGGCTGTCGGTGAGGTCAATCTCCAGGTCGCTGCCGCGCTTGGTGACCTTGGCGCGGATGTGGATGTCCTTGAAGCGATGACCGTCGTCGTCGATCATCGCCTCCCCGTAGTAGACACCATCCGGCCACTGCGAGATAACGGCGCGAACCTGACGCTCGGCGCCATCCAGCACCGCCTCGATTGCCGCATGCGTTGTTGCCGACCCAAATTCGGCCAGCAGCGCAAGCAGTCGACGCTCTCCGACACGCGCCGAGCCAATCATCGCCGCCAGGTCGCCGCGGAAGTCGCGCGGGTGGCGGACATTGAGCACCAGGAGCTCGTTGACGTCGTCGAGCAGCTTGCCGCGGTCGTAGAGGCGCAGGGGCGGCACGCGGATGCCCTCTTGCCAGATTTCGGTGGCACCGGGATTGTAGGCGCCGTGAGTTGCACCGCCGATATCGCTCTGATGCGAGCGGTTGATCGACCAAAATGCAAGGCGATCACTGTCGAACACCGGCACGAAAGCTGTCAAATCGGGCAGGTGGTTGCCGCCCCAGTAGGGATCATTGAGAAGATAAACGTCGCCAGGATGAATGCGCCCCTTGAAATACTCGTACACGGATTTCACCGCCCACGGCAGCGCGCCGACGTGGATCGGTACGTGCTCGGCCTGTGCGATCAGCCGTCCCTCTGGATCGCTCAAAGCGGTGGAAAAATCCCTGCTGGAATTGAGGATCTGAGAGTAGGACGTGCGCAGCATCGCCTCGCCCATCTCCTCGACAATAGCGCGGAGGCGATGCTGCACGACGGAGACGGTAATGGGATCGAAAGTCGCTGTGTCGATGGGGGCCATCTATCCTGCGCCGTCATGCGTCTTGTTGGTCAGTGTCATAAAGCTACACTACTGGCATTTTGCTTGACGGGGCCGCTGGCTGCCGGGCAATAGGCGCAGTCATAGGGTTTACTGAAATAGTTGACTGGAGCGTATTGTTAGTCAAGTGCCGTTCCCGGAGCCCTGCCATGTTCACGCTGCGCCCCTTGCCGCCACGAATCGACGCGGAGCTG
>VGER01000111.1 GCA_016869235.1 Alphaproteobacteria bacterium | reverse complement strand
GGCTGCGAGCCGGACGCGGCGCCCGGCGCGGGATGGAAGAACGGCGTCGGGCGCGCCGCCTCGACGGCGGCAATGCCGACCGTGGTCGAGGCGCGATGGCCGGCCTCCGCCAGCGCGTGGCGCAGCGCGCCGACGATCAGGCCGCGCACCAGGCCGGCGTCGCGAAAACGCACCTCGGCCTTGGTCGGGTGCACGTTGACGTCCACGTCCTCGGGATCGACGTCGAGGAACAGCGCGACCACCGGATGGCGGTCGCGCGCCAGCAGGTCCTGGTAGGCGCCGCGCACCGCGCCGAGCAGCAGGCGATCGCGCACCGGCCTGCCGTTGACGAACAGGTACTGCCACAGCGCGCCGGCGCGGTTCAGGGTCGGCACGCCGATGAAGCCCGACAGGCGCACGCCGGGGCGTTCGGCGGACACCCCCAACGCATTGTCGGAGAAGTCGCGCCCAAGGATGCGGCCAAGGCGCTCGAGGCGCCGCTCGGCCTCGTCGCCGAGGGTGACGGGCAGAGTCAGCGTGGCGCGCTCCTCGTCCACCAGCGAGAAGGCGACGGCGGGATGCGCCATGGCGAGGCGCTTGATGGCGTCGGCGGCGTGACCCGACTCGGTGCGTGGATGCTTGAGGAACTTCAGCCGCGCCGGCACCGGATAGAAGAGATCCTCGACCTCGACGCGCGTGCCGGCTGGTTGCGGCGACGGCACCGGCGCGGCGACGGCGCCGGCATCGACGCCGAGCGACCATGCCTCCTTGGCGCCGCGCGCGCGGGACTGGATGCGCAGGCGCGCCACGGAGCCGATCGACGGCAGCGCCTCGCCCCGGAAACCGAGGGTGCGGATGTGGACGAGGTCGTCCTCGGGAAGCTTCGAGGTGGCGTGGCGCTCGACGGCAAGCCGCAGCTCGTCGCGCGTCATGCCGATGCCGTCGTCCTCGACGATGAGCGAGCGCTGCCCGCCGCCGGCCAGCGTCACGTCGATGCGGCGCGCGCCGGCATCGAGCGCATTCTCGACCAGCTCCTTGACGGCCGCGGCGGGACGCTCGATCACCTCGCCGGCGGCAATGCGGCTGACCAGCTCCTCGGGCAGCTTGCGGATCGGCAACTCTGAACCCCCGTCGGACCCCTTGGGCGAATGCCTTAGTCCCGCTAGCCCGGCTTACCGACCCCGACCGGATCACCGATGACGATGGTCGAGAGCTTGACCGGCCCGAGCGGCGCGTTCTCGTCGCCGAGGAAGATGCGCCGCGCCACGCGGCGGATGTCGTCCACCGTGACCTTGCCGTACAGCGCCTCGCGCTGGTTCATGTAGCCGACTCCGAGGTCGGCGACCTGGATCGACACCAAGGTGCGGGCAATGCGGGTATTGGTGTCGAGGGACAACGCGAACGAGCCGAGAAGGTAGGTGCGCGCCGCGTCCAGCTCGGTCTGGGTGATACCGTCGCGCAGCACGCGGTCGATCTCGGCGCGGATGAGGTCGATCGACTCGCCGACCTTGTCGTTGTTGGTGGCAACGTAGCCGACGAAGTACGCCGCGTGCTCCAGCACGGCGTTGGAGGTGTTCACCGAGTAGGCAAGGCCACGCTCCTCGCGCACCACGTTCCACAGGCGCGAGATGAAGCTGGTGCCGCCCAGCACCGCGTTGAGGATGGCCGCGGCGTAATAGTCGGGGTCCTCGCGCTTGATGCCGTAGCCGCCGAACAGCACGGTGCTCTGCGGCATCGGCCACCGGATCACCTCGAGGTCATTGGTGACCATCGGCCGCGCCTCGGGGATGCGCGCGTCCGCGCCCTTTTCGGGGAGGCCGGCGACGACGATATCGACCAGCCGCGCCATCTCCTCGAGGGGGACGTCGCCGACCGCGCCGATGACCAGACGATCGCGGGTGAAGCGGGTGCGCACGAATTCCTGCAGGTCGGCCTTGGTGAACCTCTCCACGGTCTGGATCGTGCCGCGCACCGAGCGGCCGTAACCGTGGCCGGGGAACATCCGCTCGACAAAAGCGCGATTGATGATGTCGTCAGGATCGTCGATTCGCCTGGTGAGCTCGGTCAGCACGGACGCACGCATGCGCTCGATGGCATCCTCGTCGAAGCGCGGCCTGGAAAGCGCCAACGCGAACAGCGCGAACGCCTCGTCGCGACGCTCGGTAAGGGTGCGCAAGGTGGCGCCGAAGGTGTCGGTGGCGACGTCGAAGTTCATGTCGACGGACAGCTCGTCGAGCTTGCGCTGGAACTCGAACGACTTCAGATCGCCCGCCCCTTCGTCGAGCAGCACCTGAGTCAGGTAGCCGAGGCCGACCTTATCGGGCGGTAAGGTCGCCCCGCCGGCTTCCTGGAACACGACGTTGACCGCAATGATCGGCAGCGACGGTTCGCGCACGTACCACAGCTCGACGCCGAGCGGCGTCCTGATGGTCTGGATGTCCATGGCGCGCGCGGCGCCGAGCGGCCATGGCCCGAACCACGCCAACGCGACGAAGGCGAAAAGGAGGGCACGCTTCATGGCCGCGCCGCCGCGGGAATGGCCGCCGCCGGAGCGGGCGCCGCCGCGGGCGCTCCTGTGGCGGCGGGTGGCAGCAGCATGCCGGTGACGGAGCGGCGCTTGTCGAAGACGCGCTTCGCCGCCGCGTTCACCTGGGCAACCGTGATTCCTCGGTACTTGTCGGAGAGATTGGTGACTTCATCGACGGTAAGGCCGATGGAAAGGCCGTTGCCGACGCGGCGTGCCAGCCCCATGACGTTGTCGCGGGCGAAGATGAGGCCGGTCAGCACGCCCTGCCTGGCCAGCTCGACCTCCGCCTCGGTCACGCCTTCGAGCAGCAAACGGTCGATCTCGGCGTCGAGGGCGCGCTCGACAACGGCCACGTCCACCCCGCGGCGCGGCGAGACAAACAGTCCGAAGGTGGCGTCGTCGAGGGTGGCGCCGGAGTAGCCGGCGCCGGCGCTGGCGCCGACACCCTGCTGCACCACCAGCGACTGGTAGAGGCGTCCGGTGCTGCCCGACAGCAGGCTGGCCAGGATCGCCAGGGCCTGCGGCGTGCCGTCCCGCAACGTGCCGCCCGGCGCCATGTAGCTGCGCGACAGGCTCGGCTGGCGCACGCGCGCGTCGTACATGATGACGCGCCGCTCGGCGAGCTGCGGCGGCTCCTTGGGGCGGAAGCGTTGCGGGTCGGGCCCGCGCGGGATGACGCCGTAGTACTTCTCGGCGAGCGGCAGCACCTCGGCCATCGAGGTGTCGCCGGCGATGACGAGCGTGGCGTTGTTGGGCATGTACCACCGCTTGTACCAGTCGAGCGCGTCCTGCCACGTCAGCTTCTCGATCTCGTGCATGTGGCCGATGATCGGATTTCCGTACGGGTGCACGAGATACTGCGCCGCCGCGTACTGCTCGCCGAACTGACCGCCCGGCTCGTTCTCGTATCGGTTGCGCCGCTCTTCCTTGATGACCTCCTTCTCGGAAAGGAACGCCTTCTCGTCGATGGCGAGGTTGTGCATGCGGTCGGCCTCGAGGCGCATGACGAGCTCGAGCGCCTCCCGGCCCACCGTCTGGAAGTAGGTCGTCGTGTCTGCGCTGGTGGTGGCGTTCTCGCGGCCGCCGAAGCGGGCGATGACGCCGCGGAACTCGGGCCCCGGCGTGGTGCTGGTGCCCTGGAACATCATGTGCTCGAGGAAGTGGGCGACGCCGCGCTGGTGCGGCAGCTCGTCGGCCGAGCCGGCGCGGTAGTAGAGCATCTGCGTCACCACCGGCGCGCGGTGGTCCTCGACCACCGCCACGAACAAGCCGTTGGCGAGGAGCGCGGTGTCGACCTTGAAGTCGGCGGCTTGGACTTGGGAGCAAACGGCGGCAAGCGCCAGCGCGGCCGCGGCAAACATCGAACGTCGGTAGGTCATTCCGGTTCTGGTGCCTCGAGCGTTGGCGTTGGCCGCTTGGGCCTCGAAATCCGCGCCGAGCACAGCGCAACCTTGCCGGGGTGCGGCCAGAATAGGGCAACGGCGCACCCCGTACAAATCAGCCTACGGGGCTAGTGAACAATCCTGCTTGATGGTAGGGCGAGGCGAGCGCGGCGTTAGTTGAACAGGCCGCCACCGACGCGGCGCGCCGTCGGCAGCTGCGCCGGGCCGGTCGTGGCGGCGCCCTGGGCGCGCAGGCGGGCGGCTTCG
>VGER01000110.1 GCA_016869235.1 Alphaproteobacteria bacterium | reverse complement strand
GCTTGGCCTCGGAGACGTCCATGCCGCCGTACTTGGCCTTCCAGTTGTAGAAGGTCGCCTCGGAGATGCCGTGCTTACGCGCCAGATCCGATGTCTTGGCGCCTGCCTCATGCTCGCGCAGCACCGCGATGATCTGTTCTTCCGTGAACCTTGCTCGCTTCATCTGTCCGTCCTTTGAAGGGCCGGACTCTAACTCCGCGTGGAGGAAAAATGCAGAGGCAGGTCACAGGAACTCGACCGCTGGCCAGGGCCGTGCGGTGGCGAGTGCAAACAGACCGGCACCGGCAGCGCCTCCACCCCGTTCTCGAAGCCGTTGAAGGCATCGACGAGGTCGTCGTAGGCGGCCGTGGCGTTGGCGCCGATGAAGCTGGCGCCGGAGACGAGGCCCTTGTAGCTCCAGATCGAGCCGATGCCGATGGCGTACAGCATCTCGTGCGTGACGATCTCGTCGAGCAGGCCCTGGCTGTTGAAGCCGGCTGCGTCGGCGCTGTCGAACTGCATCATGGCGGTGGCGGGCAGGTAGCTGCCGGTGCGCAGGGCGGTGGGGCCCGCCTGGCCAAGCACGCCGCTGGTGCCGTCGATCGCCTTTAGCTCGGCAGTGATGCGGATTCATTTTACGCCAACGTCCAGCTCCTGGTTGAACGCGGTCGAGAACTTCTTCTCCAAGCTGACCCGCCAACGCATCCGTCGAGGCAGCTTTCACTCAATCGTCGACCTGCAAGCCGCCATCAACCGCTACCTCGCCGAGCACAACGCCCAACCGAAGCCGTTCGTCTGGAAGGCCTCCGCTGCTTCGATCCTGGCCAAGCTCGACAGGCTGCCGCAACGTCCGAATGAGTCAGAGCACTAGCTCGTTTGCCGTGGGCGACGAGGCCAAAGCGCTCTACCCGTTCCTGGCCAATCCGGCGGGCGCCAGCAACGCACAGATCGAGGCCTTCCTGAGCAAGGTCTACGATAATCTCTTTAATCGTACGCCCGACGCAGAGGGCTTGGCCTACTGGCGTGGCGAGATCCAGAACACCCTGAAAGCGGGTCAGTTCGTTGGCTCCGTGTTGGTGAACATCATGAGCGGGGCGCAGAACTCGCCTGCTGGCCAGGACATCACCACGCTGATGAGCAAGGTGGCCGTGTCATTGGAGTATGCGCAGCAGCAGGGGCTCTATGGCACGGAATGGACCTGGGCGGATGACCAAGCCGAGGCGATGGCCCTGCTCGACCCTGTAGGAGATGTGCCAGAGACGCTACTGATCGGCATGGCCAACGCCCAGGCCCTGGTAATGGCAGACTTGGTGGCATAATCGGGACAGGCTCCACCAGGTTCCACATACAGGTAGAAGGTCTCTGATGCCTTCTACCTGGTGGCGGAAGTCGCTGGAGACGGTTCGAATCCAGACGCACTCCCTCCGCCAGCTTCCTGCAGCGAACGCCGAACAGCCCGCCGCCCGTGGCGAGATTTCTTTGGGTCTCGAGGGGATTTGCGCCGGTCCGACCGAACCTCGGTGGCATTGGTTCGGTCAGGAAATGCAACGCTTACTCAGCGAGTTGCTGACCTTGCGCGCTGATGGCCCCCGTTCATAACCAGACTCTGTTCTGGCTGTGGTCCCGTCTGGATCGGCTTGCCCGGAGCAATGTAGTGCCACTCGACGCCGCGCTCCCCCTGCCAAGCCAAGATCGCCCTCCGGTGAGTTCCGTGCCGCTGCCGCTCGCGATCATCAGCGGCCATCAGCGGCACGCCGCGCCGCCCGCGTCAGCGCGCGCGTCGCTTCTCCGGGTGGAGGCTCTTGCCGAGAATATGCTCGCTGTTGCCGATGACATGCGCGCTGGAGCCGACGAGGAGGGGGTCGGGGACGCCGATGACGCTCTCGTTCTTCTCGGGATAGTCGAGCGAGGACAGGAAGTGGCGCATGCAGTTCAGCCGTGCGCGCTTCTTGTCGTCGGACTTGACGATCGTCCAGGGCGCGTCTGCGGTGTCGGTGTGGAAGAACATCGCCTCCTTGGCTTCGGTGTACTGGTCCCACTTGCCTAGGCTGTCACGGTCGATGGGTGAGAGCTTCCACATCTTCAGCGGCTCGTTCTGCCGTGATTCGAAGCGGCGGAGCTGCTCCTCGCGCGTCACCGAGAACCAGTACTTGAAGAGGAGGATGCCGCTTCTGACCAGCATGCGCTCGAGCTCGGGCGTCTGCCGCATGAACTCGAGATACTCGTTCGGCGTGCAGAAGTTCATGACCCGCTCGACGCCCGCGCGGTTGTACCAGGAGCGGTCGAAGAACACGATCTCACCGCCCGCGGGCAGCTTTTCGATATAGCGCTGGAAGTACCACTGCGTCTTCTCGCGGTCCGTCGGCTTCTCGAGCGCGACGACCCTTGCGCCGCGGGGATTGAGATGCTCGGTGAAGCGCTTGATCGTGCCGCCTTTGCCCGCACCGTCGCGACCTTCGAAGAGGATCACGATCCGCTGCTGCGTCACCTTGACCCACTCCTGGACCTTGAGAAGCTCGATCTGAAATTCGGCCTTGTGGCGCTCGTAGTCCTTGATCGAGATGCGGCTTTTGTAGGGATATTCACCGGTCTCGAACAAACGGCGGATGGCGACCCGGTCGTGGCGGAGGGCGGCGAGTCTCCCAGCGGCGGCGCCGACTTCCGCCACCTCCTCCCTCGCATCGGCCGCATCGGCCGCATCGACCGCAGCGGCCGCATCGGCCGCAGCCGGCACATCGGGCACGGCCGGCACGGACGCGGGTATCATGGACCCGACCGTGGAAGCGGCTTCCGGCGGGCGCGGCACGTCGGATGTGTCTTTTTCATTCTGCATGGTGGCGGTCCATCGACAGGGGACAGACCGCGGCGCCCCACGGCGCCGTCAAGAAATATTACAATCGGCCTCCGCCAGACCGCCGCGCGGCACCGGAATCGGGCCCCTGCGACCCTAGGTCCCGGGGGTAATCGTCCCCGGTCGCATCGGGTCGCGTCTCAGGCGGGCGGATCGACCGGGCCGGCGAGGTCGCGGAACTCCTCGACCACGGCCGCATAGACCGCGCGCTTGAACGGGACGATCAGGCAAGCGAGGTCGTCGACCGGCACCCATCGCCAGGCCACGAACTCGCGATGGTGGGTGCCGAGGTCGATCTCGGCGTCGGTGCCGCGGAAGCGGAAGGCAAACCATTTCTGCGTCTGGCCGACATAGCGCCCGCCCCAGAGCTTCCGCTGCAACGGCGGCGGCAGGTCGTAGCGATACCAGCGACGGCTCTCGGCGATGAACGCGGCGTTGTCGGTGCCGATCTCCTCGCGCATCTCGCGGTGCGCCGCGGCGCGCGCGGTCTCGTCGGCATCGATGCCGCCCTGCGGCATCTGCCACGCCTCGCTTTCGGTGTCGGTGCGGCGGCCGACGAACACCCGCCCCGACGCATCGAGAAGCATGATCCCGACGCACGGGCGATAGGCGGGATCGTCGTCGCGGTCGACGGGCGCGCTCATCCGGCGGCATTCTCGCGGATCGTCGCCGACGCCGGCGCGAGCACGACGCCCCGCTCCTCGAGCTTCGCGGCCCATTCGGCGATTCGCGCGAGCGTGATCGGCAAGGGCGTTCCGATGCCGACGGCGCGGCCCTGCTGACGGGCGAGGCGCTCGAGCTCGCCGAGGCTCGCATCGATCGCGCTCCGGTTGGCGCGGTCGTCGATCGTGCGGGCGCTCACCGTCCACGGCAGCCCGATCTGGGCCGCGGCGCGCGCGACGACGCTGTCGGGCGCGCTTCCCGAATCCACGAACAGAAGGCCGCGCTCGTTGATCGCCCCCAGCACCGGCGCGAGGTCCTTGAGCGAGGCGACGAAGCGCGAGCCCATCGTGTCGATCACGCCGGCATAGCCGCCGGCGCGTCCCAGCGCCCAGGCGAGCCGGTCGAGATTCTCCCGCGGCGACAGCGTGGTGAGGAGCGTATGCGGGCCCGGGTCCTGGAGCGGAAAGCTCAGCGGCTCCATCGGCAGCGCGAGCAGCACCTCGTGCGCGGTCGCGCGCGCGGCGTCGATCCAGCGCTCGAGGTTGTCGGCATAGGGCGAGAACGCGAGCGTCACGCCACCGGGGAGCTCGCGGATCGCGCTCTCGGTGACGGCGGAGTTGAGGCCGAGGCCGACGACGATCAGGGCGACCCGCGGCCGCTTGTCCTGGGCATCGAACGGGCGCGCATGGGCCTGCCAGGGTTTGCGACCGCCGGCGAGCGGCGGGGCGCGGCGGATCGCGGCCGCCCCGGCCG
>VGER01000109.1 GCA_016869235.1 Alphaproteobacteria bacterium | reverse complement strand
CCGCCGGATCCGCCCCCGCCGCGGTCAGCCCGAGCGCCGCGAGCACCCGCGCGATCGCCGCCGGATCGTGGATCGCCGCCAGCGCGCGCCGCTGGCCCGCGCACTGCGGGCAGACCAGCAACCGCCGCGTCTACCGCTGGTTCGAACTGCTGTGCAGCGAGGTCGACGGGCGGCTCCTCGGCGAACTCACCGCGCCGTTCCTGTTCGGCGAGACGTTCCTGAGCCAGAAGCCCTCCGTCGTCGACGACATCGTCCGCAGCACGAAACCGAGCGACGAGGGCCGCGCCTTTCTGCGGGCCCAGGCGCAGGCGCTCGCGGCCTTCGACGGCAAAGCGCTGTGCGCGCAGGTCGCCTGGCCGACGCTGTGCCTCGCCGGGGCCGAGGATCTGCTGACGCTGCCGCGCGAGGTCGCGGCGACCGCAACGCGCATCCCCGGGGCGTTGCACGAGTGCTTCGCCAACGCCGGGCACAGCCTCCTGCTGGAGAGCGCACCGGCGTTCGATCGGGTCTTCGCGTTCCTGCGCGGGTGAGCCGGGGTCAGCGCGGCTTCACGTAGAACGACTCGCCGGTCCACTTTCCGTCTAAATCCAACGGGGTGTAGTTGTAGTCGACGCCGAAGAGCGGGGCTGCACACTCGCCATACTTCATCGAGATCGCGGTGGCGGGCGGCGACAACCAATGGGAGCCGAGACCCATCACGACACCGTAGGGTGCCGGCGCAAAATACGGACTGCCGACGTTGGTGTAGGTGGAGGTGAACTTCGGGCAGTAAGCCACCTGCCCCATAACATAGAAGCGGATGTCCGCGCGGCCCTTCAGCGTGATCGACTTGAGGATGGTCGCATCGGCCACGATGTAGATGTCCGTGTGGCCGCCCCAATTTTGCGCGGCGAAGCTACCGGCGGTCACCGTCAGAGCTCCGCCATCGTCGGTGATCTCGATCGTCAGCGTGTCGTCGATCAGATCGTAGTAGGCGTTGCAGCCGGGCTTCGTGTAGCTGACCTTCACGTCACCAATGGTGACGGTGTAGCCGGCGACCGGAGCGGGTTGGGGGGCCAGACTGGCTGCAAGCAGTCCAAGACACAGGGCGACTGCGGTCTTCATGTTAGTCTCCTCACTGCAACAACGGGCGAGGCCGGAGCTCACGAGAGCAGCCGGGAACTCCTCGTTCCCGAAACGTCTACCTTATCGCACGCGTGCACGCGTAGGAAGCTCAAGCAGCGGTCCCGGACCAGCGCGGAAGGTCCGCCGCCCGCCGGACCGTAGGGCTACCACCACACCACTTGATCGTCTTGGGCGCCGCCGCCGTGGCCGCTGCGGCGGCCGCCGACCTCGCCGGCTTCCAGGCTGCCTGGCAGTCGCGCTGAGCGATCGGCGTCCTGTAGCCGCCGGGCGGCGCGCGGTCCGGAACCCTGGCGGTGGAAGCGGACGGGCGAGGATCGGCGATGAGACGGTTCAGGGGATGAGGGCGCGAGTGCGGAGTCCGGCAAGGGCCGCGCGATCTGGCAAGGGCGCCCGCGGCGTCAGGGCACGAACACGAAGTGCGCGACGTTCGTCGGCTGGCCGCTCGCGCCGGCAGGACTGTCGAACACCCAGGCGGTCATCGACAGGCGCACGCCGAGCAGCACTGCCGGCAACGGCGCAAGCATCGACAGGTCGAGCACCGCCGTGGCGCTGCCCGCCCCATCGAGCACGCCGATCGTCTGCTGCAGCAACGGTGGCACGGGGCTCGTGAACACGCTGACCAGCCAGTCCGGGTTCAGCGGCAGCACCGGGCTGCCGGGCACCGCGACCACGCCGGGCCAGGAGTCGGAGAACGTGCCGAACAAGATGTACGGCCGGTTGGCGCGCGCGCTGCCGCCGACGAGCTGCAGCGACACGGGCACAGGTTGTGCCAGCGACAACGAACGCACCGGCGTGCGCAGCGCCGGGCGCTGCCGCAACCAAGTGTGCATCGGGCCGAGCAGGTCGTTTTGCCGGTCGCACGAGAACTCCCAGAACATCGCCCCGCCGAGGTCGGCCGCCTGCACGAACCACACCTTCTCGCTGACGGAGCGCGGGTCGTCGTAGCTGATGAACGTGCTCGCGGTCGGGCTGTACAGCCACGGCACGCGCTGCAGGTCCATCCAGTGCGCGGTGTAGCCGTTCAGGTTGACGAACGAGTTGCGCAGGTGCGTCCAGTCGTAGACGCCGTTCTCCCAGGTGCCCGGCCACGACGGGCCGGAATAGCTGCGATACAGCCCGAAGTTCGGACCGGCGGTGACGCCCCCGAAACCTCGACCATAGAACGGCACGCCGATCTGCAGCTTGCTGCGCGGCACGCCGAGGGCGAGGTAGTTGTCAATCGCGCGCGTGGTGTTGAACTGCGAACGCGCCGGCTCCGGCATCGGATCGACCGGGTCACCGAACATCGGCGCGTTCATGCCGGTGACCGGATCTCCCCACGGACCGTGGAAGTCGTACGTCATCACGTTGATCCAGTCGAGCAGGGGCCAGATCAGCGCCACCTCGAGGTTGTCGATGATCGCCGGGTTCGCCGGGGCCGCGATGGTCAGCAGATACTGCTTGCCGGTGGTAACGCTGCGAGCGGTGAACTGCGCGCGCAGCTCCTGCAGGAACAACGTGTAGTTCTGCTTGTCCTGCGGCCGCGTCGGGTTGGACGGCAGGCCGCCGCTGACCGGATACTCCCAGTCGATGTCGGCGCCGTCGAAGTAGTACTGGTCGACGAAGTTGACGATCGACGCGGCGAACGTCGCGCGCGATGCCGGCGTCAACACCGCGTCGGAGAAGCCGCCCGACCACGTCCAGCCGCCGATGGAGATCAGCGTGCGCAGCCCGGGGTTGTTCTGCTTGTGGATCTCGAGCTGGTGGAAGTTCCCGCGCCGGCAGCCGGGGGCCCAGCAGTCGCCCGGATAGAAGCGATCGACGTCGGCGTAGTGGTCGCCGAGGGCGATCACGCCGCCGACGAGGTTGGCGAACGCGTAGTTGATGTGCGTGACCTGCGCCGCGGGGATCTGGTTGGCCAGGTAGTTGCGCGCGTAGATCGACCACGACGTGTAGTAGCCGACGACGCGCTTCTCGGGGACCTGCGCCAGGGCGACGCCAGCGGCAGCAAGGACGAGGGCTGCGGTGCGCATCCCGCGAACTCTACGCGGCACCGCTGATCATGTCTGCGCCGCGCCCGCGCTTCGTCGCCGGCCGGATCGCCGGGGCGAACGAACGGCATTGCCGACCGCATCGGCCGGATCGCCGGCCTCCTGGGCCCGGGTGCCTCTCTGACAACGTTGGTCCACGCCGCGTAGACGGCGCGTAGGAAGTTCAAACAGCGGTCCCGGACCACCCGGGACCCACCAGCGCGATCTTACCCCCTGTGCGCGACCCCGGATTCCATGGCGGAGCGCACGGTAGCGAGGCCGGGGTACGCGCGCCGCTGGGAATCGGTGGACGTAGCAAGACGGCGTCACCGATCACTGCCGAACAACTGGGAGCACCCTCGATCCGGCCTACCGAACGAGTTCCCGAACCTTGGCCTCGGCAAGTTCGACGACACCCTCTCCGGTCGCAAGCCTGGCATCTGCATGACGGCGCTTCATCAAGTCCAGCGATTCCTCTGCCTTTGCGCGAAACGGCTGCGCTTCCTTACTCTTCGCTCTGCTGTAAGCATCGAACAACGACGCGTTGATCTGGACGACGCGCAACAGCGCAACTGCGTGCAACGAAGATCCTTCTCCCGAGCTTGCTACGTCCGGAGTCTCAAGGACCGACTCGAAGACCCTTACCGCACTCTTCAGAGTCTTGATTGATTCGGTGTTTCCCAAGGCGGTCCGGCTCCTTGCATGCAACGCAGCCCGCTGACGCATGATCTCGCCATGCCGGTACCGGGCGAAGCCCAGCAACCATTCGCCGCCAACAAGAGAGACCGCATCCTTTGCGGATAGCTCGACTTCGATTTGCTGGACTTGCTTCTCAGCAGTGAGTAGGTCCGCTGATTTTTCGCAGTCTACGATCCGATTGCGAAGCGCATCGATCTTTGAAGCGATCAGCGCTTGCGGGATCTCTGTAGCAACCTCGCCCTTGATGCCATCAAGGGCGTCGATGCCAGACTGCACATCACTCATGCAGGAGCCAATGCGCGCCTGAAGTTCGGAGGCCAAGACCACAAGTCGCTCCGCCTCGACGGCCTTACCCTGACTTTCCGCAGACTTTGCGAGGTCACGCGCGGCTTCCAGGGTCTGGAGCAACGCCCGCATCTGCTCCATGGCGTCATCAACCCGCTTGGCTGCACGCGCAAGCTCAGCTCTCGGCCGCGCTAAATGACTGCCATCGTCACCTGATCCGCTG
>VGER01000108.1 GCA_016869235.1 Alphaproteobacteria bacterium | reverse complement strand
TTCTTGCGCCGTTCGGCGAGCGTCGGGCTGCCCTCGCCCGTCCAGACGAACGCGTCGAGCGCGAGCCGCGCGATCCGCCCGGGATGACGCTGGGCGAACAGCGCCGCGCGCAGCGCACCGGAGGAAATGCCGTAAACCAGAAGCGGGCCGGCTCCCGTACGTTCCTGGATGTAGCGACTGCCGGCTTCCAAGTCGTCGGCGCCGCTCGAGATGTCGGCGTTCACCGGCCGCGACTTGTCCGACCGGCCGTAGCCCTCGCAATCGATGCACCAGGAGTCGAAGCCGCGCGCCGCGAACCACTGCATCACGGACGAGTCCGCCCGGCCCGCCACCTCCAGGTCGAAGGTCGGCTGCGAGGCCATGGACGAACCGTGCACGAACAGCACGGTGCCGGCAGGAGGCGCTTGGTCCGCCGGCTTGCGCCGCCACAGGAACAGCCTCACGTCGCCCTTGTTCGTCCAATGCTCCTCGCCTCCGCGCCACACGATTCTCAGGTCCGACATGCCGCCCCTTTCGAGAAACGGTGAATCTAGCGGCGAACTCGGCGCGCTTCAATGCTCTGCGGTGAACAGTCTTTTCACGCCGGGCTGCCCGGCAGATCCCGATCCCAGGCGGGCATGGCACCGAGGCGCTCGCCGTGGAACCGCACCAGAGCCTGAACCCGCTGCGGCAGGTTGGGGCCCGGGAGCCAGACGGCGTACAGCACGCGCTCGGGAAGGCGCCAGTGCGGCAGCAGGCGCACCAGCGCGCCCAAGTGCAGGTGCGCGGCGGCAGCGAAGGTCGGCAGCGCCGCCACGCCCAGCCCCGCGAGCGCAGCCTTGAGCGCACCATCGGCATTGCTCGCACGGTAGCTCCCGGAGACGCGCGCCACCACGGGCGCGCCACCCTGCTCGGAGAACGTCCATTCGCCGCGGGCGTTGGACGGGTACGTCAGGCATTCGTGGCGCGCCAAGTCGGTCGGCGACGGCGGTACCGGGCAACGGGTAAGGTAGGACGGCGAGGCGCACAGCACCCAGCGAAGCGGCGCGAGCTTGCGCGCGACCATCGCCTGTAGCCTGGGCTCCTCGGCCTGGCGGATGACCACGTCTGCGCCGCCGGCCACTAGGCCGGCAAACTTCTGGCTCAGGTCGAGGTCGATGCGCACGTTCGGGTGGCGCCGCATGAACTTGGCGATCGCCGGCACCAGGTGCATGCGCTTGAAGGCGATGGCCGCACTGATGCGGATCAGGCCGCCCGGCTCGTTGCGGAACTACTCCTGGTCGTGGCGGGCGCCTTGGAGATGCCGAGCTGCTCCGAGGCGCGCGAGAAGCTGCCCGCGTCGACGATCGCGGCGAACACCACGAATCCGTTGAGATCCTGCATCGATGCGTGAACAATCTGTACGGGCCAGTGTTTATCGCTGCCGGGACTTCTGGCAAACTCCCTTGGGCGTGGACAAAGATAGCAGCGATCTCGGGCGGCGCAAGCCAGGACGCGTTCGGCGGACCGCGACGCGGGAACCGGTGCGGCCGCTGCTGCCGGTCACCCTCCGGCCCGGGGGCGTACGCTATGCCCCGGGCGTGCGCGCCGGCAACTGGGTGTTCGCGACCGGCCACAAGGGCACGGCCGACTTCGTCTCCGGCATTGCCCCCGAGGTGCTGGAGGCCGCCGCGCCGAACCATGGCCTGCCGAAGAACAAGAAGGAGGCGCTGCGCGTCTTCGCCAACTTCGACAAGGTGCTGAAGGCGGGCGCGAGCGACCGCGACCACGTGGTGCGCGTGGACCAGTACTACCGGCACGGCCAGGTGGTGCCCGCCTATCACGAGGTGCGGCGCCGCTTCTTCGGCGGCTACATCCCGCCCAGCACCTCAAACCTGCACCAGGCGTTCCTGCTCGCCGGGCAAGACATGGAAGTGCAGCTGATGGCGGTGGCGTGCGGCAAGGGACTGAAGCCGGTGCAGCACCGTCCGAAGGACCTGCCGGTGCACGCCAGCTCCGGCTACAGCCCGGTGCTCACCTGCGGCGACTACGTGTTCGTCGCGGGCCAGACTGCGGAGGCGTTCAAGGCCGAGGAAGGGCCGATTGATCCGGCGGCGCGCCTGCACGCGGGCCACCTGTGGAAGGGCTCGCCGATCAAGCTGGAAACGGAATTCATCATCACGAGGAAGCTGGTACCGGCGCTGGCGACTGCGGGCAATAGGCTCGAGGACCTGGTGAAGGCGCAGGTCTACGTGCGCGACGTCTCGGACATCCCGAAGTTCAACGAGGTCTGGGCGAGGCATTTCCCGAAAGCGCCGCCGGCGACCACCATCATCACCACCGCCGACCCCGGCTTCGTCTGTGAAGTCGGGCGCATCGAGATCAACACGATCAGCGTGCGCCGTGGCGGCCGGACAAAGAAGCACGTGGTGGACGCGGGCGTGCCGATGCCTTTCCGGGGCCAGGTGCAGGCCATCCGCGCCGGGGACCTGCTCTTCCTGGGCGGACTGATGGCGGTGGATGCCCGGGGCGCCCTGGCCGCCGAGGCGAGCGTGGATCCGCGCCAGCCGCACTTCGCCTCCGCGGCAGAGCTGCAGATGGACTACATGCTCGCGCAGGCGGACAGAATCTGCCGCGCGACCGGGACTTCGCTTGCCAACCTGGTGCGTGCGCAGCAGTTCCACACCCGGCTGTCCGATTTTCCCGCCGCGTGGCGGGCCTGGGATCGCCGTCTGCCGAGCCGATACCTGCCGTTCTCCGCCATCGAAGTCCCGGCGCTGGCGGTCCCGGGTGCCGTTGTCCTGCTCGACCTGTGGGTGTACGTTCCCTGACCAAGGAGGCCAGACCATGAAACGCATGCTGCTGCCGTTCCTCATCCTCGCCGCAGTTGCCGCCCCGCTCAGGGCGCAGGAATTCCCGCCGCCGCAGATCCGCGTCGTGGTGCCCTTTACCGCGGGCGGCGGCACCGACGTGATCATGCGTCTCGTCGCCCAGCACATGGCCGAGTCGCTGAAGACCACCGTCATCATCGATAACCGGGTCGGTGCCGGCGGCGTGATCGGCTCCAAGCACGTCGCCGACCAGGCGCCCGACGGCAGGACCTTCCTTGCCGTGGCGAGCGCCTTCGGCGTGCGCGCGGCGATCGACCGCACCGTGCCCTACGAGGTCGGCAAGGACCTGGTGGGCGTGGGCCAGATGGCGCGCTCGCCCAGCTTCATGGTCGTCTCCACGCAGCACGGCTTCAAGTCGCTGCAGGACCTGATCGCCCACGCGAAGAAGCAGCCGCAGGGAATCCATTACTCCTCGGCGGGCGTGGGCAGCACCGCGCACCTGCACGCGGCCGCCACCGCGCACCTTGCGGGCATCAAGGCCGAGCACGTGCCGCAGCGCGGCACCCCGGAAGCGGTGAACGACGCCATGGCCGGCCGGGTGCTCTACGCCTTCGCCCCGGGCCCCAACGCCATCCCGCTCGCCAGGGCAGGCAAACTGCAGATCCTGGTCACCACATCGCCCGCCGGCGCCAACTTCTTCCCCGGCGTGCCCTCGCTCGCGCAGGCCGGCGTGGCCGGCTACGAGGGCGACGACTGGTTCGGCGTCTTCGCGCCGGCCGGGACGCCGATGGCGATCCGCGAGCGCTTCGCCGCCGAGATGCAGAAGGCGCTGGCGCTGCCGGCGGTGAAGGAGCGCCTCGCGACGCTGGGCGCCGAGCCCGCATTCATGGGCTCGGCGCAGTTCGAAGCCTTCGCGAAGGACTACGTCACCATGGCGCGCAAGCTGGGCGAAGCCGTCGGCATCAAGCCCCAATAGGGCAAGGGAGCGCGCATGGCCGGCGAGATCGAGGGGCAGCTGCGCAAGCTCGGCTACGAGCTGCCGCCGCCGTTCACCTTCCCCAAGAACAACCGCACCGGCTGCACGCAGTCCGGGAACGTGCTCTTCCTGTCGGGCCACGGCCTTGCGCTGCCGCAACTGCCGGGCGTGCGCCAGACCGGCAAGTTCGGCGTCGACATCACCGTCGAGGAAGGCTACGCCACCGCACGCGCGGTTGCGCTCACCATGATGGCAACGCTGAAGGCGCACTGCGGCGACCTGGACCGCGTGAAGCGCGTGCTGCGCCTGTTCGGCATGTGCAACTGCACGCCGGACTTCGCGCAGCAGCCCGGGGTGATCGACGGCGCCTCGGACCTGTTCTATGAGGTCTGGGGACCGGAGTTCGGCCGCCACGCCCGCTCCGCGGTGGGCCACGTCGCGCTGCCGCGCGGCATCGCGGTGGAGATCAACGGGGAGTTCGAGCTCGCGCCCTAGCCCCGGGTCGCACCACCAACGTAACCGATCGATTACATCGGGCGCCGCCCCGCGCCCTGCGCTAGCGCTTCTTCTGCGGCGGCAGGTCG
>VGER01000107.1 GCA_016869235.1 Alphaproteobacteria bacterium | reverse complement strand
GACACGCGGCACTCCGCGCGGCTTGTTGGGAAGCAGCGGAGCGATCAACGCCCACTCCCCGTCGCTGAGATCGAAGCGCGCCATCGTCAAGCTCCCACAGTTTGGAAGCTTGAATCACAGCCGGCCCCTAAAGGGAATCCCTTTTATGGGTACAGGACCTAGTTAGCCGCGGCGCCGCCGTCGTGCACCGGATCGATGACCGGGCCGACGTGGTCCTGTTGCAGCTCGAACCGCTCGGCGAACGCCTCGTCCATCGGGATGAGGCCGAGCTCGACCTTCCGCTCGAAGGCCATCGGCACGGTGCCGCCGCGGGTCTCATCGGCGCGCAAGCGATAGCTGCAAGCCGACAGCGACGAGGCCGCGAAGGCCAAGACCAAGATCGAAGCGGTCGCGCGCATGGTGCTGTGCTTCGCCATGACGTACTCCTTTCCACATGCATCGCCGGAAAAACGACCTCGGGCCGGCATATGGGCAGCGCAGGCGGCGCGAAGCGGGCCGTTGCGGCGTTGACACGGATTGGCTACGGCCGGTGACACGCGCGGGGCACCGGATGGACCGGAGAGGCCCTGTGCTATGCTGGCGCCATGAAGCTCGTGTATTTCGCGTGGCTGCGGGAGCGCGTCGGCAAGGCCGGGGAGACACTCACTCCGCCCAACGATGTCACGACCGTGGGCGCCCTGTTGGACTGGCTGAAGGCCCAAGGCGGAGGCTATGCCGAGGCCTTGAAGGACCTGTCGGCCGTGCGTGTCGCCGTGAACCAGGAGTACGCCGGGCCCGAAGTGCAGATCGGGCCGAACGACGAGGTCGCCCTCTTCCCGCCGGTGACGGGAGGCTAGGCGCCGGGTGGGTATGACCCTGTCGCGCCGCCGTGCGCTGGAGATCGCAGCGGCAACCCTTGCATGGCCGAACATAGCCGCAGCCGCCGAGCCGGCGTTTGCGCTGGTGCCGGCACCGCTGGTCGCGGCGGCGCGCCAGAGCATGGTCACGCCGATGGGCGCGTATGCGCTGCGGGCGGCGCAGCGGACGCTCGAACGCATGCCCCAGCCACTCCCGGTCGTGCACACCGAAGGCACCCTGCCTGGCCAAGGCATCTACGATCAGTCCGTCGAGGCCAAGCGCGACTGGCAAGCAGCGCTCGACGCCGCGCTCGGCAGCGCCGTGGGCGGCAACGCCATGCTGGCGGAGAAGGCAATGGAACTCGTCTCGGCATGGCTGCCGGTATATCGCATCAGTCTCAATCCGATCGACGAGACCGACTGGGACCGCATGATGCTGGCGCTGGACCTCGTACTGGGTCCTGCGCGCGAGCGCGTGTCCGCCGCGTTCACGGCGTTCTGTCGCAGCATGGCGACCGGTTACCTAGACGCCATGCCCAGGGTGCGGGGCGGCACGGCGACCAACAATTGGCAAAGCCATCGCGTCAAGCTTGCGACCCTCGCGGCATTTGCCGCGGGCGACGCCCGCTTGGCGGAGAGGGCGCACGCGGCGTTCCGCAGGCAGCTGGCCGACAACATCCGGCGCGACGGCACGGTGCTGGATTTCGCTGAGCGCGACGCGCTCCACTACGTCGTCTACGACCTCGAGCCGCTAGCCGTGAGCGCGCTCGCAGCGAAGACCCATGGCCAGGACTGGTATGCTGACGGGAACGGGGCGCTGGCGCGCGCGCTTAACTGGCTGGCGCCCTATGCGCAAGGCGTCAAAACTCATGTCGAGTATGGGCGTTCGATTGTTGAGTTCGACCGGGTCCGCGCGGCGGCGGGCATGCCAGGCTTCGGTGGCTTGTGGCAGCGCGATACCGCTGAGTATCTATTCGCGCTGGCGGCGCGGCTGGACACACAATTCCTGCCGCTCGCAAACGCTCTGACGCCGGGCTTCGAGGGAACGCGCCGTCCGCGGGCACCCTGGTTGCACCTGACGATGCCGGTTTAGGCGATGGTGGAGCGATCTCAATGATCCGTGTCCAAAAGGAGGACTTCGACGTCGGCGCCGAGCTCAAGGCGCTGATCGAGCGCGCCCGCGCCGACGGCGCCGGCATCGGCGGCATCGTCACCTTCACGGGCGTGGTGCGGGAGTTCTCCTCCGAAGCCGGGTACCGGGGCGGCCCGCGCCAGCTCACCGCCATGACGCTCGAGCACTACCCGGGCATGACCCAGCGCCAGCTCGCCGACATCGAGGCCGACGCCCGCAAGCGCTGGCCGATCGACGCTTCACTTATTATCCACCGCTACGGGCGGCTGGAGCCCGGCGACAACATCGTGCTGGTGATCACGGCGTCGGCCCACCGCCAGGCGGCCTTCGAGGCCAACGAGTTCCTGGTGGACTGGCTCAAGACGAAGGCCCCGTTCTGGAAGCAGGAGTGCGGGCCGGGCGGCGAGACTTGGGTCGCAGCCAAGGCGTCCGACGACCAGATGGCGGAACGATGGATCCGGAAGCCAGCCGCCAAGCGCAGCGCCGCCGAGTAGACTCCCTGAGAAGCGCCGCGTAAGCCGATTATCGCCGGCAACGGACCGGCACGCTTGAAATCTGCCCCTTTTGGCGCAGATTCATGGCCAAACGTCCTGCAGAGGCCCCGCCGATGTTCATCCAGACCGAAGAGACCCGCGACCCATCCGTCCTGAAGTTCCTGCCCGGCCGCGAGGTGCTGGCCGAGGGCTCGCTCAACTTCAACGCGCCGGAGGACGCGCGCAATTCGCCACTGGCCCAGCGCCTGTTTGAGGTGGGCGCGGTGAAGGTGGCGCTCGGCCGCGACCACATCACCCTCACCAAGGACAAGGTCGCGCAGTGGAAGACGCTGAAGCCCGCCATCCTCGGTGCCATCATGGATCACTTCACCGCCGGCGATCCGGTAGTCACCAATGCGCCGCAGAAGACGGACGCGACCGTGGCGGCGGGCCCGAGCCTCACCAAGGAAGGCGAGGTCGCCGAACAGATCGCCGAGCTGCTCGACACGCGCATCCGCCCGGTGGCCAAGGACCAGGACGGCGATGCGGTCCTGGTCGGCTTCGATGCGGAACACGGCCGCGTGCACCTCGACCTCAGCGGCGGCGCCGTGAACCTGCTCGGCGGCATCCAGACCATGCTGCGCCACTACGTGCCGGAAGTGCAGGAAGTGGTGAACCACAACGACTGGACGCCGAAGCCCGGCCTCGACACCGAGGAAGGGCGCGCCGTGCAGGCGGTGCTCGACAACGAGATCAACCCGGGCGTGGCGATGCACGGCGGCCGCATCCGCCTCATCGACGTCGCGGACCACACCGCCTTCATCCGCCTCGAAGGCGGCTGCCACGGCTGCGGCGCCGCCGACGTCACCCTGAAGCAAGGCGTCGAAGTGGCGATCATGGAGGCGGTGCCGAGCATCGTCGCCGTCCTCGACACGACGGATCACGCGGAAGGGAAGAACCCTTACTACCAGCCCCATTCCCACTAGCGCTACGCGCTAGCGGGAATGGTCCGCATGTTTGGTCGCGCCACGTCGCGCGGGACGCGCGCTGGCGCGCGGGGGCGTGCCTTCGGCACGACGCGACACTGCGAGCTTCGAGCCGCGCTCGTTGCTGCGCTGTTGTTCGCCTCCTTTCCGTCCCTCGCAGCACCCCATCCTCTCGATCCGCTGAGCGCATCGGAGATCCGCGCGGCGCAGGCGGCGATCCGGCGCGCCGGCTTCACGCCCGAGGCGCGCATCCACAGCCTGGAGGTGCTGGAGCCGGCCAAGGCCGCGGTGCAGAATTGGCGGACCGGCCAGCCGATCACCGGTCCCCTCGCCCGCCGCGCCTTCGCCGTGGTGCGCGAGGAGCGGCGCACCTACGAGGTCACGATCGAACTCGGCGCTGGCACCGCCCAGCGCACCGAGGTACCTGGCGTGCAGCCGATGCTGCTGCCGGAGGAATACGGCAAGGCGCGCGAGGCGGTGCTGGCCGACGCGGGCTTCCAGCGCGGCCTGGCGGCGCGCGGCATCACCACGGCGGCGGCGCGCAACCGGCTGTTCTGCTGGACCTCGACGGCCGGCACGTTCTTCAACGAAGAGGCGCGCGGCGGCGGCGCGGGCGGTGCGCCCGCCCTTCGCAGAGTGGTGCAGGTGCAATGCACGGAGCCGTCGGGCACCGTGCTCAACCCCTATGCCCGGCCGATCACCGGCCTGACGGCGCTCGTGGACCTCGACGCCGTCGGCGTGCTGAGCGTGTTGGACACCGGCGCCGTCGCGGTGCCGCCGCCGCAGGAGTTCGACGACAACACCGCGCGGCGCTCGACCAGCCGGCCGTTCGCCGCCGAGATCGACGGCCAGACGGTGCGCTGGGGCGACTGGTCGTTCCACTGGCGGGTCGATCCGCGCGTCGGGCCAATCGTGTCGGTGGTGCAATTCGCCGGGCGCAGCATCCTGTTCCAGGGCGCGCTCAGCGAGATCTTCGTGCCCTACATGGACCCCGACCCCGAGTGGCACTGGCGCACGTTCCTCGACGCCGGCGAATACGGCTTCGACCACGTGCCGACGCAGCAGGCGGCCGAGCGCTGAGCCAACCACATAGCGGACGCGGCCGACGGCGCCGC
>VGER01000106.1 GCA_016869235.1 Alphaproteobacteria bacterium | reverse complement strand
CGTGATGCTGCTGTGGGCGCCAGGCGCTGCCGACGATCCGCGCCATCCCGGCGACGATGTCGCTCCGGCGAAAGTCCTCGATCAATCCGGCGGTGGCAACCTCATCCCGGTGCCGACGCCGGACCTCGCCACGCTGATCGCGGCCCTGTCCCTTGCGCGGCTGGTCATCTGCCCCGACGGCGGCGCGATGCACCTGGCGGCAGCGCTGGGCAAGCCGGTGGTGGCACTGTTCGGTGATTCTCCGGTGGCGCGCTGGCGGCCGTGGGGCGTGGCGCACCGCATCGTGCGGCCGGAGTCGGGGGATCTAGCGGACCTCGTGCTGGAGCCGGTGTTGGAGGCGGTGGATGCACTGAAATCGGCGTAAGATCAATCCCATGAATGATGCGGAGCGTAAACTGACCCTGCGCTGGATCCGGACCTGGGCCGAGGCCGGCCCGGCGCTGGAAGCGATCCGGCGGCGGGAGTTGGAGGCGATGACGGACGCGCAGGCAAAGGCGGCGGCGCTGGATCTGCTCTCCATGCCGCTTCCGGCGGACCAGACGCCGCGTCCTGGATCCGGCCTAGTGGAGCAGCAGCGCTGGTTCGCCAGACTCCAGCCTACGAAATAAAGGCGGTCCTGCAGGCCGCGCTGCAGGTCCAACGCGTGCTGTCGCAGGCTCGCGAGCAGTACTGCCTCATCGGCGGCCTAGCCGTTCAGCGCTGGGGCGAACCCAGGGTCACGCGGGACGTGGATGTGACCCTGCTGTGCCCGTTCGGACACGAGTCTGCCGCCGCCGACCTGCTGCTGTCCGCGTTCTCGCCCCCTTATCGCGGATGCGCGCGTGTTCGCGCTTCGCAGCCGGGTGCCCCTGCTCCGGGCCGGCGAAGGCATCGGCATCGACATGGCTTTGGGCTCGCTCCCGTTCGAGGAACGCTGTGTGCGGCGCGCGAGCGACTGGGAGATGGCCCCGGGCGCGGCCCTGCGAACCTGCTCAGCCGCAGATCTCATCGTGTTGAAAACGTTCGCCGGACGGCCGCGGGACTGGCTGGACCTGGAGGCAGTGCTGCTGCGACAGCGCTCGAGCCTGGACTAGGCGTTGATCATCGCGGAACTGGAACCGCTGCTCGGATTGGCGGAGGCGCCAGAGAAGCTGGAGCGGCTGCGGCGGCTCAAGGCCGAGTTGGAGAACAGCGCGTGACGGGGCCGCGCCGCACGATCGAATAAAATTGCCCTTATGGCCAAATCCGCATTGATCACCGGCATCACCGGCCAGGACGGGGCATACGTTGCCGAGTTCCTCCTAGCCAAGGGATACATGGTGCACGGCCTGAAGCGCCGCACCTCTCTTTTCAACACCGCGCGCATCGACCATCTGTATGAGGATCCGAGCAAGACCGGTCGGCGTCTGCTGCTGCACCACGGCGACATGACCGATTCGCTGTCGGTGCTGCGGGTGGTAGAGGAAGCGCAGCCCGATGAGATATACAACCTCGCGGCGCAGAGCCATGTCGCGGTCTCGTTCGAGGAGCCCGAGTACACAGCGAATGCGGACGCTCTGGGGGTGCTGCGGCTGCTGGAGGCGATCCGGGTGCTGCGGCTCAAGGACCGCACCCGCTTCTATCAGGCTTCGACCTCGGAGCTCTTCGGCCTGGTCCGGGAGACGCCGCAGAAGGAAACCACGTCGTTCCATCCGCGCTCTCCCTACGGCGTGGCCAAGCTCTACGGGCACTGGATCACGGTCAATTACCGCGAGGCCTACGGCATCTACGCCTGCAACGGTATCCTGTTCAATCATGAGTCGCCGACGCGAGGCGAAACCTTCGTCACCCGCAAGATCACGCGCGCGCTGGCGCGCATCAAGCTCGGTTTGCAGGACTGCCTGTACCTCGGCAACCTCAACGCCCGGCGCGACTGGGGCCACGCGCGGGACTACGTCGAGGCGATGTGGCGAGTCCTGCAGCAACCGGAGCCGGACGACTATGTCATCGCCACCGGCGAGCAGCACAGCGTGCGCGAGTTCGTCGACGCCGCGGCGCGCGAGCTCGGAATCGCGATTGCGTGGCGTGGCGCGGGAACCGATGAAAAGGGCTACGACGACAAGGGCCGCGCCATCGTCGCCGTGGATCCGCACTATTACCGGCCCGCCGAGGTGGACTCGCTCCTGGGCGACGCGAGCAAGGCGAGGGCGAAGCTGGGCTGGAACCCCAGGGTCCGCTTCGCGGGGCTGGTCGCGGAGATGGCGCGCGAGGACCTGCGCGCCGCGGAGCGCGACGCGCTAGTCACCCGCCACGGCTACAGCGCGCCCGGCACGCGCGAGTAGGTAGTGGAGTCCGCTTCGCGCATTTACGTTGCCGGCCATTCCGGCCTTGCCGGCTCGGCGCTGGTGCGCGCGCTGCGCGCTGCCGGATTCCACAACCTGGTGCTGCGCAGCCATGCCGAGCTTGAGCTTCGGGATGCGCGCGCAGTCGCCGACTTCTTCGCCCGCGAGCGCCCGGAGCACGTGTTCCTCGCCGCCGCGAAGGCGGGCGGCATCCTGGCCAACGACCGCTATCCGGCGGATTTCATCCGCGACAACCTAGCCATCGAGCTCAACGTGGTCTGCGAGGCGGCGCGCGCCGGGGTGAGGCGCCTGCTGCTGTTGGGATCGTCGTGTATCTACCCCCGCGACTGCCCGCAGCCGATGCAGGAAGCGCACCTGCTCACCGGGCCGCTGGAGGCCACCAATCGCGCCTATGCGGTGGCCAAGATCGCCGGGATTGAACTGTGCTGGTCCTACAACCGCCAGCACGGCACGCGCTTCCTAGCGGCGATGCCGACCAACCTCTTCGGCCCGGGGGATCAGTACGACCTCCAGACTTCACACGTCCTGCCTGCGCTGATCCGCAAGGTGCACGAAGCCAAGGCACGCGGCGAGCGCACGGTCACGGTCTGGGGCAGTGGCAGGCCCAGGCGAGAGTTCCTCTACTCGGATGACATGGCCGAGGCCTGCGTGTTCCTGATGCGCCTGTCGGAGGCGGCATTCGCGGGCCTCGCCGCGCCCGGCGTCGTGCCGCTCATCAACGTCGGCGCTGGCAAGGACCTGTCGATTGCGGAGTTGGCGGTGCTAGTGGGCGAAGCCCTTGGCTACGAGGGCGGGTTCATCTACGACGCCTCGAAGCCGGACGGCACGCCGAGGAAGCTGCTCGATACCTCGCGCCTCGCCGCGCTGGGGTGGCGGCCGCGCATCGGCCTGCGTGCAGGCATCGCGCTCGCCTACCGCGACTTCCTGGCGCGCGAGTCGGCGGCATGACGCCCAAGCAGGCCCTGCTGGCGAAGATCAAGAGCCGCAGCGCCGTGATCGGCATCTGCGGGCTGGGCTACGTCGGTCTGCCGCTGTCGCTGCGCTTCGCGCAGGCGGGCTTCCGGGTGATCGGCTTCGACATCGACCGCGGCAAGATTGAGGCGCTCAACGCTGGGCACAGCTACATCGGCCACATCGGCGATGCGCCGGTGGCGGCGGCGCAGGCGTACGGCTTCGAGGCCACTGGCGATTTCACGCGCGCCGGCGAGGCCGACGCGCTCATCGTTTGCGTGCCGACGCCGCATCCGAAGCTGCGCATCGCGGTCGCGCGGCCGTCGGAGTCGGAGCGGCTGGTAGAGGACGTAGTGGAGTGGCTGGCGCGCGAGGGCGGCGATGGCGACGCGGTGCGCGAGCGGCTGAAGAGGTGGATCCCGGAGTACGCGCTTGGGCCCCAGGGCTAGCGCTCAGCTGCGCCCGTAGCGGTCCTCGAAGCGCTCGATGTCGTCCTCGCCCAAGTAGCCGCCCGACTGGACCTCCACCAGGTACACCGGCGCCTTCGTTACGTTGGCCAGGCGGTGCTTCATGCCGACCGGGATGTAGGTGGACTGGTTCTCGCGCAGGTTCAGGGTCCTGTCGCCGCAAGTTACGCGCGCGGTGCCCTGCACCACCACCCAGTGCTCCGAGCGCCGGCGATGGCGCTGTAGCGACAGTGCATGGCCGGGCTTTACCATCAGGCGCTTCACCTGGAAGCGATCGCCCTCGTCCACGGTCTCGTAGTAGCCCCAGGGGCGGTAGACGCGCGAATGCGACACATGCTCGGTGCGCTTCTGGCGATCGAACTGCGCCACCACTTCCTTCACTTCCTGCGCCCGGTCCTTGGCCGCGACCAGCACCGCGTCGTCCGTTTCCACCACCACGAGGTCCTGGACGCCCAGCAGCGACACGTGGCGCGAGCCGGCGTGCACGAAGCTACCCTTCGCGTCGCGCAGCGAGACGTCGCCGCGCTGCGCGTTGCCGGCGGCGTCCTTGCCGCTCACCCGCCACATTTCGGACCAGGAGCCGACGTCGCTCCAGCGCATGCGGCTTTTCACCACCGCGCCCGAGATCGTCTTTTCCATCACTGCGTAGTCCACCGACAGCGCGGGGCTGGCTGCAAAGGCCTTGCGCTCCAGGCGCACGAAGTCCAGGTCGGTGGATGCCTTGGCCACGGCGTGGCGTGCAGCGCTGAAGATCTTGGGTGCATGGCGGTGCAGTTCGGCGAGGTACGCCGTCGCCCCGAACACAAACATGCCGCTGTTCCAGAGGAAATTGCCCGAGGCAAGGAACCGCTTCGCTCGCGCCAGATCCGGTTTCTCGAC
>VGER01000105.1 GCA_016869235.1 Alphaproteobacteria bacterium | reverse complement strand
AAAGATCGACGCGGTGGAGCACCAGGCGACCTATCGCGAGAACGGGCGGCCTTGAAGGTCATCGTCATCGGCCTGGGGGTGCAGGGTGCCAAGCGCCGCGCGGCGGCCGGGGCCGACTTTGTCGCGACCGTGGACCCCGTGCGCCCGGACGCAGATTACCGCGCCGTCGCCGATGTCTCCCTCGCGCTCTACGATGCGGCGCTGGTCTGCACGCCGGACGAACCGAAGCTGGAAGTGCTGTCGCACCTGCTGGGCCACGGCAAGCACGTCCTGGTCGAGAAGCCCCTGTGGGCGGCGCGAGACGAGGACCTGGAGCGGTTGCAGGCGCTCGCGCGCTGTACGGGCGCCGTCTGCTACACCGCCTACAACCATCGCTTCGAGCCGCACTACGTGCGTATGCGCGACACCCTGCGCGCCGGCGTGCTCGGTCGCATCTACCACTGCCGGATGTTCTACGGCAACGGCACCGCGCGCCTGGTGCGCGAGTCGGCCTGGCGCGACGCCGGCGCGGGCGTGCTGCCCGACCTCGGCTCGCACCTGCTCGACACGGCGGCGTTCTGGTTCGGCACGCCGGCGGAGGACTTCCGCGTCGTGTCCGCCCGCCGCTTCGAGAACCGGGCTCCCGACCACGTGGTCGTCGGTTCGCGCACGAGCGTGCCTCAGCTCGAGTTCGAGATGACGCTGCTGTCCTGGCGCAACCACTTCACCTGCGACGTGTTCGCCGAGAACGGGTCGGCGCACATCCGCTCGCTGTGCAAGTGGGGGCCGAGCACCTTCTCGCTGCGCCGGCGCGTGCTGCCCTCGGGCCGGCCGCCGGAGGAAGAGGTCACGCTGGTGCAGCCGGACCCGACGTGGGACCTCGAGTACGCGCACTTCCGGCGCCTGTGCGAAGCGCGCCAGACCGCCGACCTGGGTCACGATCTCTGGCTGCAGCGCACGCTGCGCCGGCTCGGCGACGAGGCCGTCGGAATGGCGGTAGCCGCATGAGTGCCCCCGTGATCGGCTTCGCCGGCATGACCCACCTCGGCGTGAACTCGGCCGCCGCGACGCTCGAGCGCGGCTTTCGCGTCGTCGGCTGGGACGAGGACGCCGCGGTCGTCGCCGGCCTGCGCGAGGCGCGTGCCCCGGTGACCGAGCCCGGCCTGGACGAGATCCTCGCCGCGCGCGGCGCGCAGGCGCGCTATTCGGTCGAGGCGTCCGCGCTCGCGGACTGCGACGTGGTCTATGTCTCGGTCGACGTCGCCACCGACGACGAGGGCCGCAGCGACCTCGCGCGCGTGAACCGCACCATCGAAGCGGCGGCGGCCGCGATGCGCGCCGACGCGACCCTCGTCGTGCTCTGCCAGGTGCCGCCTGGATTCACCGCCGCGCTTGCGTTCCCCAAGTCGCGCCTGTTCTACCAGGTGGAGACGCTGGTGTTCGGCCGCGCGGTGGACCGCGCGCTGAACCCGGAGCGCTTCATCGTTGGCTGCCACGACCCGGCTGCGCCTCTGTCGCCGGCCTACGCCGCGTACCTCGCGGCATTCGGCTGCCCGCTGCTGCCCATGCGCTACGAGAGCGCGGAACTCGCCAAGATCGCGATCAACTGCTGCCTCGTAGCTTCCGTCAGCGTGGCCAACACGCTGGCCGAGTTGTGCGAGCAGATCGGAGCAGCGTGGTCGGAGATCGCGCCAGCTCTCAAGCTCGACAGGCGCATCGGCTCGCACGCATACCTGAGCCCCGGCCTCGGCATCGCCGGCGGCAACCTCGAGCGCGACCTCGCGACCGTGATCCGCCTCTCGGAGCGCCACGGCACCGATGCCGGCGTGGTGCGCGCCTGGGTGGCGAACAGCCGCCACCGGCGTGGGTGGGTGGCGCGCACGATCCGGCGCGTGCTGCTCGACGCGAACCCGTCCGCCCCGATGGCGGTGTGGGGTCTCGCGTACAAGGAGAACACGCATTCGACGAAGAACTCGCCCTCGCTTGCCACCCTCGCCGAGCTGCCGGGAGCAACGCTGAGGCTGCACGATCCGGTGGTGCCTGCCGGGGCGGCAAAGCACCCCGGCGCCGCCGGCTTCGCCGATCCGCTGGACGCGGCTCGCGGGGCGGAGGCGTTGATGATCCTGACCCCATGGCCGCAGTACCGCGAGATTGATCCCGCGAAGATCGCGGCCGCGATGAGCGGGCGCATCGTGCTTGATCCCTATGCGGTGCTGGACGCGCCAGGGGCGGCCAGGGCCGGCCTGGTACTGCACACGCTGGGGCGCGCCCCGCTGGAGGCCACGCATGCTTGAACACCTGAACGCCGCGCCCGCGCTGCCCGCGCGCGTGGTCGTCGCCGGCGCAGCCGGCTTCGTCGGCGTCGCGATCGCCCAGCGCATGGAGCGCGAAGGGACGCCGGTCCTGCGGCTCACGCGCCGCGAGATCAACTTTGCCTCGCCGCAGGGGGCCGGGGCGCTCGCCGTCCTGCTGCGGCCGGGGGACGCGTTCGTCGCGGTCGCCGCGCGCGCGCCGTGCAAGGACGCCGACATGCTGGTCGAAAACATGATGATCGCGCGCACGATGGCCAAGGCGCTGAAGGCGGTGGGCGTCGCGCACGTGGTCAACATCAGCTCCGACGCCGTCTACGCCGATTCTCCGCAGCCGCTGACCGAGGGCTCCTGTGCCTCGCCCGGCACGATGCACGGCGCCATGCACCTCGCGCGCGAGGTGATGCTGGCCAGCGAGCAGGGCGCGCCGCTCGCGATCCTGCGGCCCAGCCTGCTTTACGGCGCCTCCGACCCGCACAACGGCTACGGGCCGAACCGCTTCTGGCGCCTGGCGGAGAAGGGGGAGGACATCGTCCTCTTCGGCGAGGGCGAGGAGCGCCGCGACCACGTCTACATCGACGACGTCGCCGAGCTGGCGGCGCACGTGCTGCTGCGACGCAGTCGCGGCGTGCTGAACATCGCGACGGGCGAGGTGCACTCGTTCCGCGCCATCGCGGAGAAGGTCGTCGCGCTGTCGGGCCGGGCGGTCGTCATCAAGGGCAGCCCGCGCAGCGGCCCGATGCCGCACAACGGCTACCGGCCGTTCGCCATCGACGCGTGCCGCCGGGCGTTCCCCGATTTCCGCTACACCGCGCTCGACGACGGACTGCGAAAGGCCCGCGCCCATGGCTGAAGTCGACCTGCTGCGATCGCTGCCGAAGACCAGGCGCAACATCGAGAAGCGCGCCGAGGAGAAGGACGACGCGGTGGTCGCGATCGCCCGCCAGTTCGGGCGGGACTACTGGGACGGCGAGCGCAAGTACGGCTACGGCGGCTACCGCTACGACGGCCGCTGGCGCAGCGTCGCGCGCGACCTGATCGCGCACTTCGGCCTGAAGCCGGGCATGCGGGTCCTCGACGTCGGCTGCGGCAAGGGCTTCCTCGTCAAGGACCTGATGCTCGAGTGCCCGGGCCTCGAGGCGTTCGGCCTCGACATCTCGCACTACGCGCTGATGCATTGCGAGCGCGAGACCGTCGGACGCCTGCATCTCGGCGATGCGCAGAGCCTGCCGTTCCCCGACGCGTCGTTCGACTGCGTGATCTCGCTGAACACGATCCACAACCTGACGCGCGATGGCGTCGTCGTCGCGATGCGCGAGATCCAGCGGCTATCCGGCGGGCGCGCGTTCGTGCAGGTGGACAGCTACCGCACCCCGGAGGAGCGCGAGGTTGCGGTCAGCTGGATCATCACCGCGCGCTTCCACGATTACCCGGACGGCTGGCTGAAGGCCTATGCCGAAGCCGGATACACTGGCGACTACTACTGGACGATCATAAACCGATGAGCAAAACCTACATGATCCTCGGCGGCGGCGGTTCCTTCGGGATCCACACCGCCCTGTACCTGCTGAAGCACGCGAACCCCAAGCGCGTGGTCGGCGTCGGCCGCAACCTGCTGCGCACCGAGCCGTTCTCCCTGGGCATCGATCGCATGCCGGGCTACGAATACCACGCCTACCACCTGACCTACGAGCTCGACCTGCTACTCGAGCTGATGGACAAGGTCAAGCCCGAGGTCATCCTCAACTACGCCGCGCAGGGCGAGGGCGCGGTGTCCTGGAAGAACTCGTGGCGGTTCTTCGAGACGAACTCGATGGCGCTCGCGCGCCTGTGCGAGGAGCTGATGAAGCGCGACTGGCTGGAGCGCTTCATCCAGATCGGCACTTCCGAGATGTACGGCTCGGTCGCGCACGCCACGAAGGAGGACGAGCCGATCAAGCCGACCAGTCCCTACGCCGCCTCCAAGGTCGCGTTCGACATGTACCTCGAGTCGGTGCACAAGTACCTCAAGTTCCCCATGAACGTGATCCGGCCCTCTAACGCCTACTGCCCTGGCCAGCTGCTGCACCGCGTGATCCCGAAGACCGTCCTGTACGGCCTCACCGGACGCAAGCTGCCTCTTCAGGGCGGCGGCAAGGCGGAGAAGTCCTACATTCACGCACGGGACCTCGGCCGCGCGATCCACCTCGTCGCCGAGAAGGCGCCGCTTGGCAAGATCTACAACGCCGGCCCCGCGGAGCCGACCAGCATCCGCCGCGTCGTGGAACTCTGCGCTGAGGCGCTGGGCATGCCGTTCGAGCAGGTGTGCGAGATGGCGCCCGATCGCCTCGGGCAGGATTCACGTT
>VGER01000104.1 GCA_016869235.1 Alphaproteobacteria bacterium | reverse complement strand
CCCACCGGCTTCGCGGCACTGCAGCCTGGCAAGATCGCCAGTCGTCGTCCCCGCGAAAGCGGGGACCCGGCATCAGTTTGCCTTCAGCCCCGCGGACTTGATGACGTGCGACCAGAGCTTCTGGTCCTCGCCCATCACCTGCGCGAACTCCGCCGGGGTATTGGCGACCACGTCCCAGGCCTGGTCGGCTAGCTTCTTCGCCACGTCAGGCTGCTTCACCGCGCGCGCCACGGAATCCTGCAGCCGCGCCGCGATGGCGGGCGACATGCCAGCCGGGCCGTACAGCCCGAACCAGGTGCCCGCCTCGAAGCCCGGATAGCCGGACTCGTCCACCGTCGGGATGTTGGGCACGACGGCGAGGCGCTTCTTGCCGGTGACCGCGATGGCACGCATGGTGCCCGCCTGCAGATAGGGCAGCGAATTGACGGGGTTGTTGAACATCGCCTGGATCTGGCCGCCAAGCAGGTCGGTGGTCGCGGGCGCCGAGCCCTTGTAGGAAACCATCAGCATCTTAATGCCGGCGGTGATCATGAAGAGTTCGCCCGCCAGATGGCCCGGCGTCCCGGCGCCGGAGTTGCCGACCGAGATCGAGCCGGGTTTCGCCCGCGCCAGTTCGACGAACTCCTTCAGCGAGCGGACCGGCAGCGACGGATGCGCCACCAGTATATGGTTGTACTGCGCGACGAGCGACACCGGCGTGAAGTCCTTGATCGGGTCGTAGGGCAGCTTGTCGTAGAGGATGCCGTTGATGACATGGCTCGAGGCATTGAGGAGCAACGCGTGGCCGTCGTTCGGCATGCGGGCCACGGCCTCGGCCCCGATGTTGCCGGCCGCCCCGCCCCGGTTCTCGATCAGCACCTGCTGGCCGAGCGTCTGCGTCATCTTTTCCGCGATGAGACGCCCAAGCATGTCGGCGGGGCCGCCCGGCGGGAAAGGCACTACCATGCGGATGGCCTTGGTCGGAAAGATCTGTGCCGCAGCGGGAAGAATCGAAACTACGAACAGAAGGATCAAAAGCGATAGGGAGCGCACCAAACCTCCTTGAATCACTTTATAGTCAGGAGACAGCCGGATAATAACCGAGGATACGCCGTGGCGCCACACAATTCTCTCAAGACTCCGGTCTGTGATCTGTTCGGAATCGAATACCCGATCTTCGCAGCCGGCATGGGCGGCGTGACGATGGCGCCCCTCGCCGGCGCGGTGTCAGCCGCTGGTGGCCTCGGCGTCCTCGGCGCCACATTTTGCACAGCGAAAGAGTTGCGCGAGGAGATCCGTGCGCTGCGGCGCATCACGGATAAGCCGTTCGGCGTCGACCTGCTGTTTCCCAGCGACATCCCGCCGGACCTCGGTTCCCGGGAAATACCCCGGCTGCCGGACTTCCTGCGCGACCTCCTGCCGAGGATCACCGGCCTCAAGGGCGCGCCGCCGCCGCCGCTCACGCTGGAGCTCGCGAAGGCGCAGCTCCAAGTGTGCCTCGAGGAGAAGGTGCCGCTCCTCGTCTCGGGTCTCGGCACGCCGTCGTGGCTGGTGAAGCAATGCCACGGCGCCGGCACCAAGGTGGCATCGATAGTCGGAAACGTGCGCCAGGCGAAGCGCCTCGAGCAGGCGGGTGTCGACCTGATCGTCGCGCAGGGCTTGGAGGCCGGCGGCCACGTCGGCACCGTCACTACGCTGGTGCTCGTCCCCGCGGTGGCGGATGCGGTGAAGACGCCGGTGCTCGCCGCCGGCGGCATCGTCGACGGCCGGGGCATCGCCGCCGGCCTGGTGCTTGGCGCCCAAGGGGCGTGGATCGGCACGCGTTTCATCGCCACGAAAGAAGCTACGGCGCATGACAACCACAAGAAGCGCATCGTCGAGGTCGACGAGGAAGGCACCGTGGTGTCGCGCTCCTACACCGGGAAGCCGAGCCGCGTGCTGAAGAACGAGTTCACCGACCGCTGGAAGGGCCGCGACCAGCATCTCCTGCCGATGCCTTGGCAGCGCATCAGCGTCGAGACCCTGGTCGCGCCGGCGAAGGCGAACGGGCTCGTGGATCTCGCTAACTTCCCTACCGGCCAGGGGTCAGGCGCGATCCGCGACATCGTCCCCGCAGGAAATCTTCTTGAAAGGCTGGTGAACGAAACTCGAGCAGCTCTGGACCGATGACCGAACTGCTTCGCCAGCCGATCACCGAGATCCAGCGCGTCCAAAGCGAGAACCTTGCGCGCCAGGTTGTGCTTTGTGCCCGCGGCCACAAGTACTACCAAGAGCGCTGGAAGAAGGCCGGCATCGACCCGGCGTCGATCCGCAGCCTCCAGGATCTCGAGCGGCTGCCGCTCACGCCGAAGAGCGACCTGATGGCAGACCCGGAGGCCTTCCGCCTGCGCATCCCCGACCTGCCGCTGCACGAGCGCGCGCTCTGGGAGGTGAACTACACAACCGGGAGCACCAGCGAGCCGACGCCCCTCTACGTCACCACCCACGACTACCAGGCCTATCTCTTCCAGGCGCGGCGCGTCGCGGAGATCTCTGGTATCACCGAGAACGACGTGCTCGCCAACCTCTTCCCGGTCACTCACACTGCGATGGGCGCCTTCTCGCGCTCGGCCGCCAACGCCTACGCGTCCGGCGCGTCGGTGGTCGGCGCGCTCACCGGCGCGCCGTTCGGCGATTTCGACATCCACCGCTCGCTCGACTACGCGGTGCGCATGGTCGAGCGCCATCGCGCCACGGTGCTCTGGGGCATCACCAGCTTCGTACGGCGCACCATCCTCCGCGCTGTGGACCTCGGTGCCGACTTCACGAGCGTGCGCATGTGCGGCGTCACCGGCGAGGCGAGCTCGCCCGCGATGCGCGAGGACATGCGCCAGCGCCTGCGCGACCTGGGCTCTAAGAACCCGAGGATCTTCGACCGCTACGGCACCACCGAGGCGGGCGGCCTCGCGCAGTGCGCCGAGGACGGCGACTGGCACAACCCCGCACCGGAGGTGATCTTCAACGAAGTGGTTGATCCGGACACCGGTAGGCGCCTGCCCGACGGCGCGCGTGGCGCGCTTGCGATCACCCACCTGAATCGCCGCGGCACCACGCTCATGCGCTACCTCGTGGGTGACATCGTGAGCCTCGCGCACCAGGCCTGCCCGCACTGCGGCCGCATCGGCGACCGCGTGCAGGCCCCGATCGTGCGCACCAAGGACCTCCTCAAGGTGAAGGGCATGCTCGTCAACCCGGCCGCCCTCCTGGAGGCGGTACGCGCCGTACCCGGCGTCGACGAGTACCAAGTCGTGCTCGCCCGACAGGACCCCAAGGACCCATTCTCCATGGACGAGATGATCGTCCGCGTGGCGAGCCCGCGCACCGACCGCGAAGCCCTCGCGCAGGCGGTGATGGAGGCCGCGCAATCCGCGGTGCGGGTACGCCCACGCGTCGAGTTCGCCGCCGCAAGCGACATCTACGACCCTCGCCAGACCAAGGCCACCCGCCTCGTCGATCGCAGATGAACTTCCGCTTCTCGGTCGAGCAGGAGATCCTGCGGCGAACGGTGCGTGCTTTCTGCGAGAACGAGCTGAAGGACAACGCCGATCCCCTGCCCAGGATGAAGCAGCTGGGCTGGCTCGACGGCGATACGGTCGATAGCGTCATCGTTTTCGAGGAGCTTGGTCGGGTCGCCCTTGTCCCGGCAGAAAACCCGCTTTTTCGCGCAGCCTGCTGCATCGGCAGCGCGCAACGGGCGATCGACGACGCGGTGCGCTACGCCAAAGAGCGGCGCGCCTTCGGCCAGCTAATCGGCAAGTTCCAGGCGATCGCGCACCTGCTGGCTGACCTGCAGGTGGAGACCGACGGCGCGCGCTGGCTCCTCTACCAGGCGGCCTGGCTCGCCGATCCCGGCGCGAAGGAGACGGTGGTGGCCGGGGCGGCTTGCGCCGATGTTCTGCTCAAGGCCACCTCCGACGCCATGCGCGTCTACGGCGGCTACGGCCTAACCCTCGAGTTCGATATCGCGCACCGCTTCCTCGATGCGCGGCGCTTCGTCCATGGCGCTTGATTTCTCGCTTTCCGATTCACAGGTCATACTCCGCTCATTGGCACGTGCCTTCTGTACCCGCGAGCTGACGCCCTCGTTCCTGAAGGAACTCGACGAGAGCGGCCGCGCGCCGGGCGAGCTGCTGCCGAAGCTCGCCGCTGAAGGCTTCACCGGGCTGCCGATCCCGAAAGAGTACGGCGGCCAGGGCGGCAGCGCGACCGACGTGGTGGTGCTCCTTGAGGAATTCGGCCGCGCCTCGCTTGGCATCGCCTCGTTCCTCAACCGCGCGTTCGGCTGGGGCGCCGAGACGCTGCAGAAATTCGGTACTGAGGAGCAAAAGCGCCGCTACCTGCCACGCGTTCCCGCTGGCGAGATGATCTTCGCCTTCTCCCACACCGAGCCCGGCGCGGGCTCCGACGCGGCTGCGATCCGAACGCGCGCCACGGCGGACGGCGACCATTTCATCATCAATGGCGCAAAGATTTTCACCACTGGCGCCGCTGAGTGCCCGCTCCTCACCGTCAGCGCCCGCACCGATCCCGCAACCAGCCCCGACCACGCGAAGCACAAAGGCCTGACCATGTTCCTGGTGGAAGGCAGCACGCCCGGCGTGACCTACCGCAAGATCGAAAAGCTTGGCATGCGCGGCGCGGGCGGCCTCTACGAGGTCGAGTACCACGACGTGCGCGTACCGCGCTCGGCTGTGCTCGGAGCGGTGAACGGCGGCTGGCAAGTGATCACCAGCACGCTAGAACGCGCACGGATCGCGCAGGCGGCCTATTGCGTGGGAGCAGCGCAGCGTGCGCTGGATGATCTAGGTTCCGAGAACTCTCTCCTGAAACTCCTGGCAAGAACGGCGACAGCCCGGCTGCTCCTCTACCGCGCTGCTTTCCTGTTGGATGAAGGGACGCCCTGCGCC
>VGER01000103.1 GCA_016869235.1 Alphaproteobacteria bacterium | reverse complement strand
GGCGCCGCGGTCGCCGACGACGGTGTCGTAGCCCTGCGGCAGGCGCTCGATGAAGGGGTCCGCGTGCGCGGCGCGCGCGGCGGCGCGCACCTGCTCGTCCGAGTCGTTCGGCATGCCGAAGCGGATGTTCTCCCGCACGGTGGTGTGGAAGATCACCGGATCCTGGCTGACGTAGCCAATGCCCCGGCGCAACGAGGCGAGGCTGAAGTCGCCGAGCGGCCGGCTGCCGAGGTGGATGGCGCCCGCCTGCGGCGTGACCAGCCCGAGCAGCAAGTCGGCGACCGTCGACTTGCCGATGCCGGACGGCCCGATCAGTGCCGTGGTGCGACCGCGCGGAATCGTCATGTTGAGGCCGCGCAAAACGTCGCGTCCCGGCTCATAGGCGAAGGAAACGCTGCGGAAGACGACATCGCCATCGAGCCCCTGGAAGGCCACGCCCTCGTCGGCCCGCTCGCGCACAGGCTCGTTCCGTAGCGTGGCGTCGACGAGCTGCATCGACGGCGCGTAGGAGATGAGTTTCATGCGCTGCGTGAACAGCGCCATGAAGTTGGTGAGCACGCGCTGGCCGACGATGGCGAAGAAGGCAAGCGAGGCGGCGAAAGTCGAAGGCTCCAGCTTGAGGACGTTCTTGAGCACCACGAGGGCGACGACGAGGACGAAGATCAGCATGAACTCGGTCATCTGCACCGGCATCTCGCGCAAGGCGCGGAAGGTGGCCTCGGCGCGCGTGTGCCGCCGCAGCCGCACCGCCAGCTGCTCGCGGATGCGTCCGGCGGCGCCGAACAGGCGCACCTCGAGTCCTCCGGCGATGGCCTCGCCGCCGAGCGCGTTCACTTCTTGATGGAGCTCCTGGTGCTGCCGGCCGAAGCGCATCGCGTAGCGGTAGCTCCAGCGGCGGAAGGCGTAGAAGAACAGGCCGCCGCCGATCGCCACGGCGAGAGTCGCCGTCCAGCTGGTCAGCAACAGCACGCCGAGCAGCACCGCTGTCATGACGCCGCGGTTGATGGTGCCGAGCAACATGGCCAGGCCGCGCGCGGCCCGGTACGGCTCGACCGTTAGGTTGTGGATGAGAGCGCCCTGCTTCTCGCGCGTCACGGTGTCGTAGCGCGCCGTGACGTAGTGCTCGAACAGCCGTGTGGCCCAGCCGTCGCGCAGGGAGAGGGCGAAGTAGTCGGTGAGCGCGTGCGTGGCAGTGAGCAGCGCACCCTTGAGAAGGAAGGCGCCGGCGAGGATGAACAACAGCGCCTCCATCTCGTAGCCGTCCGGCATCGCCGCGCGCACCGAGCCCAGGGCCAGAGCGAAGCGGCCCTCCCCCAGCGGAATGCCGGCGAGGGTGGAGATGAGCGGCAGCACCATGGAGACGCCCACCGTCTCGGCGAAGGCGGCGAGGAACATCAGCGCGAACAGGAACAAGGCGAAGCCGATGCGCTCGCCGAGCAGCCGGCGCAGGACCTGCAGCCGCCGCACCACGACGTTCATTCCAGGCGCCCGCCTACCGGTCAGCGGCGCGCAGCGACCGCGCGTTGACGATGGCGCGTACGTCGCGGCCGAGCAGGTTGAGCAGGATGAAGACGCGCTCCGCGTCAACGCGCGTCTGGAACAGGCCGACCTGCGCGCACAGCGCGCCCTCCTCGATGAGCACGCGGTCGCCGGCCTGGAAGCGCGACGCCGCGCCCTTGCCGTTGTCGAGGTCGATGAGGCCGTCGGCGCCTTCACGGGCGCGGATCTCGGCGATCACCGAATCGCGCACCACCGCTGGGTGCTCGCCGAAGCGCACCAGGTTGACGATGCCGGGCGCGAAGGCGACGGCGCGCGCGCTCTGCCCGGCGAAGTCGGCGCGCAGGAACAGGTAGTGCGGGAACAGGGGCGCCTCGACCCAGGAGGTGCGCCGCGCATGGCGGCGGCGCTTCTGGTAGAGCGGCAGGTAGACCTCGAAGCCGCGCTCCCACAGGTTGGAGCGCGCCCACAGCTCGCCGTCCGGCTTCGTATAGGCGCAGTACCACTGCATCGAACTACCCTTGCACCGCTGGCGGAGTGCCGTCGGCGCCGTTGGCGGCGCGCACCTTCAACAACGCCGGCACCAGGACCCGCTCCGGCTCGATCTCGCGCACCAAGGCGTCGTAGCCCTCCTGCGGGCGCTGCAGGGACGCGAACAGGACGCCATCGACGCCGTCCAACGCCCGCACCGAAGGCGCCACCGGCAGGTTCATGAAGGTGGCGCCATTGGAGCTGCGCGGGTTGATGGCGCCGACGATGGTGAGCGGCTGGCCGATGGCGCATAGCACGGCGATCTCGGCGATGTCGCCCACTCCGAACAGCGCGATGCGCTGCCAGCGCCGCGCCACCGCTTCGGCCAAGAGGTCATCGCATTGCTGCCGGGCGCGGCGGTAGAGACCGAACGACGAGGTCAGGAACCGCGCGGTGAGGCGGCTCTTCTCGGCGAAGCCCTTGGGGGTGAGGTAGTAGGCGTAGCGATTGGCCGGCGCCTGCGACACTTTGACCAGGCCGCGGCGCACGCAGCGCCGGATGTAGGCGTTGGTGAGACCGAGCGCGATGCCGAGCTCGCTGGCCAGGGAGCGCTGCGAGATCGACGGCGTATCGTGCAGGGCGTCCAGGAGGCCGAGCGTGATGGCGGCGGCGCCCGCTGCGGTCCTTTGGCCCGCCGCGGACGCCTCCGGCTCGGAGCTGGTGGCGGTGCGGCTGCGCCGCCGCCGGGTCGCTTCGACGGGCACGTGCCCTTCGCCTCCCCCATGTGTGGGCCGCGGGTGCGCGCACAAGGCCCCCGCCACGGTGTTCGCGGCATGAACACTAGGCCGTTCACGGAATGAACGTCAAGGCAAGGACCCGGCCGAAGGACCCCCGGGCGTGCCGCCGCGCCCGCCCGGCCAACCCCTTTGCCCGGGCGGGAAACCACACAACATCCTGTGGCACCAAGCAAACTGCCTTGGGCCGCGCTATATCTCCCGCCGTCCCCATGCGCTTTCGCCGCCGCGACCGACCCTCTCGCCCCCCGGAAAGCCCCGCCGCCGTACTCCGCACCCTGCTGGAGCGGCCGGCGGAACAGCCCATCACCGTGGGCGACATCGTCCATGCCCTGGGCGGACGCGGCTTCGGCGTGCTCCTGTTCGTGTGGGCGGTGCTGAGCCTGATCCCCGCCTTCGTGCCGGGCATGTCCGCCATCCTCGGCCTGCCGCTCGTGTTCCTCTCCTGGCAGCTGGCGTGGGACTTCCCCGAACCCTGGATCCCCAAGCGCCTCGGCGCCCGCTCGATCACCCGCGAGCACATCGAGAAGCTGGCCGAGCAGGCCAAGAGGTTCCGCCCGCTGGAGCGCATGCTGAAACCGCGCCTCACCATGCTGGTCACCGGGCCGGGACAGCGGCTGATGGGCGTCGTCGCCCTGGCGATGTCGATCCTGTTCGTGCTGCCGGTGCCGTTCGGCAACTGGCTGCCGGGCGTCGCCATCGCCGTCATCGCGCTCGCGGTGGCGCGCCGCGACGGCATCGCCGCCATCGTCGGCCTGGTGCTGGCGGCAGGCGCCTTGGGCCTGGTGTACGCGCTCGGCTTTGCCGGCGTTGCCGCGTTCAAGAACGTGTTCGGCCCCTAACCGGTCGTCGCTGCCGCCTCGGCCGGCGGCGGCGGCGCGGCGGCGGACTCCTCCAGGGTCTCGAGCGCTCGCATCTCGGTGCGCGCCCAGCGCGCCAGCGCCAGCGCGCCGGCGAGACAGGCGAGCGCGCCGAGCAGGAGCGGCGCCTTCAGGCCGACGAAGTCGGAGGCCGAGCCCATGGCGAGCGCGCCGGCGGCGGGCACGCCGCGCAGCAGCATGCCCCAGATGGACAGCACGCGGCCGCGCACGTGCGAGGGCACGCCGGTCTGCACCAGCGTCTGCGTCGAGACGGAGATCGCCACCGCGGCGAAGCCGGCGAAGGCGAGCGCCCCGGCGCCCACCCACAGGATGTCGGTGGCGATGAAGACGAGACCGGCGACGGCGAGCAGCACGCTGTTGGCGACGCTGATGGCGGCGGAGCCCAGGGCGGTGGCGCGCTGGGCCAGCCACAGGCCGCCGGACAGGGCGCCCAAGCCGACCGCCGAGGTGAGCGTCGCCAGGCCGGCGGCGTCGCTGGCGAAAACATGGTCGGCGAATCCCGGCAGCAGCTCGAACACCGGCCGCACCAGGAACGAGGTGGCGGCCATGAGCAGGAGCACCGCGGCGACGCCGGGATGGCCGACGGCGTAGGCGATGCCCTGCCCGACCTGGCGCAGCACGCCCTCGCCGTTGCCGGCGGCGGCCCTTTGCGCCGGCAGGCGCAGCGCCAGCAGCGCGGCGATAAAGGCGACGTAGGTGACCGCGTTGAACAGGAAGGCGAGGCCGACGTCGTAGACCGAAATGAGGTACCCGGCCACGGCAGGGCCGACGAAGCGCGCCAGGTTGAAGTTGACGGCGTGGATGGCGACGGCGCCGCCGACGTCGCCGGAGCGCACCAGCTGCGGCACCAGCGACAGGCGCGCCGGCTGGCCCAGCGCGACGACGACGCCGGTGAACAGGGTCAGCGCGAACAGCCATTCGATGGTGATGACGCCGGTGGCGAACATCAGCCACAGGGCGGTGGCCTGGCCGAGCTGCAGGTACTGGCTGACCAGGAGGATGCGGCGGCGATCGAAGCGATCGGCGAGCACGCCGCCGAACAGGCCGACGACCAGCACCGGAAAGAGGTCGGCGAAGGCGACGGCGCCCAGCCAGAAGCCGGAATGGGTGAGCTCCCACGCCAGCCAGCCGACGCCGAGGCGCTGCACCCACAGGCCGACCAGCGACACCCAGGCACCGGCCGAGTAGATGGCGTAGTTGCGGTTGGAGAAGACGCGGGCGATGCCGGAGAGGTCGTAGAGCGGTGGTGCGGCCATCGGGCGGGTCTATAGTTGCGGATATAGCGTCTGGGGGCGGCGTGGAACAGGGCGAAGCGGTGCGAGGCGAACG
>VGER01000102.1 GCA_016869235.1 Alphaproteobacteria bacterium | reverse complement strand
GATTAAACGACAGACCATCCAACGCAGACGCTTGGACCACCGTGCAATCGCCGCTTAACATCAATCAGCAGAGCCGCTGGAGCCTCTCTTCCAAAGAGACCCGATCTGTCTCAAATGTTCTGACGACGAACATTGGTGTCTCTAGGTTCCTGTTCAAAACGCATTTGGATAGAAAAATTGCGGGGCTCAGCACCGACCGACGCCAACCCGGGTAGTTGATTTTTTCCCCCATGGGGGTGCCCACCCCGCCACTAGCTATCCGCAAACGATCCTTTTTCTAGCCTGCCACACTAGTGCCACAGCGGACGGCCGCGATCGTTTGAGGGTCGGAGTCAGCGGGAGTAGAATCGGTCCCACGCAACGGCTTGGTTCTCAACGCTCTCCGGCGAAAGGGACTGGAGCGGGTGAAGGGAATCGAACCCTCGTCGTAAGCTTGGGAAGCTTCTGCTCTGCCATTGAGCTACACCCGCGCCGGATCGGCGTCCCTGCCGCCATAATGGCCAGGGAAACGGAGAGCGTCAAAGCAGCGTCTACCCCCTTTGGCGTGGCTGTCTCTCCCGTTGGGCGCCTGCTCAGGCGAATCCCCTATCCCTATGTCTGTTTTGAGTGGGCGGGCTTGCGCCCCTACCGTTGGCCATTTGCGGCTTCGCCGGGGATGGCCGGCGGCCGAGTACGCGGGAGTAGTGGACGTGCCTTCCTGGACCATGCTGGCCAGCGCGGCCGGGCGCACGGAAAGCCCGGCTTCCTTGTCGCCAACCACCCGCGGCGCCCTGTGGGATCGCCGCTGGGCCGGGCTGCCGGTGCCGATGTGCGGGACCGACGCCGAAGGCCGCATCTTCGGGTTCAATCGCCGCGCCATCGAACTGTGGGGGCGTGAGCCGGCGGTCGGCGAAAGCGTGGACCCTTTCTTCGCCCGCAACCAGCAGGAAGAGCGCGCCCGCGGCGTCAGCGAATCGCCGGTCGCCTTCGTGCTGCGCACCGGCGTGCCATTGCACGGCAAGGAAACGATGGTCGTGCGCGAGGACGGCCGCCGCCTAGCCTGCATGGTTCATATCGACCCGGTCGAGGACGAGGACGGCAGGCGCATCGGCACGGTCGGCTGCTTCATCGACGTCACCGAGCGCAAGCGTTCCCAGGACAAGCTTGCCGAACGCGAACGCTGGTTCCGCGAGTTGCTGGAGGCATTGCCTACGGCGATCTACACGACCGACGCGCAAGGCCGCGTCACGTTCTTCAACCAGGCGGCGATGGACTTCGCCGGCCACCGCCCGGTGCTCGGCTCCGACGAATGGTGCGTCACCGCCAAGCTGTACACGGCCGACGGACGCCCGCTGCCCCACGACCAATGCCCGATGGCGCTCGCACTGAAGGAGGAGCGGCCTGTGCGCGGTGTGCAGGCGATCGCCGAGCGGCCCGACGGAACGCGCGTCCCCTTCCTGCCGTACCCGACGCCGCTGTTCGACGACGAAGGCAACCTGCTGGGCGCCGTGAACGTGCTGGTGGACTTGAGCGAGCCGAAGGCCGCCGAGCAGCGCCTCGAGCTGCTGGCGTCCGAAGTGGACCATCGCGCCAAGAACATCCTGGCGGTGGTGCAAGCGGCCGTGCAGCTGACCCGGGGAGATGACCTCGACCATTTCCGCACCGCGCTGCAGGGGCGCATCGACGCGCTGGCGCGCGCGCACAGCTCGCTGGCCAACAACCGGTGGAAGGGCGCCAGCCTAAACGAGCTCGTGGACGAGGAGCTGGCCGCCTTTCCGGGCCGCACCACGGCGCACGGGCCGTCGCTGCTGCTGCAGCCGGCGGCGGCGCAGTCGATCGCCATGGCGTTGCACGAGCTCGCGACCAACGCGGCGAAGTACGGCGCGTTGTCCAGTACCGAAGGCGCCTTGCGTGTGACCTGGTCGTTCGACGCGGCGCGCGGGCTGTCGTTACGCTGGGTGAAACGGGGCGGACCGCCGGTCCGTGCGCCAAAGCGAGCGGAGCCGCGGGCGCGCGATGGCGGCATCGGCACCAGCCTGATCGAGCGCATGCTGCGCCAGCATGGCGGCGCCGCGCGATTCGACTGGTATAGGGAAGGCCTCGAATGCGAACTGTCCCTGCCAGCCGAGCAACTGCGCGACCCGGCGGCGGTTGCCAATACTGCCGAGACGGAACTCGCCTAGGCGTCTCAGTGCGGAACCGCTGGGTCGATGCCCAGCACGTGCAGGAGTGGCACCAGCTCCTGGACGCGGTACGGCTTGCCGAGGAAGCGCACCTGCTCGTGCTGGCCAAAGAACGCGCGCAGCATGTCGTGGCGATAGGCGCTGACGATCACTACCGGCAGCTCGGGCGTCAGCGTTCGCAACTCACTGGTGAGAGCGTCACCTTTGCGGTCGGGCAGGTTCTAGTCGATGATTGCCGCCTGGATCGTGCCGGCGGCGCCGTCCACTTTCTCCATGGCCTCGCTGGCGGATCCGGCGTCCTCGACGTCGAACCCGAGAGCCGATAGCTCCTCGCTCAGCGCGATGCGGACCAACGGCTCATCCTCTACCAGCAGGATGCGGGGAACCGCCGCCGTTTCCGCGTGTGTTTCAACCATCCTGCCATGCCGGCGCTTAGCGCGCCCGCCGACCCCAAAGTCTTCTTGCCCTACGCCGGCCGACTACCACCTTCCTGCAGGGATCACCGTAGAAGTGGCTGACAGCCCAAGCCAAACACGCATCGGCGGTACTGGCGCCGCTTACTCAAGGAGCAGTGCCTCCCCCACCTCCGCGCCCCAATGAGCGACCAAGCTTGACGGCTGCCACGCCCACGCCGTATGTGGGCGGCGACGCGGGGCGCTCGCTCCGCGTCCGTGGTCATTTGGGCCGGCCGCCTTGCAACCACGCTAAACCCCGTTGGGGGCGTGCGCCGCACGCAAGTCGCTAAGAAGCCGGGTCGCAAACCCCGGCTCATGGCCGGGGTTTTTGTTTGAGGAAGCATCCCATGGCGCGACACGAGTCCGGCCGCAACAAACGAGGCAGTGCAGCAGGGTGGCGCCCACGCACGCGCATGGTGCATGGCGGCACGACCCGGTCGGCCTATGGCGAGACCAGCGAGGCGATGTTCCTCACCTCGGGTTATGTTTACGAGGCACCCGAGCAGGCGGAAGCGCGCTTCAAGGGCGAGGACCACGGCTACATCTATTCGCGCTTCGGCAACCCCACCGTCGCCATGTTCGAGCAGCGCATGTGCGCGCTCGAGGGCGCCGAGGCGGCGTGGGCGACGGCGACCGGCATGGCGGCGGTCAACGCGGCGCTGTTCTGCCAGCTGAAGAGCGGCGATCGCGTCGTTGCGGCGCGCGCGCTGTTCGGCTCCAACCGCTACATCCTCGATGAGATCCTGCCGCGCTTCGGCGTGAAGGTGACCATGGTCGATGGCACCGACCTCATCGATTGGAGGCGCGCGCTCAAACAGCGGACGCAAGTCGTGTTCCTGGAGACGCCTTCGAACCCGGGACTCGAGATCGTCGACCTCGGTGCGGTGGCGAAGCTCGCCCATGCGGCCGGTGCGATGGTCGTGGTCGACAACGTGTTCGCGACCCCGGTACTGCAGCGCCCGCTGGAAATGGGCGCCGACGTGGTCGTCTACTCCGCCACCAAGCACATCGATGGCCACGGCCGCGTGCTCGGCGGCGTGGTGCTGGGCCCGAAGGAGTTCTGCGACACCAAGGTGATGCCGTTCATCCGCCACACCGGTCCGAGTCTCAGCCCATTCAACGCCTGGGTGCTGCTCAAGGGACTCGAGACGCTGGACCTGCGCGTGCGCGCGGCATCGGAGACGGCGGCCGCACTCGCCGATTTCCTTGCCGAGCAGCATAGCGTCGCGCGCGTGCTTTATCCGGGGCGCAAGGATCATCCGCAACACGCACTTGCCATGCGCCAGATGGAGATGGGCGGCACGCTCATCAGCATCGACGTCGGCAGCAAGGAAGCGGCGTTCGAGATGCTGCGACGCCTGCGCCTCGTCGTCATCTCCAACAACCTCGGGGACGCGAAGAGCATGGTCACCCACCCCGCGACGACGACGCACCAGCGGCTGGCGCCCGAGGAGCGCGCGCATCTCGGCATCACCGACGGCATGGTGCGTCTTTCGGTTGGCCTGGAGGACGTCGAAGACCTCAGGAAGGACCTAGGACGCGCGCTGGCGGGACTGCGCGCCGGCGCGCGGGGACGCGCCGACAGCGCGGCGGTGGTGAAAAGCAAGGCGAAAACCCCGGCGAGAACCGGGGGCCGGGGCGCTTTACGAGGCTCCGGTCGCAGACGATAGTTGACGGGAATTCTCTGAGCTCGCTCCGGGAATGCTTCATGTATCGTCGCGCGACGAGATCCATCGAGATCACCGTCAAGCCGATGTACCTAGAGGAACAATCGGAACCGGCGAGTGATCACTACGTCTGGGCCTACTGGGTGCGCATCGAGAACCAGGGACCGGAGACGGTGCAGCTGCGCGCGCGGCACTGGCGCATCACCGACGCCAGCGGCCGGCTGCAGGAGGACCACGGCGAGGGCATCTCCGGCGAGCAGCCGGTGCTGGAGCCGGGCAAGGCGTTCGAGTACACCTCGTTAAGACCCCTTAAGACGCCGTCCGGTATCATGGCCTGGACCTACGAGATGGACACCGCCGCCACCGGCGAGCGTTTCACGGTGGAGATTCCACCCTTCTCCCTCGACAGCCCCTATCAAGAGCGGCGCCTGCATTAGCATCTTCGGTTCATGCTCCATCCTGACATCTTTGAGCGCCGCAAGAGCGCCCTCGGCACGCCTCACTTCGAGAACGCCAGCGTGGCCCTATACCACGGCGATTGTTCTGATCTGTTGCGGCGTCTGACCTGAGCCCCAATCCTCATCCACGGATGAGTAGAGTCTGTTCGCCATTTGAGCCCTGCTGGCTCGGTGATGCAACGGGATGGGGCGCGAAGCCCTTAGGGCGCAGCGCCCCGTCCCGTTGCATGCCGGGTGCGCT
>VGER01000101.1 GCA_016869235.1 Alphaproteobacteria bacterium | reverse complement strand
TCTAGATCCTTCGCAGTTTCGCAGTTTCAGAATATCGAAATCTTCTCCCACTCGAACTGGATCAGTTTTTTCACGACGGTCACCTGACCGGGGGCCGCTGCAGAATCTCCGGCATTTCGTCGATCGGGCGCGCGATGATATGCGCGCTGCGTACCTTGCCGACCATCGCCGCAGCGGCGGCGCCGGCATCGACGGCCGCTCGTACCGCACCGACGTCGCCCTGCACGATCATCGTGATGATGCTGCCGCCGGGGCGCTGCATGGCGATGAGCCTCACGTTCGCCGCCTTCACCATCGCGTCGGCCGCCTGCAGGCCGGCGGCCATGCCGATGGTCTCGACGAAGCCAAGTGCGTCGGGTGGCATCAGACGATCCTGCCGACCGCGTCGAGCAGGGCCGGATCGATGCGCGGCGGCGCCACCTCGACGGGGGCGGATGCGGGGGGCGCGTTCCGTGCGGCGAGCATGCGGCCGCGCCTTGCTTCGGCTGCCGCGGCAACCAGCGTCCCGTCCGCCGGCGGCAGGTCGCAGGCGCAGGCTTGCGCCTGCGACCGGGTCGTGTCGCACCGGGCGAGCAGACAGGACGCGAGTTCCTGGGGCCACAGCGCAACCATTTCGGCGCCGGCGGCAAGCAGCTGCTTCTCGCCATGCATGCCCCAGGCTACCCCGATCGCCCGGATGCCGCAGCTCATCGCTTCTCTTACGTCTCCGATGGTGTCGGTGACCAGGATGACGGAGTCCGCGGTCGGCTGCACCGCAGCCTGCTCCTCACGATAGGCCGGCGAGCAGGATCGGCCATAGCCGTAGCCGCGATCCGAGAGAAAGCGGCGGATGGCGACGCTCTTGTCGGGCTCAACATCGCCGGAAAAGACGTGGGCGAAGCAGGTGGCGATCCCCGCTTCGCTCAGAAGCTTGCGGATCGTCACCATCGTGTTGGTGGACAGGATGGCGAGCGTGAAGTGCGGCGCGAGGCTCCTCACAACGTCGGCCATGCCCGGGATCAGTTCGGGGCTGTAGCGCGTGCGCAGCAGATTGAGGAAGTGTTCCTTCGCCGCGGCAAGCTTTGCGGCGTCTGCGCTCAGCTGCCCGAGCGAACGGAAGAAATTGTCCTCGAAGAGCCGGAAGTAGGCCGCGCGATCGTCGACGCCTAGACCGAACTTGCGGTTGGTCTCCTCGAACAGCTTCCACGAGGCTTCGCGGGTCTGCACCAGCGTGCCGTCCATGTCGAACAGGATCGCGTTGGAAGTCTCAGCCATCGAGCGGCCAGTGTATGCCGCACCCGCGGTGCGCGGCGATGTACCGCCGGGATAAACGGGCGGTGCCGGATTTGTCCCGGCGGGCGAAAGACAAGGCGGCTCGGCGCCGGTAGTGTCGGGGTCGGTTAGGGACGCTCGAGGACTCGGATGCGGCTTGCACAGGTAGTCGGCAACGTCGTTGCGACGGTCAAGGCGCGCGGGCTGGAGAGCCACAAGCTCCTACTGGTTCGTCACGTCAACCCGGCGGCCGAGGTGATCGATGGCGAGGGCGAGCCGTATGCCGCGGTCGACCTGACCGGCGCGGGCGACGGCGACGTAGTGCTGGTGGCGCAGGGCGGCGCGGCGCGCATCCACCACGGGACCGGCACGGTGCCGACGGATGCTGCGATCGTGGCGATCGTCGACAGCGTGCTGGTCAATTCCAGGGTTACTTTTGAGAAACGCTGATGGGCAACCACGGAAGGGAGTACCACGATGGCTAACACAACCACAGGCGCGGCGGAGCCGCATCGCGGAGCGCTCGGGCTGATCGAGACGCGCGGCCTTGTTGCGGCGCTGGAAGCCGCGGACGCGATGGTGAAGGCGGCCAATGTCCGCCTCGTCGGGCGCGAACAGATCGGGGGCGGTCTGGTTACGGTGATGGTGCGCGGCGACGTCGGCGCGGTGAAGGCCGCCACCGATGCCGCCGCGGCCGCCGCCGGCAAGATCGGCGAGCTGATCTCGGTGCATGTCATTCCGCGGCCGCACGAGGAAGTCGAGGCGATTCTTCCCAAGGGCCGGTGAGGGGCCGTGAAGAGCGGCCTGGCTGTGGCGGACCACGGCGACGCGGACCTGTCCGCGCTCGCCGACGCGCGCCGTAAGGCGAGGCAGGCACGCGACGCCTTCGAGGTTTTCGAGGGCGCTACGCAGGAGCAGGCCGACCGCATCGTGCGCGCCATGGCGGCGGCCGCGGCGGGCGCCGCCGATGAGCTCGCGCGCCTTGCCGTCGAGGAGACCGGCTGCGGCATCTACGAGGACAAGATCCTCAAGAACCTCTACAACGCGCGCTTCGTCGCCGACGCCATCCTGCGGATGCGCACGCTGGGGGTGCTCTGGGTCGACGAGCCGAACCGGCTCACCGCCCTCGGCTCGCCGATGGGAGTCATCGCCGCGGTAATCCCAATGACCAACCCGACCTCCACTGTGATCTTCAAATGCTTGATCGGCGTTAAGGCCGGCAATGCAGTCGTGTGCGCGCCGCACCCGCGCGCCGCGAAGTGCTGCTTGCGCGCCGCGGAGGTCCTCGCCGCGGCCGCCGAGAAGGCCGGCGCCCCGCGCGGGCTGGTCTCCTGTCTGGAGCAGGTCACGCTGCCGGCGACGCAGGAGCTGATGCAGCATCGCGACGTATCGCTGGTGCTCGCCACCGGCGGCTCGGCGATGGTGCGCGCGGCATACTCCAGCGGCAAGCCGACCTTCGCCGTCGGCCCGGGAAACTCGCCGGTCTACGTGCACCGCTCGGCGAAGAACCTGGCCGAGGCGGCGACCATGATCGTCACCTCGAAGGCTTTCGACAACGGCACTGCGTGCGTCGCCGAGCAGGCGGTAGTGCTGGACGAGCCGGTCGCCGAGGCAGCGATCAAGGCATTCGAGGCACAGAAAACGTTCTTCCTTCCGCCTGCGGACCAGGCTAAGCTCATCCCGGTCATCTTCACCGAGAGTGGCGAGTTGCGCCCCTCGGGCGCCGGCCTAGCGGCGGCGGAGCTGGCGAAACGCGCAGGCATCAGGATTCCGGAGGGCACCCGGGTCCTCGGCGCGCTGCTCGACCAGGTCGGACCGCAGGCGCCGCTTTCACGCGAGATTCTCGGGCCAGTGCTGGTCTTCTACCGGGCCCACGACGCCCAGGCCGCCTACAGGCGCTGCCTGGAGGTGCTGGAGTTCGGCGGCGAAGGGCACACCCTCGGTGTGCACGCCACCGACGAGGCCGTGATCGCGCGCTTTTCCTCGCTGCCGGCTTCGCGCATCCTCATTAACACGCCACTGCTCTTTGGCGGCATGGGCTTCAGCGCCGCGCTCGAGCCTTCCTTCATGCTCGGCACCGGCACTTGGAGCGGCTCGATCGTCTCGGACAACGTGACGCCGCTGCACCTGATCAACATCAAGCGCGTGGCGCACGAGTCGCGGCCCTGGCGCAGCCTGTACGACTCGAAGATGGGGCTGTAGCGGTGGACCGCGCTCCGGATATCGCAGGCCGCGCCGCGGGCTTGCTCGAGCGCGCCGCCGAGCGGCTGCGCAACCCGGCGCCCCAGCGCGAGGGCCTGCGCTTTGGCGTCGATCTCGGCACGGCGACCATCGTCCTTTGCGTCGTAGACGGCGAGGGTGAGCCGGTGTACTGGGATTTTCTGCCCGAGCGCGCGGTACGCGACGGCGTGGTGGTCGATTTCCGCCGCGCTGCGCAGGCCGTGGCGCAGCTGCGGCGCCGCTGCGAAGCGGCGCTCGGCGTTGCGCTCGAGAGCGCTGCGGCGGCTTACCCGCCCGGCGTGCCGCTTGCCGACTGCCAGGCGTGCCGCTACGTTCTGGAGCAGGCGGGAATCGAGTGCCGCACCCTCGCCGACGAAGTCAGCGCTGCGCAGGCGCTGCTGGGCGTTAGTGAAGGGCTCATCGTGGACGTCGGCGGGGGCTCTACCGGTGTCGGCCGCGTGCGGGCCGGGAAACTGGTTTCTGTCAGCGACCGCCCGGGCGGCGGGTACCACCTCGACCTGATCCTCGCCGGCGCGCTCGGCGTGTCGATCGAGGAGGCCGAACGGTGCAAGCGTCTCGAGGGGCACGCGCACCTGAACATCCTGCGGCCCGGCGTGGAGCGCGTCGCAGCCTCTATCCGGCAGCAATCGGGCGACGCCGGACCGCACGCCGTGCACCTCGCAGGCGGTGCTTTGATGCTGCCTGGCGCGGCCCAGGTCATCGAGCAGTACCTCGGCTGGCCGGCTGTCGCCTACCCCCAGGCGCACCTCGTCACGCCGTTCGGCATCGCTCTCTCGTAGATGGACTTCCAGCTTCGCACTTACGCTTTCATCGACCGCATGCAGCCGCAGGCGGCAGCACAGCTCGCGGCCACTTGCCAGGGCGACGTGCCGGTCGCGGGGATGGCGGAGCTGTTCATCGAGGTGGCGCCGGGCAACGAGATCTTTCGCTGCGCCGACGTGGCGCTGAAGGCGGCCGACGTGCGCCCTGCGCTGCAGGTGGTCGAGCGCGAGTTCGGCCTGCTCGAGATTCACTCGCGCCAGCAGGCCGAGGTGCTCGCCGCCGGCGCGGCGGTGCTCGAGCATCTCAACCTCGCCGAGCGCGATCGCACGCGCCCGCGTGTCGCCTCGGCGCAGTTCGTCACCAACGTCAATCCATACCAGGCGCAGCTAATCAACAAGTGGCGTAAGGGCAACCTGCTGATTCCCGGCGCGAGCCTGTTCATCCTCGAGGTGGCGCCTGCGGCATACGCCCCGCTTGCCGCCAACGAGGCCGAGAAGGGCGCGGAGGTTAGCCTCATCGAGGTCCGCGCCGTGGGGCGCTTCGGGCGGCTTTTCGTTTCCGGCACGGAAAGCGACGTGCGCGCGGCCGCCGAGGCGGCGACCCGGGCCATGGAAGGTATGGAGGGACGCGAGTGAGCATCGTCACCGCAGCCGATATCGAGCAGGCGAAGGAAGTGCTCGTCGTCGGGCCGCGCGACCTGATCACGCCGCTCGCGCACGACCGCGCGCGCGAGCTCAAGGTCGAGATCCGGGTGACCGGCGGCGGCAGTGCGGCCGGGGCGCCGGCGCCGTTGGGGGCCCTGTACCGGCGCGGTGCACCGCTCGCCGCAGCGCGGCCCGGCGCA
>VGER01000100.1 GCA_016869235.1 Alphaproteobacteria bacterium | reverse complement strand
GACACGCGGCACTCCGCGCGGCTTGTTGGGAAGCAGCGGAGCGATCAACGCCCACTCCCCGTCGCTGAGATCGAAGCGCGCCATCGTCAAGCTCCCACAGTTTGGAAGCTTGAATCACAGCCGGCCCCTAAAGGGAATCCCTTTTATGGGTACAGGACCTAGGGCCGACATGCACTACGACGCGGGCCTGGTCGACACGTTCCTGCATCCGCAGGACGTCGCCTACACCACGCCGGCGGTGCTCGCCCTCGTGCGCGACGCGGGCCTCTCGTTCCTCGGCTGGTGGGACAACATCCTGCGCTATGCCGAGGGCCAGCTGCGCCCGGACACCGCGCTGTTCCGCCGCATCAACGCCCAGCCCGACGCGGCGATCTGGCAGGTGATGGAGCTCTATAACGGCGGCATCGGCCAGCACACCTTCGCCGGCTGCCTTCCGTCGCGCCCGGCGGCGAGCTATCGCATCCACTTCGACGGCGAGGCGTTCCTCGACTACGTCCCCGTGGCGCGCGCCAAGGAGGTCCAGCGCCCCGCCGAGGTGCCGGCCGGGCGCGCCGCGGTGCAGCGCGGCCAACTGCCCGTCTACATCCTGACACCGCACGCCTCGGCGCTGTTCCGCCAGATCGACGGGAAGCGCAGCGTGCGCGAGTGCGCGGCCGCGGCGCTGCCCTCGCTCAGCGAGTCCGAGCGCGTCGCCGCGAGCCGCGACGCATTCCGCTACCTGTGGCGGCTGTCCTACATCTTCCTGCGCATGCCCTATCGCGCGTGAGCATCCAGAAAGCTCTCCACCGCCGCCAGCGCCTCGTCGCCGTGCCCGGCGAGAATGTGCCCGCCGCGCTCGAAGGTGAGGTGCCGGGCACCGGGGATGTGCCGCGCCGTGTAGCGCGCGCCAAGGCCCAGGCCGAATCCGTCGTCGCGGCCGCTGAGGATCATCGTCGGCGCCTTGACGGCGCGCAGGTGGCTTGGCTCCAGGCTGGTGGCGATGCGTGCGTCGTTGCGGGTGCCGGCGATGCGCGGGCGCAGCGGCAGCATGGTCTTTAGGAACGTCTGGACGCGCTTGCGCTCCCCCGGCGAGGCGGCCTCGATCAGATCCCGCGGCGTCGCCAGCACGCGCGAAGCGAGCCCGGTCAACGCATGCGTGATGCCGATCCAGAACACGAAGTCCGACTGCAAGCCGGTGCTCAGCAGGAATCGCGCGGCCGGTGTCAGGTGGATGGTCTCGCGATACGGCTCGCGCGGCGCGTAGGCGAGCGGCACCATCAGCACGAGCGCCGCGCACCTTGCTGGGTGGCGGATGGCGAACTCGATGCACGACGGCGCGCCCGCCGAGACACCTATGACCACGCATCGCTCGATGGCGAGCGCATCGAGCAGCGCGATGTGCGCGTCCGCCGGCGCGGCCGGAGAAGCATCGGCAGGCAGTGGCGTGCCGAGGTACCCGAAGCGCGACGGCGCAATGACGTGCATGCCGCGCGCGAGCAGCGGATTGGCGAGCGTCATCGCCTGGTCGAAGCCACCGACGGCGCCGTGCACGGCCAGGACCGGGAAGCCGCCGCCGCGCTCGGCGAACTCTACGTCACCCGCGGCGGTGGTGACGAGGCGTGCGCCGGTGCGGACGCGGTCCACGCCTCCGCCATGTCGCGGCGATAGGCGAGGTATTGCCTGCTGCCGGTGCGCGCGGCGACGGCGGCGGCGAGGGCGATCGGTGCGGCAGCGCGCAGGCGCATGCACGTAGTCTCGCAGGAAGGCTGGCGGCGCGCGACCCGCACACAAGGCGTAGGACGAGCGCTGCGCCGGTTCGGCGCAGCTACTTCGTCCGCATTATGGAAGCGGGAGTCGGGTCTGAGCTCAGGCGCGCGGGCGCGCATTGGCGCCGATCACCGGGGCCCGCGTCGGCGCTTGCGGCGTGCTGCGGAACAGGTAGAGCAGCACGGCAGCGCAGGCGAGCAGCAGCGGCCAGGCCGGCATCTCGAGCGCCGTCGTCATGCCCGGGTCCCACGCCCACGGCAGGGCGCCGCGCAGCCAGCTCTCGAGGTTCTCGAGGCTCGTGAGGTGCAGATCGGCCCAGAACTGACCGAGCGGCAGGCTTGTGAACCCACCGGCTCGCACGGACAGAGCGATTTCGGTAGAGGCGGCGAGCAGAGCCGCCGCCAGGAACATCCAACCAACAATGCGACCGACAACCATCGGTCTCTTCCCCTCTGATCCCCCCGGACCAGGGCCAGCCGCCGGGTAGACTAGAGTTTTCCAAAGGATTGGCAACGTGAGACGCTACCAAAGCGTGCATTCGTGAGGTTGCCGGAGCTTATCCACGCCCCACTCATCCAGGCGTTGCAATCCCCCCGCCCCCCTCTATATTCCGCCCGCTCCGCGGGCTTCCCAGGGGTCTTCCCTGGGAATCTTGGGCTTGCGGAGGGGTGGCCGAGCGGCTGAAGGCGCACGCTTGGAAAGCGTGTAACCGGGCAACCGGTTCGCGGGTTCGAATCCCGCCCCCTCCGCCAGACAACATCCATAAGTACCTGAATACTATTGCTTTTTTATTCCAGGCCATGCTAGGGCCCCACAATTAGCCCCACAACGCCGGAAACAATTCCCCGCGGCGGGCATGGTCTGACTTCGGACGGGTTCGGCTTCCAGGGTACGACGGCATAGCGCCCGTCGCGGGATCATCCAATGGGCGCGTTTCGTGATGCGACACGGCACGGCGTTCTGATTGGTGCGCTATTTTGCTCACTGGCTGGCGCTCGCAACGTTGGAGAGGTCACGGACTTCGGGCTGGCAGTGGGATTCGCCGCGTTAACGGCGGTATGTCTGCAATGTTGCTCTTCGCGGCGATCCGCGAATGGACAGCTCCGCTTCCGCCTATTCGACCGCCACCTAAACCGTTTGTCCGTAGACGAAGTCGGGGCGAAGTCTTCGCGGATGCCTGATGGTTTGAGAGATTCTCTAGCAACCCCGGGTCGCGCGGGGCCGCCGAGAGAGTCAGCCCTGCGATGCGTCCTTGGCAGGCCGAGTCGCAAGCATCGCCCTTCTTTCGATTGGGACGCTATGGCGGCTCTGGTTGGCAGCGCGTCGTGCAGACTGGGGCACTCTCGACGCTCGCCTATGACGAGGGGCCCTACCCGGAGCGCGTGCGCCACTGCACGATGATAGCGCACGCGCTGGTTGAAACGCTGGACACCTATCGCGAGGGGTCGTCTCGACGAACAGACAGCTCGGCCCGCACATGCTGGTGATGGCGCGTTGCGATTGCGGCTGGCTAACGAGGCGGGGGCTAGTCTTAGGACGCGGTCAAGGTGCAAGGAGTGCCGCCAACACGCGCCGCCACGACATCGCCTTGCCGGGGTTTCCTAGCCGCTTAGTCTTTATCGCAGTAACCAGCCGCTTAAGTTGGATCCCCGGTCTCGACAAGAAAGAACCGCCTCTCGGGAGAATATAAGTCCCCACCTGCGGCCCATATGAAGCTGCGAGATATGCAGTTTCACAACCTCGCCGGGGATGCCAGGGCCTTCAGTATGGGCCGTCGGCAAGGCTGCGACCTTGCGTGTTAGCCAGTGCGAGTCGGCGTTCCTGATCGGAGAGCGCCAGCAACGCGTCTTGCTTAACCATCGCCAACACGCGCTCCCGCAACAGCGACAACATGATAGCCATTGACACGATGATGCCGAGCAAAAGAAAGAAGACCAGAAATACAACTGCGAGCGGTGGATAAAGGATGCCAAATGCGCCGCCCAGCCAATTCACGAAGGCCGGATTGGTGCTGGCGAACGCAAGCACCGCCAACGCGACGAACCACGGAAAAGACAGGTCGATCTGCATGAGCCGCGCGCGCACTAGGACCGCCAACAGCAACGCCAAAGTGAGCACGATCAGATGGTGGCTCATGGACGCGTCCGCTGAAATAACTGGCCCAGCGCAAACATACTGAAGCGAAACAGCATGCGAGCTGCGGCGATCCAGCCGAAACTCGATGCGCCATGCTGCCTCGGTCGCTGCTGCACGTTGACTGCGAGCAAGCGGGCCCCCACGCGCCAAGCCGAGACGTAGAGTTCAGGTTCAGGGAAGCGCTCAAGGTGCGAGCCTTCCAAGCGGGCGATGCCGGCGCGATTGATGGCGAAGAATCCGCTGTTGACGTCCCTGGGTACTGCCCCGCGGGTCAGCAGCATGGCCACGAAGTTCATGTATGCCTTCACCAATCGCCTTGCGAAGTCGAAGTCCTGGTTGGTGCGAACGCCCAGGGCCACCGCCGCTTGGCTGACGCGCACTTGGGCGACGAGGAGAGGGATGTCAGCCACGTTGTGCTGACCGTCTGCATCGATCCGCACCAACACTTCGTAGCCGTGCGCTGCGGCATGGGCTATTGCAATACCGATGGAGACGCCAAGGCCAATGTTCGTCGGCAGGCGCACCAGTAGGGAGCCTAAAACATCGGGTTTCGGGATGGGGCGCGGTGAGCCGTCATCAATGATGAGACTCCGATACTCGCTGCCGAGCCTGTCGATTTCGGCAACGAGTCGCGGCAGCTCTTGCCAGTCTCCGAAACTGGGAATTAAGACAAGAACACGATTCACGCTTTGGCCTTGCGTTTGTCCCCTGACGCGCCTCGCCACCGCACGTCCTTACCGGCAGAGTACTATGCGGCGGCATGTCGCCGCATCTCGCCTGATTAAGCTCACCGAGTAAAGCAAATTGGCGGCCTCTCGTAAAATCGACCGCTCGCTGATCGTGGCGCTGATGGTCGCCATCTTCGCACGAGTTGGCGTCTTCGCCGGCACGATTGTCTGGCCGATCCCTAACGAGAATGGCACTGCAGTCTCACCGCTGCTACCGCCCGCCTTCTACGATTATCAGTTCTACCTAGAGTCGATGCGCCGTTACCTATTGGAACCGGAGACGGTTGTCAGCGTGTTCGTCCAGTCCTATGGGGTCGTCGCGGCCCAGCTACCCGACATCATCTCGGGTCCCTTTTATCCGCTGTTGATCTGGGTCACGGGTTTTGCAGGCGGCAACTACCTTCCCCTGGCGTTGATCTACCTAGGTCGTGGACTCATAATGCCTGAGCCAGAGGCGGGTGGCGGCCAGAGCCACGGCTGCCAGGAAGTTGCGGGCGAGCTTGTGGTAGCGGGTGGCGATGCCACGGAAGTGCTTGAGCTTGTTGAAGAAGCGCTCGACGAGGTTGCGTTGACGGTAGATGGCCTTGTCGACGGTGCGCTGGACCTTGCGGGTCCTGTGCGTGGGGATGTGGGCGTGAGCCCCGAGGCCCTCGATGTGGGC
>VGER01000099.1 GCA_016869235.1 Alphaproteobacteria bacterium | reverse complement strand
GACACGCGGCACTCCGCGCGGCTTGTTGGGAAGCAGCGGAGCGATCAACGCCCACTCCCCGTCGCTGAGATCGAAGCGCGCCATCGTCAAGCTCCCACAGTTTGGAAGCTTGAATCACAGCCGGCCCCTAAAGGGAATCCCTTTTATGGGTACAGGACCTAGTCGAGAGCGCGCGCGACAAGATAAGGCGTATTGAGGAAAAAGCGGATCCTCGCGACGGCTCCAAATACGCGGACTACGACTCGTGGTACCGAGCGTACAAGGTGCGCTGCGGACAACTTAACCACGGGCTCAAAGCCGATGCTCAAGGTGCCAGCTTGCTCGATTTCATGGAGGACGAACCGCTGCGTCGCGCATTCCGGGACGGAGTTGATCCGGTGATGCTTGCTACAACCTTCGTGGCGCAGTTCGACATCACCAAGTTTGGAATCAAGAAATGACGATGACCAACGATGAAGAGAAGCGCGAAGCCGCCGCGGGTGGCCGGATCGCGAAGCGCGGCCCAATGCGATCTTGCGCTGGCGAGCGGGGACTTCGCCGACCAGGCACGTGTGCCTATCCTTGGGTGCTGCAGCCGTGCTTGCAGATGCGTCGCTGGTTTCCCGCTGGCTGGCGGGGGAGGCGGCCTTCCCGGCTATAGGATCTGGCTCAGGAACAGCTTCGTCCGTTCCGAGCGCGGGTTCGTGAAGAACTCCGCGGGGGCCGCCGCCTCGACGATCTGGCCCTCGTCCATGAAGATGACGCGGTCGGCGACCTCCTTGGCGAAGCCCATCTCGTGGGTGATCACCAGCATCGTCATGCCGCTGCGGGCGAGATCGACCATGACCTCCAACACCTCCTTGATCATCTCGGGATCGAGGGCAGATGTCGGCTCGTCGAAGAGCATGATGGTCGGCCGCATGCAAAGGCTGCGGGCGATGGCTACGCGCTGCTGCTGACCGCCCGATAGCTGCCCCGGATACTTGTGCGCCTGCTCCGGGATGTGCACGCGCTGCAGGTACTCGAGCGCAAGGCGCTCGGCATCTGCCTTCGGCATGCGGCGCACCCAGATCGGTGCCAGGGTGCAATTCTCCAGAACCGTCAGGTGCGGGAACAGGTTGAACTGCTGGAACACCATGCCGACCTCGCTGCGGATCGCCTCGATGTTCTTCACGTCGTTGGTCAGCATCGTGCCGTCGACCATCAGCGTGCCTTGCTCGTGATGCTCGAGGCGGTTGATGCAGCGGATCAGCGTCGACTTGCCCGAACCTGAGGGGCCGCAAATCACGATGCGCTCGCCGCGGCCGACGGTCAGGTTGATGTCGCGCAGGGCGTGAAAACCGCCATACCACTTGTTGAGGCCGCGGATCTCGATGATCGGCGCGTTTCCATCGCCGGTACGCGGCTGATCAGCGTCCGACATCGAGGCGGCGCTCCAGGTGCAGCGAGTAGCGCGACATCGCGAAGCAGATGACGAAGAAGAAGATCGAGATGAACGCATAGACCTCGGTGCCGAGGCCGAGCCAGTTTGGGTTGGCGATCATCGACGTGCCGATGTTGAGGATGTCGAACAGACCGATGACGATGACTAGCGTGGTGTCCTTGAACAGGGCGATGAACGTGTTGACGATGCCGGGAATCGACACCTTCAACGCCTGCGGGAGGATGACCAGGCGCATGGCGCGCCAATAGCCGAGGCCCAACGCCTGGGCCGCCTCGTACTGGCCGCGCGGCAGAGACTGCAAACCGCCGCGGACGACCTCGGCGATGTAGGCCGACGCATACATCGTCACCAGGATGATGACTCGCATGATGAGATCGAGGTTGAAGCGCGGCGGCAGGAAGATCGGCAGCAACAGTGCCGCGGCGAACATGAATGTGACCAGCGGGATGCCGCGGAACGTTTCGATGAAAGCGGTGCTCAGCAGGCGCACCAACGGTAGCTGCGATCGCCGCCCGAGCGCCAGCAGGATGCCGAACGGCAGCGACAGCAGGATGCCGGCAAGGCCCACAGCCACGTTGAGCATGAAGCCGCCGAAGCGATCGGTCGGGACCTCTGCGAGGCCGTAGCCGCCCACCAGGAGGAACGCGGCGACGAACGGGTAGGCGAGCGAGAACCAGCGTGCCCACCTCGCTCCCGGCATGCGGTCGAACAGGACCGGAAGCAACGCGGGAATCAGCAGCGTCAGCGCAAGATTGACGCGCCAAGCCTGCTCGGGCGGGTAGAAGCCGTACAGGAACTGGTAGATGCGCTGGTCCACCCAGGCCCAGCAAGCGCCGGCGCTCTGGCAGTCGAATCGAGTCGTCCCGGCGAAATCCGCGTCGAGCAGCCCCCAACGCAGGATGCCCGGAACCAGCAGCCACAGCAGGTATACGGCCAACAGCGTCATGGCGGCGTTGAACCACGACGAGAACAGGTTGGCACGCAGCCACCCAATCACGCCGCGCGAGAGCGGCGGCGGTGGCCGGGGCGTCACCATCTCGGCGGTGGTGCGGTGGAACGTGCTCATCGCTCCACCAGAGCGATGCGGCGGTTGTACCAGTTCATGAACAGGGAGGTGAGCAGGCTGAGGCCCAGGTACACGACGATCCAGATCGAGACGACTTCGAGCGCGCGGCCGCTCTGGTTGAGGACAGTGCCTCCCACAGAGACAAGATCCTGGTAGCCGATGGCGACGGCGAGCGAGGAGTTCTTCGTCAGGTTCAAGTACTGGCTCGTGAGCGGCGGGACGATGGCGCACAGCGCCTGCGGCAGCACCACCTTGCGCATCGTCGCGCCGCGGCTGAGGCCCAGCGCGTAGGCGGCCTCGGTCTGGCCCCTGGCGACCGAAAGGATGCCGCCGCGCACGCCTTCGGCAATGAAGGCACCGGTGTAGACGGAAAGCGCCCACCACAGCGCGACCAGCTCCGGTGTCACCTGGATGCCGCCGGTGAAATTGAAGCGGCCAGGCTGCGGGACGTCCCAGGCGAGCGGCTGACCGAGCGCGAGGAACAAGGTGGTGGGAACGCCAACGATCAGGCCGATCGCGATGGCGGCAACGGGAAATCCTCGGCCCGTTGCCAGGCGCCGTCGCTTTGCCCACGCCGAAACGGCGATGGCGGCGACGACGGCCATGCCGGCGCCCGCGAGAACCATCCCGAAGCCAGGCTCGGCCGAGGGTGCCGGCAACCGGGCGCCGCGGTTGTTGAGGAACGCCACGTTGCCGAGCGACAGGCTGTCCTGCACCCCCGGCAACCCCGTCAAGAGCGACCACCAGAAGATGAGCTGCAGCAACAGCGGCACGTTGCGGGTGAACTCCACGTAGGCGGTGGCCAGGCGCGCCATCAGCCAATTGCGCGACAGACGCAGCATGCCGGCGGCGAACCCCAGGATCGTCGCGGCAACGATGCCCAACGCCGAGACCAACAGCGTGTTGAGCAGGCCGACGAGCAAGGCGCGCCCGAAGCTCGAACGCGAGGAGTACTCGATCAGTTTCTGATTGATGTCGAAGAACGCCGGGTCCTTGAGGAACCCGAACCCCGTCTTCAGTCCGCGTGTCTCCAGGTTGTGGGCGGTGTTGGCGACCAGCCAGGCCAAGAGCGCGACGATGCCCGCCAGCACCGCGGCCTGGACAACGAGCGCGCGGACGCGCTCGTTGGACCATGCCCGGGCAACACTCGGTCCCGATGCCGCCACGTGCTGCCGGCCGGTACCGTTGCGGGGTCGTCGCCGGCGGCCAGCGGCTCAGCGCATCGGCAGCGGATAGAGGACGCCGCCGTTCTTGTAGAGCGCATTGAGGCCGCGCGGCAGGCCGAGCGGCGTGCGTGCGCCGAGGTAGCGCTCGAACATCTCGCCGTAGTTGCCGACGGCGGCGATGACGTTGACCGCCCAGTTCGGCGCAAGGCCCAGCATGGCGCCAAGCGAGCCTTCGCTGCCGAGCATGCGGTTGACCTCCGGATTGGGCGTGGCCGCGCGAGCCATGTCGCGCACGTTGGCTTGGGTCACGCCGTACTCTTCGGCGGCGAGGAGCACGTTGAGAGTCCAGCGCGCGATGTCCGACCAGCGCTCGTCGCCCTGCCGCACCAGGGGCCCGAGCGGCTCCTTGGAGATGACCTCGGGCAGGATCATGTGATCGTTCGGGTTCTGCAGCGCGCTCTTGGTGGCCGCGAGCGCCGACGCGTCGGCGGTGTAGACGTCGCAGCGGCCGGCGACGTAGGCGACACGTGCTTCCTCATTGTCGGCGATCGGCACCGGCTCGTAGCGCAGGTTGTTGGCGCGGAAGTAGTCGGCGAGGTTGAGTTCGGTCGTCGTCCCGCGCTGGATGCACACCGAGGCGCCGTTCAGCTCCTTGGCGCTGGCGACGCGGAGGGAGCGGCGGATCAGGAATCCCTGGCCGTCGTAGTAGGAGACGCCGGCGAACGTGAAGCCAAGCTCGTTGTCGCGCTGGAACGTCCATGTCGTGTTGCGCGACAGCACGTCGATCTCGCCCGAGGCAAGCGCGGTGAAGCGATTGGCGGCCGACACGTTGACGTATCGGACCTTGGTCGGGTCGCCCAGGACGGCGGCAGCAAGCGCTTGGCAATAGGCGACGTCGAAGCCCGTCCAGGTGCCGCGGTCATCGGTGTAGGCGAAGCCCGGCAGGCCGGTGTTGATGCCGCACTTGAGCGTGCCTGCAGCGCGCACGTCCTCCAAGGTTGCGGCGTTGGTGACTCCGATTCCGCTCAGCGTGACGGTGGCGACTGCGGCGGCGGCCGCAATCCAGGCCCGAGGCGTGCGCATTGCCGGCTCCTTCGTTCGAGGGGTGCCGATTGTGGCCCGCCGCAAGGGGCAAATCAACGCAGGTCAGCCCGCTCCGGCGCCCATGAGGGTTTCGCTGCGCGCGCGCGCGTCCAGCGCCGCATAGGCGGCATACTTATAGAGCTCCGACAGGGTCGGATAGTTGAAGCAGGCCTGGATGAACAGGTCGACGTCCGCCTTGGCCAACAACCCAGCGAGTCCGATGTGGATCAACTCGGTTGCCTGCTCGCCGATGACGTGCACGCCGACCAGCTTCATTGAGTCGCGCTCGAACAGCAGCTTCAGGAAGCCGGCGTCATCGCCGATGATCTGACCGCGCGCGTTGACGCCATAGCTCGCGCGGCCGGTCAAGTACGCGACACCCTTCTTCTGCAGCGATTCCTCCGACTCGCCGGCCGCCGAGCACTCCGGGATCGTGTAGATGCCATACGGCAGGATCGGTGCGATCGACGTTTTGTACTTGAGGTCGAAGGCATGCACCATGGCAATGCGCGCCTGCTCCATGTGGTCTGCCCTGTCGAAAGTGGTCCAAGCCCAGAGTTAGGATTGGCCCACTTTTGAATGGAGAATGGGATGCCGCGTCAGCGATTTGCGGCCGAGCAGATCATCGGGAAGCTGCGTGAAGTT
>VGER01000098.1 GCA_016869235.1 Alphaproteobacteria bacterium | reverse complement strand
CCGGCGGTCCGCGGCTATCCGCCCCAGGCTGCGTTGCGCCGCATGATTTGGCCATTCTCCCGCTTCCTGGTCCCGATTTGACGGCGCACAATGCAGCTTATGTTGCCCCACGAGCCGCTATAGGTAAGATCCTCTTTCGACCAGGATCTGCCATGCCTCCACGCCTGCTATCAGCCTTCGCCTTCCTGCTGCTGTCGATCACGACGGCGGCCGCCCAGACCTACCCGAGCAAGCCCGTGCGCGTGATCGTCGCCTTCGGCCCGGGGGTGGTGGACACGGGCGCACGCGTGATCGCGCAGCGCCTGAGCGAGAAGTGGGGCCAAGCGGTCGTGGTCGAGAACCGCACCGGTGCTGGCGGCAACATCGCGGCCGAAGCTGCCGCGCGCGCGCCGGGGGACGGCTACACGCTGCTGGTGACGGCGCGCAACATCGTCGTCAACGTCGTCCTCTTCGACAAGGTGCCGTACACACCGATGAAGGACCTGCTGCCGGTGTCGCTATTCGCCAACCTGCCCTTCGTCGTCGTCACGACACCCTCGCTGCCAGTGCGCAACCTGCAGGAACTGATCGCCTACGCGCGTGCGAATCCCGGCAAGCTGAACTTCGGCTCCGGTGGCCATGGCACCACGCCGCACATCAGCGGCGAGTTGTTCAAGCTGCGCGCGAAGATCGACATGACCCACATCCCGTTCAAGGGCTCCGGGGAAACGGTCAAGGAGCTAGTCGCCGGCCGCATCCAGCTCGCCATCGACTCGGTGACGCCCTACCTGCCGTTCATCGAGCGCGGCGACGTGCGAGTGATCGCCTCCGCCGGTGTGCGCCGCATCGACAAGCTGCCCGACGTGCCGACGGTCGCCGAAGCCGGCATCGCCGACTTCGAAGCAGGCGCCTGGCTGTCGATCTGGGCCCCCGGCGGGACGCCCGCCGCCATCGTGCAACATTTAAATCGTGACGCAGCTACCGTGCTCGACACGCGCGAGGCCCGCGAGCAGATGGCGAAGCTCGGCATGGAAGTCCCGCCGGCGATGTCGCCAGCCGAACTCACCACCTACATGAACGCCGAGATGCGCAAGTGGGGCGAGGTGGTACGCATCTCGGGCGCGAAGGTCAACTGAGCGCCGGAGCGAGAAGAGCATGGCCATCGCGTGGGACATGGAAACGGACCTAGTGATCGTCGGCGCCGGCGGCTGCGGCCTGATGGCGGCCTTCGTCGCGGCGAAGCTGGGCGTCGAACTGATCCTGCTGGAGAAGGATTCGCGCCTGGGCTGCAACACCGATCTGGCGAGCGGCTCGATCGCCGCCTGGGGTACCCGCTTCCAGAAGGCCGCCGGCATCCGCGGCACGCCCGAGCAGATGGCCGACGACATCCTGCGCAAGAACCACGGCCGGGCCGACCGCGCCATCGTGCTCGAACTCTGCCGTCGCACGCTCGACGTGGTCGACACCCTGGTCGACGAGGTGGGCCTGGAACTGACGTTGAACACCGACGCGGGGCGTTTCGGCCACTCCTTCCTGCGCATGCACAACCCGAAGGGCAAGTCCGGCGCGCGCATCACGCGCGCGCTGCATGAGGCGCTCGCGCACTTCCCCAGTGCGACCTTCGCCGACCGCACCCCTGGCGCGGGCCTGGTGACCGACGCCGCCGGCGCCGTGATCGGCGTGCGCGCCGGCGAGAGCGGCGAGCAGCGCATCGGAGCGAAGAAGGTCATCCTCGCTTGCGACGGCTTCGGCGCGAACCGCGACATGCTGCGCCGGTATATCCCCGCGATGGCGGACGTCGAGTGCATTGGCGCGCAAGGCAACACCGGCGACGGCATCCGCTGGGGACTAGAACTGGGCGCCGCCGTCGAGCACATGAGCGGCCACCAGGGCCACGGCTACGTCATTCCGGGCTACGGCACGCGCTTGGTGCCCGAAGTCCCGCTGCTGGGCGCGGTCATGGTCAACGCCGACGGTGTGCGCTTCGACCGCGAGGATCAGGGCTACTCCGAACTGGCCGGCGTGCTGCTCAAGCAGCCGCGCGGCGTGGCCTACATGTTCTTCGACCAGCGGATCTATGACGTAGTCTCGCCGAACGAGCATTTCCGCGACACGGTCGCCGCAGGCGCGCTCAAGAAAGCCGACACCATCGAGGAACTCGCCACCGCCTTCAAGCTGAATCCGCAGCGCGTGCGCGCGACCTTCGACGAGTACTACGCCAACGTGCGCAAGGGCCACGACCCGATCGGGCGCGAGGACTTCGGCAAGCCGCTCCAATCGCCGTACTACGGCGCCCAGATCACCGGCACGCTCGCGCACACGCAGGGCGGCCTGAAGGTGGACGTGCACGGCCGGGTGCTACGCGCCGACGGCTGCGCGATCCCGAACCTCTACGCGGGCGGCGGTACCGCCGCCGGATTCTCCGGCGACGGGCCGGCGGGCTATCTCTCGGGCAACGGCCTGCTCACCGCGCTTGGCTTCGGCCTGGTGGCCGCGGAGCATGCCGCCGCGGCGATCCGCGGCAACTGACGGCGCACATCCGCGGCAGCCGGGTTAATGCGGCTTCAGGCCGGCCGCGGGAATCACCTTCCTCCACTTCTCGGTTTCGTTGCGCAGGAAGGCCGCGAACTCCTCCGGCGTGTTCCAGGCGGCCTCCTGGCCGATCTTGGCGAGCTGTTCCTTCATCTCCATGGTCCGCATCACGCCGACGACCACCTCGTTCAGCTTCTGGATGATGTCCCGCGGCGTGCCGGCCGGCGCGAGGAAGCCGTTCCAGGTCACCGCGGTGAAGCCGGGGTAACCCGACTCGATCATCGTCGGCACCTCGGGAAGCGCCTCGCTGCGCGTGCGGCCGGTGACCGCAAAGGCCTTCAGCTTGCCCGCGCGGATCATCCCCAGCGACGTCGGCACGACGTTGAAGTTGAGTTGCGCCACGCCGCTCACCACGTCGGCCTGCGCCTGGCCGCCCCCTTTGTAGGGCACGTGCACCATGTCGATGCCTGCGGCGAGCTTGAACATCTCGGCCACCAGGTGCTGCGTGGTGCCGTTGCCCGGCGACGAGAAGTTCAGCTTGCCCGGGTTCGCCTTGGCGTATGCCACCAGTTCCTTCACCGAATTGGCTGGCACGCCGGGATACACCGCCAGCACGTTGGGCACGATGCCCACGAGGCTGATCGGCGCGAAATCCTTGATCGGGTCGAAGGGCAGCTTGGCGAACAGCGCCGGCGCGGTCGCGAGGCCCGCGAAGCCCATCAGGACGGTGTAGCCGTCGGGCGCCGCCTTGGCGACCGTCTCGATGGCGAGGTTGCCGCCCGCGCCCAATTTGTAGTCCACGACCATCGGCTGGCCGAGCCTGTCCGAGAGCGCGGGCAGGATCGCGCGCAGCAGGATGTCCGAGCCGCCACCGGGCGCGAACCCGTTGACCACCTTCACCGGCTTGTCGGGGTAGGCGGCGATCGCCGAAGCGGCGAACGCGGCAGCGGACAGCGCAACGGCGATACGACGCAGGACCATGATCATTTCTCCGGGGTAGTGTCCGGCCGACCGTGGAAACGCCGAACGTGGTCGATGAGGTCGCGCGGCGGTCGCGCATGGGTGTAGCCGCGGCGCGTGACGGCGACGCCGAGCCGGTTCAGGTCGGCCATGGCCTCGGCCATCTTCAGCGTAGCGACGAGCGCATCGACGATCGGCACCTCGTCGATGCGCGTCACGCCCGCGCGCGCCACCGCCTCGCTGAGATAGAGCTGGCCCGGGATGATCGCCTCGGCGCCCTGCCGGATCGCCTTGCGCGCGACCTCCTGGAAAAGCCCGACGAGCTGCGTCGGCTCCTGCTGCGCCCTACCCACGGCGTTGAAATCCGTGTCCATCAGCATTGTCGGCAGCGCGCGGCCGGCGAGGCCGAGCCGCTGCACGCGCAGGTCCATCATCTGGTCGAAACCGTCGCGGAAGGCAAGCACCACGAAGCGGCTGCCGAGCAGGCAGGCGAAGTGCATCGCGGCTTCGCCGTAGCCGACCACCGGGATGCCCAGCAGCGAGCGCGCCTCCTCCAGCCCGGGGTCCTGCACGGAGCCCACGGCGAACACGTCGTAGCCCTCGGCCTCGGCGCGCAGCGCGTTGTCGAGGATGTGCTGAACGTGCAGCGACATGAAGTACGGATAGACCACCGCATCGGCTGGCGTGTGGCCGCCGTACACCCCCTCAGGCATGCTCTCGAAGCGCACCTCGACGCCGGGCCGCGCCACTTTGCGCGCCCGCTCAGCGAGGCCCGCGAAGTAGGACAGCATGCGGCCGCCTTCGACCAGGCTCTGGTACCAGATCCTCATGCGCAGGCCTCCGCGATCTCCGCCATATCCCGGATTTCCGTGAGCTGGGCGAAGAGGCCCAACGCCTGCTGCGCGCGCTTCTCGCACAGGCTGCGCCGCGCGTTGTCGAAGAACTTCGCCTCGTATTCCGCCGCCGGCACCGGGTTGTCCGGCGTTCCGGCGACCTTCGGCACATGTTTCTCCAGCACGCGGCCATCCTTCATGTGCAGGCGAACCGCCGCGGGGTACTCGCCCGGAAACGCCATGGTGGCGTCTTCCGCGGGCACGACGCGCGCCATGAACCCGCGCACTTGAGGATCCGCCGCCCGGGCGTCGGAGTAGGAGTCGATGTCCAGCCGCCCGTCGGCGAGCGCGACCGCCATGTTGTAGGGCATGCTCCAGCGGGCCGACCAGCCATTGGTCGGGCGATAGCGTGTTTCGTGCGGCGAGAACATGATCGCGGCGGCCAGAGGATGGACGATGCACGCGACGCGGTCGATGTCGGCGACGCGCGCCCCGGACGTGCGGTACAGGTCGAGCGCGCAGTCAAGGTAACCCTGAGCGATATGGTCGCAGGGAAAGCGCTTCGGGTAGAGGCGCAGCAGTTGCCAGTCCTGGCCCAGGTCGTCAGTGATGCCGGTGAGGTCGTAGTGGCCATCGCCCGCGTAGGCGCGGAAGTAGCCGTTACGCCCGTCCAGGATCGTGCGCGGCCCCTTGAATCCCCCGGCCGCCGCGCGGGCGGCGAGGATGGCGCCCTGCCCTGCATTGCCGACCTGGATTCGCTTTGACCACGGTTCCGGATCGCCGAGGAACTCCATGGTTCCCGCGGCGAAGCTGCCGCAGATGCCCATTGTGTACGTCAGCCTTTCGGGATCCAGCCCCATGAGCTTGCCGGCGGCGAGCCCCCCCGCGAAGATGCCGGCCGTGCAGGTGGAATGAAACCCGAGCGACAGCAGCGTGGGCGCGGCCCGTGTCATTCGGCAGCCGGTTTCGAGGCCGGCCGCCAGCGCCGTGATGAACGCCTTTCCGTCGGCATGAAGGGCTTCGGCCACCGCGAGCGCGGGCGGCACGGTGGGTGCGCTGCCGTGCCACCGGCCGGGACCGTAGGTGTCATCGAACTCATT
>VGER01000097.1 GCA_016869235.1 Alphaproteobacteria bacterium | reverse complement strand
GTCGCCGGCGCGGCCGGAGGCGCGACCTGCGTGCGCGCGGCGACGGCGATCGCGGTGAGCGCCGCCTGCAGCTGTGGCGCGAGCGCCGCGCCGACCTGCGTCTCCAGGAGGCTGAGGTGGTCGCTGCGCAGCAGCTTCGCCTGGCCAGTGCCGCCCGCGATGATCGTGCTGCTGAAATCGGGCGGCAGGATCAGCGCCGCGACGATGGCGCCATGGTTGAGCGCGGCGGCGGCGGCGGCCTCGTCGGGAAACTTGGCGGTGCGCATGGGCAGCTGACGCTCGAGCGCCGCCACCGCCTGATCGCCGAGGTGCTGCGGGCCGGTGCCCGGCAACGCCACGGCCTCGTCGTCGTTGACGACGCCGAGCACCAGGCCAGCCAGCACAGCGCCTTGGTCAACGGTCGCGGTCAAGTTGAAGAACGTGAAGATCAACACAACCAGCGACGGCGCGATGAGGGCGCCGCGGAGGATCGGATTGTCGCGCATCATCGCGGAGAGCTGCATGGCCTCTTGTTGTTTGCGCGCAATGGCGCAGCGTGCGGCGAACGGATAGCATTCTACCGGATCGAACCTGTCCTCCGGCGCATGTCCCTGTCCTTGCGAACCACCCGAATCGCCGCCGCCGGCTCCCTGGTCGCGCTGGCGTTGGCGCTCGCCGCCGCCAAGGCGGCGGTGACGGTGGCCGTGCCGTGCGAAGGGCCGCCGGTGGCGTACCCGGCGGTGGGCGAGCCGCCCGCCATCCAGGTGCTGTACTACGACGAGCTCGGACCGCGCTGGGCGCCGCCGCGCTGCGCCGGGTGGCAGCCCGCCAACGTCGCATTCCTGATCGCCACCGCCGGGCGCTTCCATCACACTGGCGGCGTTGAGGAAGTCGCCAAGCGGCTGGGCAAGATCTCCGACTACAACGAGATCCTCTATTGGTCGCACACGCGCCAGGCGTGGCGGCCGCTCATGCCGGAGGCATTCGCCCTCGCCGGCCCCGATCCCGAGAAGAAGCGCGGCGACTTCACCGCGGCCGAGATGCTCGCCGGCGACCCGCGCTATTTCTGGCAGAGCGCGTCCGGCAAGTTCGCCTATCGCGTCCAGGTGCGCGAGAGCGACGCGAACCGGCTCGTCATCGAGATGGAGAACATCACCGGCCTCCAGGTGCTGTTCCTGCCGGTATTCAAGCCGGGCGACGCGCGCATGCTCTATTTCATCGAGCGCGAGGACGGCGACGTGTGGCGCTACTACGCGATGATCGCGGTGTCGGGACCGTTCGCGGCCGTCGTCCGCTCCGGCCACGAGTCGTTCGTCAACCGCGCCGGTGGGATTTTCCGCTACTTCGCCGGCATTCCCATGACGCAGGACCCGCCGCCGATCCGCGGCAACGGCTAGCAGGCAACTGAACCGCCAACGGGCGCGGGCCGCGCGCAAGCGCGCTCGCTTTCGTCGCCGTTCGCCGAATGCGAACGGGCGGGGGGATGCCCCGCCCGTTCTGCTCGTACTGGTGACGGACGGCAGGCTACATCGCCCGCCACCAGCCGATAACGGCACCTGCGATCACGAAGGTGACGAGACTGTTGCCGCCGTAGACCCAATAGAGGGCGGTGGCGCGGCCTTCGAAGAGAATGTTCAGCGCGATCGCCGCGAAGACGAGGATCCAGACGAGCACCTCCGTGACGATGCCGTCCTGGATGCCGCTTGCGCCCGCCCACCCAAGCACAGCGGCGAGCACCGTCATCTGCAGGAGCGCGAGGACGAAGGCGGCGATGTAGATGGACGGTTTGGCGCCGGCGCGAATCTCGGCTTCGGTCTTGCCGATGGCGGCCATCCAGGTCTTGCCAGCCAGCGCGGGCATGTACCAGATGAAGCCGATGATCATCGCGGCGACCGTCGCCACCAGCACCGCGGCGTAGTTCACGTCCCAGTCAGGCATGGCCTGCTTCCCCCAAGACGGGCCCGTAGAGGCCCGCAGCGGCTGGACTAAGCGCGCGACCACATGTTGCGCCGAGATCGGCCCGAAATACAAGGCCTAGGCCGCTCATGCGGCCCAGCCGGTGATGAACTACCAGATGCTGTGGTGGGAGGCGGTGGGCCCGGGAGGATTCGAACCTCCAACCAAGCGGTTATGAGCCGCCGGCTCTGACCAGTTGAGCTACAGGCCCCGCGCGTCTGTAGCACGGAGACGCGCGGAAATCTGCGGGTCTTGCGCTGCAAACCGATGCCTGTAGATTATACCTTGTACAACAATGTATTTGTCTGCTATGTATAGGGGCGCTACGTACGCCGCCCAGAGCCCGCTACCCATGCACATCGGCAAAGACCTGGTCGCCGCCTCCTCGACCCCCCTGATCCTCGCCATCGTGGCCGAGGGCGACACGTACGGGTACGCGATCCTCAAGCGCGTCGCCGAGCTCTCCGGCGGGCAGCTCGAGTGGACCGACGGCATGCTCTATCCGCTGCTGCACCGGCTCGAGCGCAACGGCCGCATCGAGGGCCATTGGGGCGCCTCGGAGACCGGACGCCGGCGCAAGTACTACCGCATCACCGAGACAGGACGCGCGGAGCTTGTCCACCAGCGCCGGCAGTGGCAGGCGGTGGACAAGGCACTGCGCAGCATCTGGCGCGACCTGCGCGTCGTCGTCCCCGTCAGCCGTCCGGTTGCGGCCCGCTCCCTGTGGCGCGCCTTCTTCCTTCCTACCTTCGCGCGGCGCCTCACGCCCGTTCCGCAGGCGGCGTGATGCTTCCCGACCACGCCGCCCCAGTGGCGATCGCGACGCCGCACCGCGGATCGGGGCCGCAGGCCCGCACTTCGACAAGGAGCTAAGCGTTGGCGACAGATCAGACGGCATCGCTCGAGGAGCACATCGGCCAGTGGCGCGAGTATCTGCGACGCCGCCGCACCATCCGGTCCGCCGACGTCGACGAGCTCGAGGACCACATGCGCGGCCAGATCTCCACCTTGGTGGGGTCGGGCCTTGCCGCCGACGAGGCGTTCCTGGTGGCGATCAAGCGTATGGGCGCGCAGGACGCGATCGCCAACGAGTTCGCGCGCGAGCATTCGGAGCGCCTGTGGAAGCAGTTCATCGTCGCCGAGGGCGGCGGAGCATCGAGCGCCGCGGCGCAACGCGAGATTTTCATCGTATTCGCGCTCGCCGCCGGGGCCGCGGTGCTGGTGAAGCTGCCGACCATGTTCGGATTCTCGATGGCGGAGGAGCAGGACGTCCTGTTCTACCTGCGCAACGCCAGCCTGTTCGTGTTTCCCCTGCTCGCTCTCTACTTCGTCTGGAAGCGCGACATCGTCGATAGCCGCACGCGCGGGTTGCTGGCGGCGGGCTTCGTCGCCGCCGCGGTGGCGGCCAACCTGTGGCCGTTCGCGGGCGACGCCGACACCTTGGCCCTGCAGGACCTGCACCTGCCGATCGCGCTGTGGCTGATCATCGGCATCGCCTACGCCGGCGGCCAGTGAAACGACCCATCGGCGCGGATGAATTTAATCCGCTTCTCCGGCGAGCTGTTCATCTACTACGTGCTGATCGCGCTCGGCGGCGGGCTGGTCACCGCGCTGACGGTGGCGCTGTTCGAGGCGATCGGCGTCACGGCGGAGGTCTTCCTCAGCCAATGGCTGCTGCCGTGCGGCGCGGCCGGCGCCGTGCTGGTCGGCGCCTGGCTGGTCGAGGCCAAGCAGAGCGTGATCGAGAACATGGCGCCGGTGCTGACGCGCCTGTTCACGCCCATCTTCGCCGCCTTGCTCATCGTCTTCCTGGGCGCGCTCGCGTGGGTCGGCGGCATCGACATCGGCCGCGACGTGCTGATCGTGTTCGACGCCCTGCTGGCGCTGGTGCTGGCGCTGTTCCTCTACACCATCTCGGCACGCGAGGCTGACGCGCCGCGCCGCCTGTTCGACTTCGTGCTCGCCGCGCTGGTGATCGCCGCCCTGATCGCCGACGCGGTGGCGCTCGCCGCCATCGCCGCGCGCATCTCGGAGTTCGGCTTCACGCCCAACCGCACCGTCGGCCTCGGCTTCAACCTCGTCCTGCTCGTCAACCTGGCGTGGTCGGTGTGGCTCTATGTCGGCTTCCTGCGCGGCGAGCGACCCTTCGCCCAGGTCGAGCGCTGGCAAACCGCGTACCTGCCGGTCTATGCCGCCTGGGCGGCGGTCGTGGTCCTCGTTTTCCCACCGGTGTTCGGGTTCACGTAAGCCGCTTCCTCACAGCGTCCGCGCGTTTCGATCCGCTCACGAAGTCGCGATGTTGTGACGGAGAAACACGGCGTTACCAAATGCGGGCCGTTCTGCAATCATGCGACACGACTCCTACGGTAGAGTGCGCCGCTTGAACACGTGAGTCTTCTGACCCAAGGAGAGCACCGATGACGCGCAGCAACGACTTGAGCGACCGCCCTTGGAGCCGCCGCGCCTTCACCGCCGGAGTGGTCGGCGGCGGCGCCATCGCCCTCACGCTGCCGCTGCTCGCGCGCGCGCAGCAGGCGCAGGCGCCGCTCGCCTATCCCTTCCCGGCAGCCCCCGGCAATCTCGGCCTGACGCTGGCGCCGACTCCCGCATGCGGCGCCGGCGCCACCGAGGCGCAGACCGAAGGTCCGTTCTACTCGCCGCAGACGCCGCTGCGCGCGTCCCTGCTCGAGCCGAATGCGCGCGCCACCAAGCTGGTGCTGCAAGGCATCGTGCTGACGCCAGATTGCCGCCCGGTCGCCAATGCCGTGATCGACTTCTGGCACTGCGACGAGGCGGGCGTGTACGACACGCGCGGATTCAAGTACCGCGGCCACCAGTTCACCGACGCCAACGGTGTCTACCGCCTGGAGACCATCAAGCCGCCGCCGTACCCCGGGCGCACGCCGCACATCCATGCCAAGCTGCAGGGGCAGCGTACGCGGCTGCTCACCACGCAGGTGTATTTCCCGGACGAAGCCGCCGCCAACGCGCGCGACGGCATCTTCCGCCGGACCCTTCTGATCGCGCAGCGGACGCTGGCCGACGGCACGCTCGAAGGCCGCTTCGATTTCGTGCTCTCCCCCGCCTAACAGCGTACGTCGGCGACATCTGCCGGGCCTCGCTGCGGCGAGCGCTCGCGCGCAACAAACGGCCGCGAGGGGGGGAGGAACCTCGCGGCCGTTCGGCTAGCGCACCGCTTCGATACGGGGCGCTATTGGAGCCAGCTCAAGCAACGCGCTGAAGACCACCAAGACGAGGAGAGCGGTTGCCGCCAGGAGCGGTCCTGCGCCGACGAGCTGCGCGACTCGGGCGAGGGCGACTCGGCGGACGAGGGCGACTCGGCGGACGGGGGCCGGGTGCGGACGGACGCGGGACGAGGGGGAGACCACGTTCTTGCACAGCTCCATTGGGCGGGGAGCGCCCCCCGGACAAGCACAGAACGGCAACCGCCCTCGCCCGCTTCATCGCAAACGGCGTGCCGAAGGCCGCCGGCGCAGACGTACCCTAGCTGTGAGCTTTCAGTAGGTTGTCCATCCGGCTCCGACCGAGGAAGCTGAGG
>VGER01000096.1 GCA_016869235.1 Alphaproteobacteria bacterium | reverse complement strand
TGCCGGGATGTGGATCGCCGTGACGATCTCGCCGCTAGCGAGCGCCGTCTCAAACAGGCCCTTAAAGAACTCCCTGGCGGGAATTTTTCTTGCCTCCCTCGCGGACGTGACCTCGATCTCGGCTGCTGCGGCGAGCAGCGCGACCGGATAGTCCGCCGAAGGGTCGGCGTTCGCCACCGAGCCGCCGATCGTGCCGAAGGCGCGGATCGCTGGGTACGCAAGCACACGGGCTGCCTGGGCGATCAGCCAGCCCTCGTCGAGCGCGGCGATCTCGGCGTGGGTCGTCATGGCGCCAAGGCGCAGCCCGCCGTCCTTCGCCTTTTCGATTCCCCGCAGCGATGCGATTCTTCTGAGGGAGACCAGCTTCGCCGGCGCGACCAGCCCGAGGTTCATCATTGCGACGAGTGATTGCCCGCCGGCGAGGCAACGCGCGTCCTCGGTTTCCAGAGCACGAAACGCCTCCTCGAGCGTCGTCGGAGCTATGTAGTCCATGGCTTGTAGTTGATGACCTCTGCGGCGCGCGGCTCCGGGCGCAGCAGCAATCCGCACTCGCGGCGCAGCGCCACCACCTCGTCCCAGCCGGCGCGGGAGGGCTCGAGGTTGGGAACGACGTCCTGCACGAGCCGCTGCGCCGCGGGTTCCGAAAAGCGCGCGGCAACCAAGCTCGCCACGGCTTGAGACGCGCTATTCGGCGCCCACTCGTTTGCCTCGAGTAGCGCGTGCATGTAGCCGCGCGCCGCAGCGGCGTTGTCGCGCAGCCACGCCGCCCGCGCTGCCACCACCACGCCGGGATAGGCGGGTGCGATGTCCGCTCCATCCCAAAGCTTCCTGAAGCCCTTAGCGATCGCCATGTCGATGAACGGCGGCACCAGGATGGTGGCCGACGTCTTGCCTGCCGCCAGCGCCTCGAAGCGGTGGCGCACGCCGCCGACCGCGTCGTAGCGCAGCTTGTGGCGATCGATGCCGGCGCGAGCGAGGGCCCGGTACAGCACAAGGACGAAACCGTTGGTGGTGGAATCGACGGCAACCGGGCTTTGTGCAGTTTCCGAGAGAGTTTCCTTCGAAGAAAAAAAAGCCATGACGTTGGTGCGCTCGAGCTGCGCCATGATCTGCAGTCCGGCCTTGCGCTCGTCGTTCCAGGCGATGATGTTGTCGACCACGCCGACGCCCACGTCCCAGGTGCCATCCGCCAATCCCTGGCCGAGCTGGTCGGAGGAGAGCGTCTGCGTCGTCTCGACCTCGACGCCGTGCTTCGCAAAGAGCCTGCAGTGCTCGGCCCAGACGATCGGCGCTGGCGGCACGAAGAGAATCTGCCTCACTTTCATCGCAGCACCTGCGCCACCCAATCTGCGATGTAGTCGATGGTGGGCGAGAAGAGCTCTCCGCCGACGTGCTCGGCGCCGCCCTCATCCGCGGTGAACACGCGCAGCTCGGTGTGCGGGCTCGCGGTCGCCTCACGCACCGTGCGCTCGGCATCCCCGAGCGACACCTGGCGGTCGTTCGCGCCGTGCGCCACCAGCAGTGGGCAGCGTATGCGTCCAGCAATGCCCTCCAGCGTCATCTGCGAGATCTTCTCGTAGGCCTCATCGGCGGTCTTGGCTCCGTAGTACCACAGCGCGTGCTCCAGCCAATTGGTCAACGAGCGCGCCGCATGCGGATCGCGCAGGATACGGCCGTGCGAGTCGGCATTGTCCCACCGCGCGCCCCATGCAACACACGCCGCGAGTCGTGTTTCGAAAGCGGCAGAACGCGGCGCGTAGTAGCCGCCGAGACTCATCGCCACCACGCCGACGCGGCGCGCGTCGACGTCGGACCGCTTCTCCAGCCAGTCGAGTGAAGCCGTCGCCCAGCGCTCGGGCTTCTGGTCCATCGCCAGGCCTTGCAGCCGGATTGCGGCGCCGATTCCGGGATGGTCCACCATCAGGGTGGAGACGCCTCGAGCCGAAAACTCGCGCGCGATGCCGCACAGATGCATCCACTCCTTGGTGACGTCGAAGCCGTCAAAATGGATCATCGCCGGGCGCTGGCCTTCGCCCGGCGCACGGTAGAAGAGCGCGGGCAGCGTGGTGCCATCGTAGGGTACCTCGACGAACTCGATCGGCTCGCGCCGCAAGCGCACGCCGCGCTCGAAGCACGTCAGCATCGCCTTGTACAACTGCAGCTTTCGCGGTGACTTGTGGCTGGCCATGCGCTCCGCGGTCAACGCGTACACGCAAGCGCGCAGGAACCGCTTTCCCGCACTCAGGGCCCTGCCCGCCTCCTCGTCGCGCCGCGCGTACCCCTCGACCTTCTGCGCAAGCGCCGTCCATTGCCTGACCCAGGCGGCCTGCGCCTCGGGATCCTCCTTCGGTCGCCCCGCGAGCGGCACCAGCGGCCGGCAGGCCTGGTCGATCTCGCTCATCTCGCCGCCAAGTTGCGCCGCCATGAGCACGCCCATGTTCCAAGAGTAGTGGCCGGCGAAGTACTCGAACATCAAACCTCCGCCACGTGCCAGAAGAGAAGCCGCCCGCGCAGCCACTGCGCGAGCTTGTAGAGGATGTAGCCCGCGAGCGAAACCGTGAGGAGCGCAGCGAACGCCGTGCGCACGTCGCCGAAGCGGTAGGCGCGGATCATCAGTTCGCCCAAGCCTCCGCCGCCCGATACCATCTCGGTCACGACCGCTACGAGAACGGCGACCACCACCGCCACCTGCACGCCGTCGTAGATGGACGCGAGCGACAGCGGCAGCACCACGCGCCAGAACATGCGCACGCGCCCGGTGCCGCGCGACTGCGCCGACCACAGGTACACGCTGCTCAGGCCCCGCGCGCCGTGGTAGGTGAAAAGCACGATCGGGAAAAGGCAGTCGGTGAAGATCAGCATCACCTTGGACAGGCTGAACAGGCCGAACCAGTGCACGTAGAGCGGGATCAGCGCAATCTTCGGCAGCGGGAAGCCGAAGGAGAAAAGCGGCTCGAAGAACCACTCGGCGGCGCGCACCCGGCCCATCAGCAGCCCAAGGGGCACGCCGACCGCGATTGCAGCGGTAAGCCCGGCGAGCGCGCGCCACATGGTGTCCCACAGCGGCGGGTAGATGCGGCCGTCCCAGAATATCTGCACCCAGCGCAGCAGAATCTCGCTGACAGGCGGAAAAACGTTGGGATTGACATAGCCCGTGCGCGAGACGGCCTCCCACAAGAGCAGGATCACTGCGATCGGCAAGAACCTAGTGAGCAAAGGCATGCCAGCGCATCACCCTGCGCAGCCCGGCGAGGTAGCCGCGGTCGAGGAAGTAACCGAGCGCCGCGAGCCAGATGACGATCGCGAGCATCGCGTCGTCGGCACCGACGCCGCCGTAGGAAAAGATCAGGTAGCCGAGCCCCTTCTCCGCGGAGATGAATTCTGAGCTCACCAGCACGATGATGGCGATAGCGATGGCGGTGCGAACGCCCGCCGCGATCTGCGGCAGCGCCGAGGGCAGCACCACGCGCCAAAGCAGCCGCGCCTCCGAAGTGCCGCGCGCGCGCGCCGACCAGATCAGCATGTCGTCCACGCTGCGCGCGCCGTTGAACGTGGCGACCACCACCGGCAGCAGGCACGCTAGCGCGATCACCGCGACTTTGGAGAAATCGCCGATACCGAGCCAGATCATGAAGAGCGGGATCATGGCGGGCTTGGGGACCGGGTAGATCATCAGCAGGATCGGCTCCATCGCGCGCTCTACTGCGCGCATCCGCGCCATTATCAGGCCCAGGGCGACGCCCGCCGCTACCGCGATGCCGCAGCCGGCGCCGGCACGCGCGAACGAAGCGGCGGTGTGGCCGAAGATCTCGCCCGAGCGCACATGCGCCCCGAGCTGCGCGGCGACATCGAAGAAGGACGGTAGCAGGGTCTTCGGAAGCACGCCGAAGCTGGCGGCAGCCTGCCATGCGCAGATCAACAGGAGGAGCGGGACGATCCTCACGCGCGCGCCGCCTCGACCTCTTCCTTCACGCTGCGCCAGATCCGGAGCTTCAGCTCGGCGAACGCCGGGTCGGCCTCGAACTCCTCGCCGTCGCCGACGTCGAAGCCGCGCACGAACATCTCCTTGATCCGGCCGGGGCGAGCGGACATCACCACGATGCGGGTGCCGAGCGCCACCGCTTCCTCCACATCGTGCGTCACGAAGAGCACCGTCTTGGTGTCGCGCCGCCAGATGCGGCGCACCTCGTCCTGCAGGATGCGCCGCGTTTGCGCGTCGAGCGCACCGAAGGGCTCGTCCATCAAAAGGATGTCAGGCTCGCAGGCGAGCGTCTGCGCGAGCGCGACGCGCTGCTGCATGCCGCCGGAGAGCTCCCGCGGATAGCGCTCCTCGAAACCCTCGAGGTGGACCAGCTGCACGTACTCATCGACGATGCGGTCGCGCTCCGCCTTTGCCATGCCCTGCTCATCCAGCCCGTAGCCGATGTTGCCGCGCACCGTGAGCCACGGAAAAAGCGAGTAGCGCTGGAACACGATGCCGCGATCCGGCCCCGGCCCAGCGATCTCTTTCCCGCGCAGCTGTAGACTGCCCGCGGTGGGGCGCAGGAACCCGCCGACGAGGTAGAGCAGCGTGCTCTTGCCGCAGCCGCTCGGCCCGACGATGGTGACGAACTCGTGATCCTCGACGGCGAGGTCGATCGACTCGAGGGCGTTCACCGCGCCGGGCCCGGCGCCGTAGCGCATCACTACGGCGCGCAGGTCCAGGCAGGACGCCATCTACTTGGGCAGGTAGGACAGGTCTAAGTGCTTCGACACGTCGAAGGACTGCGCGATGAACTTGTTCTGCGCCAGGGCGTCGATCACCGGCTGGATGGCCTTGGGGTCGACGCGGCCGTTACGGCGCACGAGGTAGTCCTTCTTCGTGAGGAGGTAGCTGTCCACGACCGCGAGCGGCAGCTTCCAGGCATCGGCGTAGATCTTCACCGCCTCGGCGCGGTTGTCGAGCGACCAGTTCACCGCGCGCAGGTAGTCCTCGACGTAGTCGCGAACCGCGCGGGCGTTGGCCTTGAGGTACTTGTCCTCGAACATCATGAACACGTAGTCCGTCGGGCCGCCGTAGATGTCGCTCGCCGTGAAGAGAACCTTGAGGTCGCCTTTTGCCATGGCGCCCTCGAAGAACGGCTGGAACAGGGTTGCCGCCTGCACCTTGTTTTCGCGCAACATCTGGGGCAGGAACGGCGGCCGACCCTCGACGATGGTGATGTCGTTCGGCCCCAGGCCCCGCTTGTTGGCGATGATGCGCAGGCCCTGCTCCACGGTGCCGCCGATGGCGTTGATGCCGAACACCTTGCCCTTGAGGTCGGCGACGTTGTTGATGCCACTGTCCGCGCGCACCACCGTGGCGTCGTCGTAGTGGCCATCGAAGCCGAAGGAGAGCAGCTGGTGCACGACGGTCACCGGCACCTTCGACACCTGGATCGCGGTGGCGAGCGGGAACGGCGTGGCGAGGCTGCCGTCGATCTTGCCGGCGACGAGCGCCGGGGCCGCGTCGCCGCTGCCGGAGAAGCGCGTCCACTCGACCTCGTAGGTCTTGCCCATGTTCTTCAGCACCTCGGGCTTCCTCTGCATGAAGAGG
>VGER01000095.1 GCA_016869235.1 Alphaproteobacteria bacterium | reverse complement strand
AGTTCGACGGCCGGCCGCTCTTTCCTGAGCGCATCGCCTATACCGTTCCCTACAAGCTGTCGGACGCGGAGGCGCGCCTTTACAGGGAAGTGACCGAGTATGTGCGCGAGGAGTTCAACCGTGCCGAGGACCTGCAGAACGACAAGCGCGCGGGCACGGTCGGCTTCGCCCTCACCATCCTGCAACGCCGCCTCGCCTCCTCGCCGGAAGCGATCTACCAGTCCCTGCGCCGCCGGCGGGAGCGGCTGGAGAAGCGGTTGCGCGAGCTGGAGTTGCTGCAGCGCGGCGCTGCCACCTCGGCACTGACGACGAGCGGCAAGATGCTCGATGCCGAGGATCTCGAGGACCTCGAGGAAGCGCCCGAGGGCGAGGTTGCGACCGCCGAAGAGGAGATCCTCGATCAGGCCACGGCGGCGGCCACGCTCGACGAGCTGAAGAAGGAGATCGCGACGCTGCTCCGGCTGGAGGCGCTGGCGGCGGAGGTCAGACGCGCAGGCCAGGACACCAAATGGCGGGAACTCGCGCACCTGCTGGGCGAGATCTTCACGCCGGCTGGTGTCGGCGGCCGATTGCAGGAAGAGGCGGTACCCTATGGCGCGGGGCCGATCGCGCCGCCGACCCCTTCGCCGCGCCAAAAGCTGGTGGTCTTCACCGAGCACCGCGACACCCTCAACTATCTCGAGGGTCGCATCGGCTCGCTGCTCGGCCGGCCGCAAGCCCTGGTGCTGATCCACGGCGGCATGGGACGCGAGGAGCGGCGCAAGGCGCAGGAGCGCTTCCTGCACGACCCGGAAGTGCAGGTACTGCTTGCGACCGATGCCGCCGGCGAGGGCATCAACCTGCAACGCGCCCACCTGATGGTGAACTACGACCTGCCGTGGAATCCCAACCGGCTGGAGCAGCGGTTCGGGCGCATCCACCGCATCGGACAGACCGAGGTCTGCCACCTGTGGAACCTGGTCGCCGAGGAGACGCGCGAAGGCGATGTCTATCGCCGCCTGCTGGAGAAGATCGAGGAGGCCCGCCGGGCGCTTGGCGGCCGCGTCTTCGACGTTCTCGGCAAGCTGCAATTCGAAGGCCGGCCGCTGCGCGAGCTCTTGATCGAGGCCGTCCGCTATGGTGACCGGCCGGAGGTGCGGGCGCGCCTGACCCGCGCCATCGAGAACGGCGTCGACCGGCCGCAGCTCCAAGCGCTGATCGAGGAACATGCGCTTGCCCACGACGCCATGGACGCCAGCCGCGTCGCCCGCGTGCGCGAGGAGATGGAGCGCGCCGAGGCCCGCCGTCTGCAGCCGCACTACATCGAGTCGTTCTTCCTGGAGGCCTTCCGTCGCCTGGGCGGCACGCTGCGCCAGCGCGAACCGCGCCGCTACGAGATCACCAACGTGCCGGCGACGGTGCGCAACCGCGACCGGCAGATCGGCGCGGGCGAACCGGTGCTCGCCCGCTACGAACGCATCGCCTTCGAGAAGGAGCTGATCGCGCCGCCCGGCCAGCCGCTCGCTGCCTTCGTCTGCCCGGGGCATCCGCTGCTCGACGCGGTGCTCGACCTGACGCTGGAACGCCACCGCGACCTCTTGAAGCGCGGCACGGTGCTGGTGGACGAGCGCGACATGGGCGAGGCGCCGCGTGTGCTGTTCTTCCTGGAACACGCCATCCAGGATGCGAGCACGCTGCCGTCCGGCGAACGGCGCAGCATCTCGCGGCGCATGCTCTATGTGGAAACGGACGCGGCCGGCCCCGCCCGGCATCTCAACTACGCCCCCTACCTCGACTATCGGCCCTGCGCCGAGGGCGAGCCTGGCGTCGGCGAATTGCTGGCGCGGACCGAATGCGCCTGGATCACGCGCGCCCTGGAACAGCAGGCGCAGGCCCATGCCATCCAGCATGTGGTGCCGGAGCACGTGCTGGAGGTGCGCAAGCGTCGCGTCGAATGGATCGACAAGGCCCGTGCCGCGGTAAAGGATCGCCTGACCAAGGAAATCACCTACTGGGACTTCTGTGCCGCGCAATTGAAGGCGCAGGAGGAGGCGGGACGGGCCGGCGCCCGCCTCAACTCGCAGGAGGCGCGCCGCCGCGCCGACGACCTGCAGGCCCGGCTGCAGAAGCGCCTGGCCGAGCTCGACCGCGAGGCGCAAGTCTCCGCCCTGCCGCCGGTCGTGCTGGGCGGGCTCGTCGTGCTGCCGGCGGGGCTGATCGCCGCCATGGCCGGCCGGCTGCCGGCAGCAGCGACGACAAGCGACACGGCCGCCGCGGCCGCGCGGGCCCGCGCCATCGTCATGGATGTCGAGCGCCGCCTCGGCTTCGAGCCGGTCGACCGCGAAGCGGACAAGCTCGGCTACGATATCGAGAGCCGCGTGCCCGGCACCGGCAAGCTGCGCTTCCTCGAGGTCAAGGGGCGGATTTCCGGTGCCAACACGGTGACGGTGACCAAGAACGAGATCCTGACCAGCCTCAACAAGCCGGACGAATTCATCCTCGCGCTGGTGGAGTTCCTGGAGGGCGACGGCCACCGCGTGCACTATGTCCGCCGCCCCTTCCGGCGCGAGCCGGATTTCGGCGTGACCAGCGTGAACTACGATTTTAGCGAGTTGCTGCTGCGGGCAGGGGAGCCACGGTGACGGTGGCCGGCAAGGGTCAGACCCCGTTCACGGATGCGGACCGGCTACGGCTGCTGCAGTTGCAGACGCGGCGTGCCATGGCCGACAGGCGGGTCAAGTCGACCGAGGTCGATGCACCCCCGCCTGGGGGTCAGACGGCATGCGACACGGATCTGGAACGCTGGAGACTATTGCCGGAAAGCTTGGTGCTGCACGCGTGGCAGAAGGAATGCTTGGCAAAATGGCTTCCGCTGGGCTGCGGCACCGTCAAGGTCGCGACCGGCGGCGGGAAGACCATATTCGCACTCGCCGCCGCGCAGGCGCTGCAGAACTCCACGCAGGCAGACCTCCGCCTCGTTATCGTGGTTCCTACGATCCCACTGATGAACCAGTGGTACGACGATCTACGGGAGGGGACCGTACCTGCGTCGGCGATCGGGTTCATGGGCGCGGGCCGGGCACCTCCGCAGGCGAGTTCGCTGCGTATTCTGTTGTGTGTTCTGAACTCCGCGCGAGAGAAGTTGCCCGAGTTCGTCGCAAGTGCCGGGTGGGGGCCGCGGATGCTCCTGGTCGTGGACGAGTGCCACCGCTCTGGCGCCGAGCAGGCACAACGCATCTTTGACTCACACCCTCGCTACACGCTCGGTCTGTCGGCGACGCCCGAACAGGACGGCGAGGACGAGGAGGTGCCCAGCGATCAGGCCTACGAGCGGGGTGTCGTCGGACGAGCCCTGGGGCCGATCATTTTCGACTTCACGTTGCGAATGAGCTTGGAGGCGGGCCTGCTTACGCCCTTCGAGGTCTGGCACGTCGCGCTGCCGCTGGCGCCGGAGGAGGCGGTCGAGCACAGCAAGCTCAGCCGCGAGATTTCGGACCTGCGCAAGAGCCTCCAACCGATCCATGTCAAGAGCCGCTCAAAGCAAGGTTTCATTGCCTGGTGCCAGACGCAGGCGAGTAGAGGCGGCGCCAACGCAACCCAGGCGGAGCGGTTCATCGGACTCGCGAACAGCCGGAAGGACCTGCTTTACCGGGCCAAGTCTCGCACAGAGGTGGTGCTCGGCCTGCTGAGAATGGCTGCCGCGGATCCTGAGAGCCGTGCGATCGTGTTCCATGAGCGCATCGAGGAGATTGAGCGGCTCTATCTGCTGGCGGAGGAATGCAACTTCCCTGTGCTCCTCGAGCACAGCCAGCTGCCGGACAGCGTGCGGACCGAGAACATCGAAGCATTTCGGCGCGGCGTGGCACGCACCATCATTTCGGCTAAATCGCTCGTTGAGGGCTTCAACGTTCCCTCCGCCGACCTCGGCGTGATCGCCGCCTCGTCCAGCTCGGTACGCCAGCGCATCCAGAGCCTCGGCCGGATGCTTCGCCGCAAAGAGGGCGGACGCACAGCGCGCATCGTAGTGCTGTATGTAGGCGACACCGAAGACGAGGCAATCTACGAGAAGGCCGACTGGGAATCGGTAATCGGCGCGAGCCGCAATCGCTACTTCGCGTGGCGCCCTATGGCGGTCGCGGCTTGGCCAGAGGGTCTGGTCGAGACCGGCAAGCCACCACGCAAGTACCGACCTCCCTCTTCGCTTGTGGATGCGAGTACGCTGAAGCTTGGAGATCCATATCCCGGGCAGGTTAGCGGGCTCGACTTGAAGGTGGACCAGGGCGGGACCCTGCGCACGGATGATGGCATGCTGGTCCCTGCCCCGCCGGAACTCGTGACCGAGATCGTGGCGCGAAATCGCTACCGGCGCGCGCGACGTACGCCGGCAGGCCATTTGATCGTACGCGTCGATTCCAGTGAGGGTGAGTGCGCTGATTGGCGATTTCTCGGCTTGCTGGCGCTGCCCGACCCAAACGATTCGCCACGGGCCACAATGTATGGAATCCGCAGTGTCTCTGGCCGGCGGGTCATCAGCGAGAGTACCGGTCACGGTTCAGCAAGTTTCGCACTCGGCCCGGGACAGGCTAGATCGCTCGAGGCCGGCGCGGCGCGTGACGAGCTGCTTGACTGGATCAAGAGTCTCGAGCGCGAACGCGGTGTGAAAATCAATAAGCTTTTCTGGAACGGCACGACCTACTGGGTGGAAATCAAGGGCGAGCAAGCACACCCTCCGGGCCTGCTGCCGGCGTTGGAGTTCAGTCCATGAGCTTTCTATTCCGGCCGGCAGCCCGACCATTCAGGCGCTGGATGGGGCCGTTCTCCCCAGCCCGCGGCACGCGTTCGGGTTTCCGATTCCACGGCGGACGTCTGGGCACCTGGGTGGAGGACCGCGAGGTCCGAGGGTTTTGGAGCCTCAAGGCTAGCCCAAGCGTGCGTGCCCTACAGAAACTGGTCATCGACGAGTGGGGCGGTGGTCGTGTCCTCTTCTTGCCGAACGGCTACTTGGTGAAGCCCTTGCAAGGGGATCACGAGCGCGGCAAGCGATCATACATCGGACGATTCAGCGGACGCGTTATGTTGGAGCGCCCCGATGGCTCGGAATTTGATCTGTCTTCGCCGGGTGTAACCCCCGGACGACCATGGCCAGGACCGAAGACAACCGGCCTTGAATGCTACGTCGACCGCGCAGGCAGTCCGGTTTGCTCCTGGTACCATCCTGCAGAGTATGGTCGGGACGAAATAGAACGGCGGTTAGCGTCACCGGATCCTATCCTTGCGGAAGGATTTCGTTTGTGCCGCCCAGGGGACATTGGCGGAAGAGTGCGCATCACCGCCAATGGGCATGTCATCACGAACCGGCAGGAGCGCGACCAGTCGTGGACGACGCTCTATGTCGGTTGGATCGACCCAGCGTCGTGGGGCGACTGGAACCACTGGATCGTGGAGCAATGAGCCATGGTTGAACCGAAGCTGTACCGCGGCCTCTGGCCCCAGAACGTCAGCCGTCTTGCCAAGTATGTCGTGCGCTCGGAGGCCGGCGTATGGAAAGTGACTGTCTTCTATGAGGCCGGCGAGGGCCTCAAGTACCTTGCCGTGGAAGGCGGTGGGCAGGAAGTCGTCAACCGGATCAACACGCTCAAGAGCGCGGTTAGCGACAAGCCGGGCGGTGCATTCTACGTGAACGAATACCGCCACATCTTGGTGCCGATTG
>VGER01000094.1 GCA_016869235.1 Alphaproteobacteria bacterium | reverse complement strand
TTACTACTGTGCCGGACGCCTCGAGGGCGACTTCCGGTTTGAGTTCGAGGGCAAGCCCCTGACGACGAAGCCCCTGGCGGCAAACGGCATGCCACTGAAGCCGAGAGACAAGTGGATCGGGCCACGGCCGGGCATCCCGTACGTTCTGGCGGCCGGCGGGGCGGATATCTACTACGAGACTCCGGCACTGACGGAAACGGACCCGCCGGAGGTGCGATCAAACATGACTCGCAAAGTCCAGCTGTCCAAGGTGCTCAAGGACGCGGGAGCGGTAGCGCGGGCGACCCAGCCTATAACGGCGGTCCGCGGCCACCAGGGAGGCCGATTTTATGTGAACGAGCACGGTGCGATCTTCACGCCGGTTGGCGCCGGCGATGGCAACGGGCTCGAATACACCTACTGTGGTCAGATTAACCGCACAACCTGGTTCCAGGAGCCCGTGATCTGAAGGCGTTGAAGAAACTCATCGAGGTCGCCCTCCCGCTCGAAGCCATCAACAAGGCCTCGGCGCGAGAGAAGTCGATCAAGCACGGCCATCCCTCCACGCTGCATCTGTGGTGGGCCAGGCGGCCGCTGGCGGCGGCGCGGGCGGTGATCTTCGCGCAGATGGTGGATGACCCCTCGGCCTACGTGGACACGCTGCGCGCCGACCCGACGCTCAAGCGCAAGGCCGAGACGGCCCTCAAGGCCAGGCTGAAGCTGTGGGAGGAAGCGCGCGAGATCGCCCGCAAGGCCAAGGGCACCAACCGCGCCGTGCCGGAGCCCGGGCCGCAGCCGACGCTGGACGACATGTTGGCCGACGCAGAGCGGCAGCGGCTCTTCCGCATCATCGAGAACCTGGTGCTGTGGGAAAACACGACAAACGAGACGGTGCTGCAGGCGGCGCGCGACGAGATCTGGCAGAGCTGGCGCCGCGCCTGTGCCGAGAACGCCGACCATCGCCAAGCGAAGGAGCTGTTCGACCGCAAGAAGCTGCCGGCCTTCCACGATCCCTTCGCCGGCGGCGGGGCGCTGCCGCTCGAGGCGCAGCGGCTCGGGCTCGAGAGCTACGCGAGCGACCTCAATCCCGTCGCGGTGCTGATCAACAAGGCGATGATCGAGATCCCGCCCAGGTTCGCGGGGCTTGCCCCGGTGAACCCCGAGGCGCGCAAGGAGAAGTCGCTGATCTCCCGGGAGTGGAAGGGCGCGCAGGGCCTGGCCGAGGACGTGCGCCACTACGGCCAGTGGATGCGCGATGAGGCCGAGAAGCGCATCGGCCACCTCTACCCGAAGGTCGAGGTGACGCCTGAGATGGCCCAAGATGCAAACACCCCGCGGCCGGACCTGAAGCCCTATGTCGGCCGCAAGCTCACGGTGATCGCCTGGCTGTGGGCGCGCACGGTGAAGAGCCCGAACCCGGCCTTCGCCAAGGTCGATGTGCCGCTCGCCTCGACCTTCATGCTCTCCACCAAGGCGGGCAAGGAGGCCTATGTCGAGCCGGTGATCGAGAATGGCGGCTACCGCTTCACGGTGAAGGTGGGGAAGCCGAAGGATGCGGAGGGGGCGAAGAGCGGCACCAAGCTGTCGCGCGGCGCGAACTTCCAGTGCCTGATGTCGGGGACGCCGATCGCGGGCGACTATATCAAGGGCGAGGGCAGGGCCGGACGCATGGGTGCGCGGCTGATGGCGATCGTGGCCGAGGGCGACCGGGGGCGCGTCTATCTCGCGCCAACGCCGGAGCACGAGGCGGCGGCGCCCAAGGCGAAGCCGGAGTGGAAGCCGGAGCAGTCGTTGCCCGACGACCCGCGCAACTTCTGGACGGTGCAGTACGGCCTCACGACCTACGGCGACCTCTTCACCGCTCGCCAGCTCGTGGCGCTGACGACCTTCTCCGACCTGGTGCAGGAAGCGCGCGAGCGGGTGCAGCGCGACGCCCTCGCCGCCGGCCTACCCGCCGACCCCAAGCCCCTGCGCGACGGCGGCACCGGCGCCACCGCCTACGCCGAGGCGGTGGGGGTGTACTTGGGGCTCGGTGTCGGTCGGAGCGCCAACTACTGGTCGTCCCTGACACCGTGGGGCGGTGACTTCATTGTGCAGACGTTCGGACGCCAAGCGATCCCGATGGTTTGGGACCACGCGGAGGGAAATCCGCTCTCGGCATCCACCGGCAATTGGACTGGTGCGCTGGAGTGGATTGAGAAAGTCATGGTCAATGCGTTTCCTGCTTCGCAGGACGGGGGGGCCACTCAGGGTGACGCACAAACGCAAACGATCAGTCGGGACAAAGTGATCTCCACGGATCCTCCTTACTACGACAACATCGGCTACGCCGACCTTTCGGACTTCTTCTATGTCTGGCTGCGCCGCTCGCTGCGACCCGTGTTCCCCGATCTTTTTGCCACGCTCGCGGTGCCCAAGGCCGAGGAACTCGTCGCCACGCCTTACCGTCACGGCAGCAAGGAGAAGGCCGAGACGTTCTTCCTTAACGGCATGACGCAGGCGATGCATCGGCTCGCGGACCAGGCGCACTCGGCTTTCCCAGTCACCATCTTTTACGCCTTCAAGCAGTCTGAGACCGAAACGGGAGAAGGAACCGCAAGTACAGGGTGGGAGACTTTCCTCGACGCGGTGATCCGCTCTGGCTTCGCGGTGAGTGGCACCTGGCCGATGCGAACAGAGCGTGACCAGGGCTTGAAGACCGGCACCAACGTGTTGGCCTCCAGCATCATCCTCGTCTGCCGCAAGCGCGAGGCCGCCGCTCCCACCGCCACCCGCCGCGAGTTCGTCACCGCGCTCAAGGCCGAGCTGCCCGTGGCGCTCGCCCACCTCCAGCGCGGCAACATCGCGCCGGTCGACCTGGCGCAGGCGGCCATCGGCCCGGGCATGGCGGTCTACACCCGCTACGCCAAGGTGCTCGACGCCGAGGGCAAGCCGCTCAGCGTGCGCGAGGCTTTGGCGCTGATCAACCAGACCCTCGACGAGGTGCTGGCCGAGCAGGAAGGCGACTTCGACGCCGACAGCCGTTTCGCGCTCACTTGGTTCGAGCAGCATGGCTTCACGGAAGGGCCTGCCGGAGAAGCGATCCTCCTGTCTACCGCAAAGGCCACGGCTCTCAACGGGCTTGAACAGGCCGGCATTATCGAATCTGGTCGCGGCAAGGTGCGGCTGCTCCGCCCCGAGGAGTTGCCCGCCGACTGGGACCCGGCCACCGACCCGCGCCTCACCGCGTGGGAGATCGTCCACCAGTTGGTCCGCGTGCTGGCGAGCGGCGGCGAGGGCGCTGCGGCAGAGCTTGTCAGAAAACTGGGGGCTAAAGCCGAAGTGGCACGCGAACTCTGCTACCGCCTCTACACGCTCTGCGAGCGCAAGAAACGCGCGGCCGAGGCGCTGTCGTATAATGGCCTGGTGCAAAGCTGGCCGGAAATCAGCCGCCTGGCGCGCGAGGATGCGGCAAGAGGTCCCGCCCAAGCGGCGCTGCTGTAGGGAGACCGCGATGCCTGTCACCGTCTTCCCCGACAATGCCGCCTTGGCAGACCTGTGCCGGCGCTACCGCATTCGCCGCTTGGCCCTGTTCGGCTCCACCTTGAAGGGCACCGCCCGCCCCGACAGCGACGTGGATCTGTTGGTGGAATTCGAACCGGCGGCAACGCCCGGCCTGCTGGCCATGGCGGAAATCGAAATCGAACTATCCCGCCTCCTGGGAGGACGCAAGGTCGATCTGCGTACCGGCCGCGATTTAAGCCGGTACTTCCGCGAGGAAGTGGCGCGGACGGCGGAGGTTCAGTTTGAACGCCGATGACGCCATCCGCGTCCGCCACATGATCGAGGCCGCGGAAGCCGCGCTGCGCTTCGCCGCCGGCCGGCAACGGACGGACCTCGATGGCGATACCATGCTGCTATTCGCGCTGGTCCGTGCCATCGAGATCGTCGGCGAGGCGGCGTCCAAGGTCTCGCCCGAAACCCGATCCCTGGCGCCGCTGGTACCATGGTCTGCCATCGTCGCGATGCGCAACCGGCTGATCCACGCCTACTCCGACATCGACCCAGAGATCGTCTGGAAGACCACAGCCGAGGAAATTCCCGCGTTACTGCCGTTGCTGCAAGCTCTTGCCGACATGGAGTGACCTATGGCGGTGACCAACCAGGAGCGCGTCGGCAAGAGCCTGGACCTGCTGCGGCAAGGCCTGGGGCCCTTCGTCGAGCGCGAGTTCAGAAGCGCCTATAAGGAGCGCGCGGTCGCCGAGGCGGCGCGCTATCTGGGCGAGGACCGCCTGAACGCCCGGCGGGCGCTGGCGGAGTGGGACGCGGCATCGCTGCTGAAGCTCATATGGGAGGCCTGGAACGAGGTGTTCGGCAGGACGCTCGGCCGCGCCGAGCGCAGCCTGGTGAGCGAGTTGCGCGACTGGCGCAACAAGTGGGCGCATCAGCAGCCGTTTTCCAGCAATGACACCGACCGGGCGCTCGATTCCATGGCGCGGCTGCTGACCGCCGTGTCGGCACCCCAGGCCGACGAACTGGAGAAGATGAAACACGAGTTGCGCCGCCTCGTCTACGACGAGCAGGTGCGCGGCGAGAAGCGCAAGGCCGGCGGCTCGCTGATCGAGCCAGCTGCCGCCGGCAATCTCAAGCCTTGGCGCGAGGTCGTGACGCCGCATGCCGACGTGGCGAGCGGGCGCTACCAGCAGGCCGAGTTCGCGGCCGACCTCTGGCAGGTGCATCTGGGCGAAGGCTCGGACGAATACAGGAAGCCGCAGGAGTTCTTCCGCCGCACCTACCTCACCGACAGCCTGAAGCGCCTGCTGGTGGGCGCCGTCCAGCGCCTGTCCGGCAAGGGCGGCGATCCGGTCGTGCAGCTTCAGACCAATTTCGGCGGCGGCAAGACGCACTCGATGCTGGCGCTCTATCACCTGTTCGGCGGCAGCGCACCCGGCGATCTTGCGGGTGTCGATGCCGTGCTGGAGGAGACCAAGGGCCTTCTCGATCCACACGGAAAGGCTGGCGTAAAGGCCCTTCCTAAAGCAAGGCGTGCAGTTTTCGTCGGCAACAAGATCTCGCCCGGCAATCCGGTCACCAAGGCCGACGGCACGGTGGTGCGTACGCTATGGGGCGAATTGGCCTGGCAGCTCGGCGGCAAGAAGGCGTTCGCGCGCGTCAAGGCCGACGACGAGAAGGCCACCAACCCGGGCGACGTGCTGCGCGAGCTGTTCAAGGAGTACGGGCCGTGCCTGATCCTGATCGACGAGTGGGTGGCCTACGCGCGGCAATTGCACGACCAGAGCGACCTTCCGGCCGGCGGCTTCGAGACGCAGTTCAGCTTTGCCCAGGCGCTCACCGAGTCGGCCAAGCTTGCCGGCAACTGCCTGCTGGTGATCTCGCTGCCGGCCTCGGACACCCAGGGCTCGCCGGACGATGCGGAGGTGGGCGGTATCCGCGGGCGCGAGGCGCTCGAGCGGCTGCGCAACGTGGTCGGGCGCGTGGAATCGTCGCGGCGGCCGGCGACCGCTGAGGAAGGTTTCGAGATCGTGCGTCGGCGGCTGTTCGAGCCGCTCGCCGGACCGGACGCCTTCAAGCAGCGCGACGTGACGGCGCGTGCCTTCGCCGAGCTCTATCATGCCCAGGCGGCGGAGTTTCCGCCGGAGTGCCGGAGCGCCGACTACGAGAAACGCATCCAGGCGGCCTTTCCCATCCATCCCGAGATCTTCGACCGGCTCTACACCGACTGGTCCACGCTGCTCAAGTTCCAGCGCACGCGCGGCGTGCTGCGCCTGATGGCCGCGGTAATCCACAGCCTGTGGGAGAAAGGGGACCGCAACCCGCTCATCCT
>VGER01000093.1 GCA_016869235.1 Alphaproteobacteria bacterium | reverse complement strand
TCCGGTAGCCCTTGGCGCTGGCCCAATCCAATACCGCGCCGATGCGCTGCCGTACCCGTCGCGCCGTCTCCGGCAACTCGAGCCAGATCGGCAGCAACACGTCGCGCACCATCGGCCCGTCAATGACGCTCACCGGTTTCGCGGCGCCCCGTTGCACCACCGAGCCAATTAGGCTCAAATAACGAACAGACTTAACCCGCCGACGTGTGAGAATCGGGGAGCAGGTCAAGATGAACTTCGCCGCGGCACTGGCGCGAATAGATACAGCGGCCGTCACCCAGGCACCACTACTCTCGGTGCGTAGCCTCCAGCTCCACCTGCCCTCCTCGCCGCAGCCGCTGCGGCTCGTCGATGGCGTGTCCTTCGACCTCCGCCGCGGCGAGACGCTCGGGCTCGTCGGCGAAAGTGGCAGCGGCAAGACGTTGACCGCACTGTCGATAATGCGCCTGCTCGAGCCGCCGCTCTCGGGCTGCGTACACGGCGAGGTCGCGCTCGACGGCGTCGAGCTCATGTCGCTGCCGGAGAGCGAGATGTCGGCCCTGCGGGGCCGCGCGCTTTCAATGGTGTTCCAGGAGCCGATGACGTCGCTCAACCCGGTGATGACCGTGGGGCAGCAGATCGCCGAGCCGTCGATGCGCCATCTCGGTCTCGGCGCGGCGGCTGCGGGGGCGCGCGCGGAGGAGATGCTGCGGCTCGTCGGCATCCCCGATCCGGCGCGCGTCGCGGCTTCGCACCCGCACCTGCTCTCCGGCGGCATGCGCCAGCGTGCGATGATCGCCATGGCGATCGCCTGCAGGCCGGCGCTACTCGTGGCGGACGAGCCGACCACGGCGCTTGACGTGACCGTGCAGGCGCAGATCCTCGAACTCCTCGGGGAGCTCCAGCGCGAGCTCGGCAGCGCGATCCTGCTGATCACCCACGACCTCGCCGTGATTGCCGAGAACGCGCATCGCGTGGCGGTAATGTATGCCGGCCGCATCGTCGAGGAGGCTCCGGTCGACTTGCTTTTCGCCGGCGCGCGCCATCCCTACTCGCGGGGCCTGCTCGCGAGCATCCCGCGCATCGAGCGCGCGCGGCTAGACATCCTGCCGGAGATCCCCGGCGTCGTACCCGGGCCTGGTGAGCGACCAGCCGGCTGCTCCTTCGCGCTGCGCTGCGCGCGTGCCTCGGCGCGTTGCCATGCCGAGGTGCCGCCGCTCGCCGCCGCCGCACCCGGCCGTCGACTGGCCTGCTGGAATCCGCTCGATGGCTGAGGCGCTCCTCTCCGTCTCTGGGCTGCAGGTGCATTTCGCGATCCGCGCAGGGCTGCTGCGCCGGCGCGTCGGCATGGTGCGCGCGGTCGACGGCGTCGACCTCGAGGTCGCGCGCGGCGAGACGCTGGCGCTGGTCGGCGAGAGCGGCTGCGGCAAGACGACGACAGGCAAGGCGATCCTGCGGCTTGTCGATCCCACGGCCGGCAGCATCCGATTCGGTGGCGAGGAGATCGCGCGCAGCGGCCAGCGCGAGCTCGCGCCGCTACGCCGGCGTATGCAGATCATCTTCCAGGATCCGTACTCGAGCCTGAACCCGCGCATGACCGTGGGCGCGATTCTGTCGGCGCCTTTCGAGATCCATCGCATCGGCGACGCGCGCCAGCGCCGCGAGCGCGTCGCCGAGCTGCTCGAGATGGTGGGGCTGCCGCAGGTGGCCGCGCGCCGCTACCCGCACGAATTCAGCGGCGGTCAGCGCCAGCGCGTCGGCATCGCGCGCGCGCTGGCGCTGCGCCCTGAGCTGGTCATCGGAGACGAACCGGTCAGCGCCCTCGACGTTTCGATTCAAGCGCAAATCGTCAACCTAATGCGACGCCTGCAGGCCGAACTTGGCCTCGCCTACCTAATGATCTCGCATAATCTCGCGGTGGTCAGCCATGTCGCGGATCGCGTCGCGGTAATGTATCTCGGGCGCATCATTGAAGCGGCGCCGCGCGAGACTCTGTTCTTTGGCGCGCGCCATCCCTACACGCAGGCGCTGCTCGCCGCCGTGCCCGAGCCGGTGCCGGGGCGTCGCCGTACCCGTCATGTCGCGCGCGGCGACGTGCCGAGCCCGGCCCGCCCGCCCTCGGGCTGTCACTTCCATCCGCGTTGTCCGCTCGCGACCGATACCTGCGCGCACGAGGCGCCAATGCCGCGCGAGATAGCGCCTGGGCATCGGGTCGCCTGCCATCTGGTGCAGCCTTGATCAAGTTCTTGCTGCGCCGCCTGCTGCAGGCCGTCCCGCTGCTAATCGGCGTGTCAATCATTGGGTTCGGCCTGATGCATCTAGCACCCGGAGGTCCGCTCGCCGTCTACACGCTGAACCCGACGATCCAGGCCCAGGACATCGAGCGCATCAAGGTCCTGTTTGGCCTCGACCAGCCGGTACACGTCCAGTACGCGAAGTGGTCAAGCGGGATCTTCACCGGCAACTGGGGCTACACTTTTTTCGGCGGTCGGCCGGTGCTGGGCGTGATCCTCGAGCGGGTGCCGGCGACGATGCTGCTGATGGGCAGCGCGCTCTCGGTGGCGATCGTCGTCGGCCTCGCGATTGGGGTGCTGGGCGCGACGCGGCGCTACTCGGTCTTCGACATCCTGGCCACGTCGGGCGCTCTTGTGGCGCTGTCCTTCCCGACCTTCTGGTTCGGCCTGATGGCGATCTACGTCTTCGCGCTCGAGCTACGCTGGCTGCCGTCGGGCGGCATGTGGGAGCTTGGCGAGGAGGGCAGCATACTGTCGCTGCTCCGGCACCTGATCCTGCCGACGCTGGTGCTCGCCCTCGTCATCACCGCGACCTGGAGCCGCTACGCGCGCTCGGCATTTCTCGAGGCGCTGCAGCAGGACTTTATGCGCACGGCGCGCGCCAAGGGCCTGTCGCTGCGCGTGCGCCTGCTGCGCCACGCCTTTCCCAACGCCGCCAAGCCTCTGATAGCGCTACTCGGAGTCGAGCTGCCGTTCCTCTTTTCGGGCGCGCTGGTCACCGAGACGATCTTCGCCTGGCCCGGCATGGGGCGGCTTTTCGTAGATGCTTTGACAATGAAGGAATATCCGATCCTAATGGGGATGATGATGTTCACGGCAATCTTCGTCATCGTCGGCAACTTGCTTGCAGACATTGCCATTGCGGCGATTGATCCGCGCTTGAGGCTGTCGTGAGCAAGCCCGCGGCGGCCTCGGGGCGAGTCTGGCGGCGTTTCCTGCACCATCGCATCGCGTGCGTGGGCGGCATCGTCGTGGCTTTGCTGCTCTCGGCTGCGCTGTTCGCCCCGGTTCTAGCGCCGCGGGATCCTACTTTCCTCGACACCTCGGTACGTTTCCTCGCGCCCTTCGCCGACTCGCGCTTCCTGCTTGGCACCGACGAGCTCGGTCGGGACACGCTCTCGCGGCTGCTCCATGGCGGGCGCGTGTCGCTCACAGTCGGGCTCGTCGCGATGGCAACCACCGTGCTGACCGGTGCCGTGATCGGCATCACGGCCGGCTATCTCGGTAGTCTTACCGACACGCTATTGATGCGTTTCGTCGATACGATGCTGTGCTTCCCGCAAGTTTTCCTTCTACTCGTGGTCGCCGCCTTCGTACCGCCGACGCTGCTGTCGATATCGCTCGTCATCGGTCTAACTTCCTGGATGGAGGTCAGCCGGATCGTCCGCGCCGAGATCCTCAATCTCAAGGAACAGGATTTCGTGGCTGCCGCCCGCGCTCTCGGCGCGTCGCGCGCCAGGATCATGTTCCGCGAACTGCTGCCCAACGCCGCCGCACCGATCTTGGTGGCGGCGACGCTTAAGGTCGCCTCGGCGGTACTGATGGAGAGCTACATCTCCTATCTCGGCTACGGCGTGCAGCCGCCGTTGGCGTCTTGGGGCAACATGCTGACCAATGCTCAGGGCTACTTCAACACCGTGCCCTGGCTGGCGGTGCTGCCGGGCGTCGCAATCACCGCCACGGTGATGGGCTTCAACTTCCTCGGGGACGGGCTGCGCGACGCCCTAGACCCGCGCCTCAGGATGGGTCCTTGACCACGCAAAGCAGAAGGGGACACGACATGAATACACGCATCTCGCGCCGAACCGCCCTCGCAGGAGGCGCCGCCGGCGTCTCGCTGCTCGCCGCGCCCACCGTCTGGGGCCAGGCGATCAACCGCGACCGCATCATTCTTTGCATGACGCAGGAGCCGGTGCAATTCAACCCGATCCTTTTCGTCAACGCCGGGACAGAAAACGTGCCGGAGGCCTGTCTATTCGACGCGCTCTGGGACATCAACGACAAGGGCGCCTTCATCCCCAATCTTGCCACTCAGGTTCCGTCGCGCCAGAATGGAGGCGTCTCGGCTGACGGCCTAAACTGGACGATCAACCTCAAGCGCGACGTGAAGTGGAGCGACGGGGCGCCCTTTACAGCGAAGGACGTCGAGTTCACCTACCAGGCGATCGTCAGCCCGAACACGCCGGTGCGCAGCCGCACCGGCTTCGACCTGATCAAGGCGTTCCGGGTCAAGGACGACTTCACGATCGAAATCGAACTCTCCCGCCAGTTCGTGCCATTTCTCTGGGCGTGGCAGAACATGCATATCATTCCGCGGCACGTCCTTGGCAACGAAGCGAACATGGCGACGGCGGCTTTCAACGCCAATCCGATCGGTACCGGTCCGTTCATACTGCGCAGCCGTACGGCCGGCAGCCACATGGTCTACGAGCGCAATCCAGCCTATCACCGCGGGCCCGCTAAGGTGCGGCAGTTCATCCACAAATTCGTGCCCGACACCATGGCCGCCTATACCCAGGCGCGCACCGGCGAGGTCGACTATTTCGGACTTCTCGGCGTGCCGCCCGATCGCTGGGCCGAGGCGCGCGACCTCGCGGATCGTGACTTCCTCGTCGCTCCGACGCCTAACGTCCAATTCATCTACTACAACTGCGGAAAGCCGCAATTCGCGGATGCGCGGGTGCGCAAGGCGCTGACCATGGCGCTGCAGATGCAGAAGTCGATCGACGACATCTATTTCGCCACCTTGCCGCGTTCGCTCTCGTATCTGCAGCCCACGCACTGGGCTTACAATAATAACCTCAAGGACTACACGAATGATCCGGTGGGGGCTGAGAGGGTACTCGACGAGGCGGGCTGGCGGCGCGGCGCCAACGGCATCCGCCAGAAGGACGGCGTCGAGCTAAAGTTCACGATGTCGACCACCGCGGGCAATGTGGCGCGCCAGGGCTGTCAGGCGCTGTTCCAGCAGAACTGGAAGCAGATCGGTGTCGAGATGGAGATCCGCAACATGCCAGCTTCGGTCGTGTGGGGTGAGTTCACCACGCGCTCGCAGTTCGACACGCTACTCGTCGGCTGGGACCCGACCGTAGGCCTCGATCCCGACTACACGGCGCGGGCGCATTCAAGGATGATCCCCGTTAAGCACCGCCAGGGCAGCAACTACGTACAGTACGAGAACGCGGAGGTCGACCGCCTCCTCGAGCTCGGCGTCACGCAGACGGAACAGGCGGACCGCGTCAGGACCTACCACCGTATCCAGGAGATCCTGCACGAGGAGGTGCCCTTCGCGGCGCAGGCCGGCTCGGTGGCAGGCCATCTTAAGCGCAAGCAGCTCGTCGGCCCGGCACCCAACCAGTACGTCACCGACGTCACCTGGAATGTTCAGGACTGGCACTGGGCGTGAGCCAGGCCCTGCGACCCCGGCTGCTTCGCGCGGCCGGGATCGCGGGGTGGGCCGTCAAGGACACGCGCGTTTGCGACGCGCCACTCGGATCGCTCGGAGGTGCTCGTTGCCTACTGGGTCGGGAACAAGCGTATCTGGAGCGTGGTGATGTTCGCCGACATGCACGGCTTCATGCGCATCTCTGAGCAGATGGAGCCCGACGAGGTCCTCCTCCTGCTCAACGTGAGCTGCCCCCGGATTTTTTGGACACCGATTTGTCCAACCGGAGGCATTCATGATGAAGTCGAGCATGAACCAAATCGAAACCAACGATGTGAA
>VGER01000092.1 GCA_016869235.1 Alphaproteobacteria bacterium | reverse complement strand
TGGTCGCCGCCACGACGCCGCCCGCCGCACCAGTGCCGGAACCCGCGCCGGCTCCCGAGCCTGCACTCGCCGCCGCCGAGCCGGCGCCCGCCTCAGAGCCGGTCGCCGTAGTGGAGGTGCTGCCGACCCTGATGCCCGCGCCGGCTCCCGCGCCGGAGCCGATCGTCACCGCACCTGCCATCCTCGCGCCGCCGACCGTGGTCGCTGCCGCCGAGGCTCCACCGGCGTTGCCAGTGGTTCCGCCCGCTGCGCCGGTCGATCTCGCGGTCGCCGCGCGCGAAGGCCAAGTGTTCGGCGCGGCCAGCGGCCGCGTCGTCATCCTCGCCCACCAGGACAGCTGGGTGCAGGTGACGGGCCCTGCCGGTGAGCTCCTGCTCACCAAGATCCTGCGCGCCGGCGACAAGTACATCGCCCCTGCGCGCGAGGATCTCGTCATGATGACCGGCAACGCAGGCGCCCTCGAGGTGAGCGTCGACGGCAAGGTTCTGCCGCGGCTCGGCCCGCCGGGCACCGTGCGCCGCAACGTCTCCCTGTCCGCCGAGAAGCTGCTGGCCGGAACAGCCGTCCAGCCGTAAGACGCTACACGCCGCGCCGGAACCTTCCAAAGCGCTCCGCGCCGCCGGTGACCGCGGCACTATCGGCGCGATTGAGAACGTCGCAGGTGGCACACAGCCGCTTGCCGCCGGTCCCGAGGGTGGCCTTGGTCAACAGGCGCGTTCCTGCATCACACGCATTGTTGTTGTGGTAGACCGGATCGTTCGTGACGTGCCACGGCGCGGTACGGGCCATGAGGCTCCCCCTATGTAAACGGACCGCGCCAACCGTGGCAGCCGAGGGGAGGGCTTGCCAATCGGGTCGGCACCGGAGTGCTAGCGGGTCGCCGCCTTCGTGCCTGCCGCCGGCTGTAGCGAACCTCAGTCCAGCGGCGCGCGCGCCGGCGCCAGCCCCGCACCGTCGAGCCCGAGGTTGGCTTCGGCGATCTGCACCAGCAGCACGTGCAGCTGATGCGCCGAGCCGGCCGCGTCGGCGCGGCGGACTGCTTCCTTCGCCTCGTGAGTGGTCATGCCGCGCAACCCGGCGCGCTCTTCCGGAGCGGTCCGGGATCGAGGCCGCCGCCGAGCGCTACGGTGCCTTCCTCGGCCTGCCTGCAGACTTGCGCGTGCTGGCGCGCGGTCGCCAGGGGCGCTAGAAGGGAGCTAACAAGGGCCAGAAGAATCCAGGGTTTTGCCTACTCAATGACCGTCCGAGCCTACCGCGACATCGCCCGGCGCCCAACGCGCCGCATCCACGTCGGCGGCGTTCCCATCGGCGGCGGCGCGCCCATCACCGTGCAGTCGATGACCAACACGCTCACCCACGACGTGAAGGCGACGGTGGCGCAGGTGAACGCTCTGGCCGAGGCCGGCGCCGACCTCGTGCGCGTCTCGTGTCCCGACGAGGAATCGACCGCGGCCTTGAAGCACATCGTCCAGGCGTCGCCGGTGCCGATCATCGCCGACATCCACTTTCACTATAAGCGCGCCATCGAGGCGGCGGCGGCGGGCGCCGCCTGTCTGCGCATCAATCCCGGCAACATCGGCTCGCGCAATCGCGTTTCCGAGGTGGTGAGTGCCGCGCGTGACCACGGCTGCTCCATGCGCATCGGCGTCAACGCCGGCTCGCTCGAGCCGCAGCTCCTCGAGAAGTACCGCAGCCCCTGCCCCGAGGCGCTGGTCGAAAGCGCGCTCAGCCACGCGCGCGTCCTGCAGGATCACGACTTCCACGAGTTCAAGATCAGCGTGAAGGCGTCGGACGTCTTTCTCGCCGTCGCCGCCTACCGCCAGCTCGCCGCCCAGTGCGACTACCCGCTGCACCTCGGCATCACCGAGGCGGGCGCCACCCGCACCGGCACGGTGAAGTCCGCCATCGGCCTCGGCGCGCTCCTTTGGGACGGCATCGGCGACACCATCCGCGTCTCGCTCGCCGCCGACCCGGTCGAGGAGGTGAAGACCGGCTACGAGATCCTCAAGTCGCTCGGCCTGCGCCGCCACGGCGTCACCATCGTCGCCTGCCCCTCCTGCGCCCGCCAGGCGTTCCCCGTCATCAAGACGGTGGAGGAGCTCGAGAAGCGGCTCGCCCACATCCGCACCCCGGTGACTCTCTCGATCGTCGGCTGCGTCGTGAACGGCCCGGGCGAGGCACGCGAGACCGACGTCGGCCTCACCGGCGGTGGCAAGGGCAACCACATGGTGTATTTATCGGGCGTGGCCGACCACAAGGTCGATGACGTGCGCCTGATGGATCACGTTGTCGATCTCGTCGAGAAGAAGGCCGCCGCCGTCGAGGCCGCCAACGCAAGGCCCGCTGACGCCGCATAGCCAGTCCCACCCAGCTTTGTCTGTTGTCCGCTGGATCGGTGGCGCGAGAGAGTGCCGCTGACCAATCGCTCTAATGAAGGGGAATGACATGAAGCCGTACACCACCAAGCTCACCAAGACTGCGTTCATTGCCGAGATCGCCCAGAAGGTGCGGGACCTGAAGCGCAAGGACGTTGCCAAGATCGTCGACGCCATCGGCGAGCTGGCGCAGGCCTGCTTGCACAAGAAGGGCGTCGGTGAGATCACGATCCCCGGCATCGTCAAGTTGCAGCGGGTCGAGAAGCCCATTCCGGCGATTAAGGCCGGCACCTTGGTGCGCAACCCGTTCACCGGTCAGGAGAGCGCGCATCCCGGTCGCAAGGCGGGGGTGAAGGTCAAGGTGAAGGCTAGCGCGGTCGGCGGAGTCAAGGCGGCGCTGCAAGCCTAGGTCCGCAAACGGAGGGGGCCCGCATGGGCCCCCTTGGTTCTCATGCACTGGCTCGACGCGCTCATCGCCTGGATGGCGACGTGGACCACTGCCGCCATCAGTGCCGCCGGCTATCCGGGCATTGTCCTGCTCATGGCGATCGAGTCGGCGTGCATCCCGCTCCCCAGCGAGATCATCATGCCGTTCGCCGGTTACTTGGTCTCGCTTGGCCGCTTCAGCCTGGTCGGGGCCGCCACCGCCGGCGCCATCGGCTGCAACCTCGGCTCGGTGGTGGCGTACTGGATCGGCGCCAAGGGTGGCCGTCCGCTCGCCGAGAAGTACGGCCGCTACGTCCTCCTCAGCCACCACGACCTCGACGTCGCCGACCGCTTCTTCGCCCGCTGGGGCGGCGCCGCCGTGTTCATCGCGCGCCTGTTGCCGGTGGTGCGCACATTCATCGCCTTTCCGGCCGGCGTCGCGCGCATGCCGCAGATCACGTTCCACGTCTACACGTTCGTCGGCTCGTGGATCTGGTGTTACGGGCTCGCCTACGTCGGCTTCAAGCTCGGCGAGCGCTGGAACACCGACCCCCGCCTGCACGCCATCATCCGCCAGTTCGACATCCTCATCGTCGCGACTGGAATCGTGCTGGTCGGCTTGTATGTCTGGTGGCACCTCCGCCGTCGGGGCCGGCCCCGTACGTAGTCTCGCGGGGTTGACCTTCCCGGTACGGGAATGCCTACCTTGTGTACATGAACCTTCAGGTACCGCCGCCGCAACCCGCGCACTCGGCCGCACAGACCTTTCCGATCCGGGGCATGCACTGTGCCTCGTGCGCCAACGTCATCGAAAGGACGCTGAAGAAGCAACCGGGCGTGCAGGCGGCCGAGGTCAACTTCGGCACCGAGACCGCCAAGGTCGCCTTCGACGCCGCCGCGACCAGCGCCGCCGCCCTGGCCAAGGCCATCGAGCCGCTCGGCTACACGCTGCAACTTCCCGCGCCGCCGGCGCCGGCAGCCGCGCCCGCGATGGCTCCCGCCGCTCACAACCACGCCGCCCTGGAGAAGGACGCCGAGGTGCGCGCCCTGCGCACCAAGGCCTTCACCGCCCTGCCGCTCGCCGCCTTCAGCATCGCCGTCATGGCGTGGGAGCTGCTCGGCCGGGCGGGCGCCGTCGCGCACATGCCGGTGCTTTGGGAGGAGTTCTTCCACCACCTCATGCCGCTGATGGCGACCTACGCGCTGTTCGTCGTCGGCCAGCCCTATCTCGCCGCGACGCTGCGCTTCGTCCGCACCGGCATTGCCGGCATGGATGCGCTGGTCGGCATCGGCACCGTCGCCGCGTACGCGTACTCGTTGGCGGTGATCGCGTTCGAGGACACCGTGCCGCTGTTCGCCCAGCTCGGCGTGCAGCACACGTTCTTCGACGTCACCATCGTCGTCATCGCCTTCATCACGCTCGGCAAGTACCTCGAGGTCAACGCCAAGCGCCGCACCGGTGATGCCATCGCCAAGCTCCTCGGCCTGCAGGCCAAGACCGCGCTTGTGGTGCGCGGCGGCGTCGAGCAGGAAGTCCCCGTCGAGCAGGTGGTGCGCGGCGACCACATTTTCGTCAAGCCCGGCGCCCGCATCCCCGTGGACGGCGAGGTCGCGTCCGGCGAGTCGTATGTCGACGAATCGATGGTCACCGGCGAGCCGATGCCGGTCGAGAAGGCGCCGGGCGCCACCGTCGCCGCCGGCACGCTCAACACCGACGGCACCTTCACCTTCGTCGCCACCAAGGTCGGCGCCGAGACGCTGCTCGCCCGCATCGTCGCCATGGTGAGCGACGCCCAGGGCAGCAAGGCGCCCATCCAGGCGCTTGCCGACCGCATCTCGGCGGTGTTCATGCCGGCCGTGATGGTTGTCGCGGCGCTGACGTTGCTCGCCTGGCTCACCGTGGGAGCGATGTTCCTGCCGTTCCCGACCGCGCTGTCCTACGGCGTGGTGTGCTTCGTCGCCGTGCTGGTGATCGCCTGCCCGTGCGCCCTCGGCCTCGCCACGCCCACCGCCATCATCGTCGGCGTCGGCAAGGGCGCCCGCGCCGGTATCCTCGTCAAGGCCGCCGCCAGCCTGGAGATGCTGCACCGCGCCCGCGTGCTGGTGGTGGACAAGACGGGCACGCTGACCCGCGGCAAGCCCGAGGTGGTGGCGGTCCGTACGGCGCCGGGCGTCGCCGAGGCCCAGGTCCTTGCCCTCCTCGCCGGCCTCGAGTGCCGCTCCGAGCATCCGCTCGCCAAGGCCGTCCTCGCCTACGCCGACGCCAAGGGTGCCGCGCCGGCCCACGTCGTCGGCTTCGGCGCCCTCAAGGGCAAGGGCGTGCGCGGCGGGGTGAAGGGCAAGGAGTATTTCGCCGGCAACGTCCGCCTGATGGAGGAGCGGGGGCTGGCCTTCGACAAGGCGCTGATCGAGGCTGAGACCGGCCGTGGCCGCACGCCCATCCTGCTCGCCGATGAGACCAGCCTCTTGGCGACGGTGTTCGTCGCCGACGCACCCAAGGACGGAGCCAAGGCCGCCGTCGCCGACTTGCGCAACCTGGGCATCGAGGTGATGATGGCCACCGGCGACGACGCGCGCGCTGCCGCCTTTCTCGCCAAGGAGGTCGGCATCGACGAGGTGCGCGCCGGCGTGCTGCCCGAGGATAAGCGCGCCCTCGTGCGAGCCCTGCAGGAGCAGGGCAAGGTCGTCGCCGTGGCGGGCGACGGCATCAACGACGCGCTGGCGCTCGCCCAGGCCGATGTCGGCATCGCCATGGGCTCCGGCACCGACGTCGCCATCGAGACCGCCGGCATCACCCTGCTCGCCGGCGACATCACGCGCCTCGCGCAAGCCGTGCGCCTGTCGCGCCTCACCATGGCCGGCATTCGCCAGAACCTGTTCTGGGCCTTCGCCTACAACGTCATCGGCATCCCGCTCGCCGCCGGCGTCTTCTTCCCGCTCACCGGCTGGCTGCTTTCACCGGTGTTCGCGGGGCTGGCGATGGCGGCGTCCAGCGTGTCGGTGGTGGCGAATGCGCTGAGGCTGAAGACGAAGGCGATCTAACTGCATATCCCAGCAGTCACCTGGTCTGCCCTGTCGAAAGTGGTCCAAGCCCAGAGTTGGGATTGGCCCACTTTTGAATGGAGAATGGGATGCCGCGTCAGCGATTTACGGCCGAGCAGATCATCGGGAAGCTGCGTGAAGTTGAGGTTGTGGTGGCGAAGGGTGCGTCGGTAGCCGACGCCAGCCGGCAGATCGGCGTTTCTGAGCAGACGCT
>VGER01000091.1 GCA_016869235.1 Alphaproteobacteria bacterium | reverse complement strand
CGGTCCACAACCCGGGCCACCGGCTCGATCGCCTTCACCGCCCCCAGGCCCTGGCCGGCGGACCAGACATCGAGCCACTTCTTGCCGGCGAAGGACTGGTTGCTGTCGTAGCGCCGGTCGGGGGCGCTGGGCATGTTGGCCGGATCGATGCCATTGGCCGCGAGCGAGGGCTTGAGCCAGCTGGCCGGCGTGCCGGTGATCCCGGCGCTGACGATCAGGTCGTCCACGCTGCAGTCCACGATCATCTGCTTGTAGGCCTGCACTGCCAGGCTCTCCAGCGTGGGGATGAATCGCGTGCCCATGTAGACGTAGTCGGCGCCGCTGGCGATGGCGCCGGCGACGCCGGCGCCGTCGCTGATGCCGCCGCCGACGATGACCGCGCCGTCGAAGAATTCGCGCACGGCGGCGACGAAGGCGAACGGTGACAGGAAGCCGGTGTGTCCCCCGGCTCCGGCCGACACGCAAGCCAGTCCGTCGGCGCCCGCGGCCACGGCCTTGCGCGCCAGCGGCAGGTTGATGACGTCGGCGAACACCTGGCCGCCGTAGCCATGCACGACCTTGATCGCCGGCTTGGGGCTGCCCAGCGCGGTCACCACGATCGGCGGCTTGTAGCGCGCCACCAAAGCGAGGTCCTCGGGCAGGCGGGTGTTGGACGAATGCGTGACCAGGTTTGCGCACCAGGGGCCGATCGTGGCGGCCGGCTGCTCATCGCGGGCCCGCGCCAGACCCTCGGTGATCTGGCGCATCCAGACATCGAGCTGCTCGATCGGGCGCGCGTTCGGCGTTGGAAAGGCACCCACGATGCCGGCCCGGCACGCGGCCAGCACCAACTCGGGGCCGGAGATCAGGAACATCGGCGCCGCGAACACGGGCAGGCGCAATGCGAACCGGGCGGTGCGGTCGGTCATCGGCTGGGCTCGGGGGCAGGGCGGCAAGCATCCCGGCAGAGCGCCAGCAGGGCGTCGGCCACCACCTGAGGGGCCTCCAGCGGGGTCTGGTGGCCGGCCTGTTCGATCCAGCAGGCCCTCGCCTGCGGCAGCAATCGAAGGAGCTCTTCGGAGGACGCCGGGGGCGTGACCTTGTCGGCGCGGCCGCACAGCACCAGCGCCGCGCCACGCCACCGGGCCAGCCAGGCGCGCTGATCGCCGCGCTGCATCAGCGCACGGGTCTGGCGGATGGCGGCTTCGGCCCCCACGGCGTGCATCATGCGGCGCATGCCTTCGACCAGGCCTGAGTCGCCGGCGTGGTCGGGATGAAGGCTGAACGGGATGATGCCCTCGACCGTGCGTTCGAAGTTGCGCTGCAGGGCGCCGATGGTCTTCTCGCGCACGACAAGGCTGTCCGCTGTTTCGATGCCGGCGGCGCTGTCGACCATTCCCAGGCCCTGCACGCGGCCGGGATGGCGGGCCATGAGCTCGAGCGCCACATAGCCGCCCATGGAGAAGCCGGCGACGCAGAGCGGCCGATCGGCCGCCAGGCGGCCTTCCACGAGAGCCCAGGCGTCGTCGGCCATGGCGCCGATGCTGTCCTGCGTCAGCACGTCGGCGACGCACACCTCGGGAGAGTCGGCCTGGCGCGCGAGCGCCGCGCACACGTCGTCCCAGATCGCGGGCGTGTTGAACATGCCCGGCACGAGCAGCAGCAGCGGGCGCGTCATCGCCCACCCCCGCGCAGCTCACCGGGTACGGGCGCCTTCATGCGCACATCTCCCCGGGCGCGAGTGCGCGCGCCTGCAGGCGCAGATCGCGCTTGAGGATCTTGCCAACCGGATTGCGCGGCAGCGCGTCGATCAGCATCAGGTACTCGGGTAGCTTGAACACCGCCACCTGCTGCTCGTGGCGCAGGTAGTCGCACAGCGCCTGCAGCGTGGGCGCGGGGCCCTCGGCCGGGACCACGCAGGCGCAGAGCTTCTCGCCCAGCACCGGGTCGGGCACGCCGACCACGGCCGCCTCGCGCACCAGCGGACAGGCCGTGAGCAGGTTCTCCACCTCCTCGCTGGAGATGTTCATGCCACCCCGGATCACCAGGTCCTTGGAGCGGCCGACGTAGCGGTAGAACTGCCGTCGATCACCGGCGATCTCGAACAGGTCGCCGGTGCAGTAGTAGCCCTGCTCGTCGAACGCGCGTTGCGTCATCTCGGGTGCGCGGAAGTAGCCGCTGAACACGGTCGGTCCACGGAAGCGAAGTTCCCCCGGCCGGCCCGGCTCGCCGATGTCCTCGCCGCTGTCGAGATCCACCAGGCGGGTGCGGATCTTGCGGGTGGTCGAGAGGCGCCACTCGTAGCCATCCACGCCGGCGCGCGGGAAGTAGGTCGCACGCAGGGCCGGATCCGCGATGTCGATGTCGCTGCCGGCCAGCGCCGCACCCTCGTTGGAGCCGAAGTAGTTGATGATCTGCACGCCATGGCGCTCGGCGAATCCGCGCACCATCCATTCGGCCAGCGGCGCCGATCCCGAGCCGATGCGGGACAGGCGCTTGAAGTCGATGCCCTCGAGCAGCCGCTCGTCCTGCAGCAGCATATTCAGCACCGCCGGTGGCGCCACGGTGTAGTCGATGCGCTCGTCGCGCAGCTGCTGCAGGAACACCGGCAGGGTGAACGGGTGGTGCTGCACGACGGTCGCGCCGAGCGCGAGCCAGGTGGCGAAGGCGGCGGAGATGCCCGACATGTTCACCAGCGGGAACGGGTTGAGCAGGCGCGCGCCGGCCGCGAGCTGGCCCGCCTCGACGATGACCGGTGGCCCGATGAGCCATTCGTTGTGGCTGCGCGGCACGCCCTTGGGCGCTGCCTCGGTGCCCGAGGTCCAGCAGATCGTGACCACGTCGTTGGCCGTGACGGCGGCTTCGCGCTCGGCCCGCGCCAGGCGCTGCTGCTCTTGCAGGCTGGCCTCGCCGGCCGGCTCCTGCGGCAGCGGCAGCACCCCTTCGACCGTGTCGTCGCCCCAGGCGAATACGCGGGCCAGCGACGGGTGGCGCAGGCGCAGGCCGACAAACATGGCCGCGGCAGCGTGCGCGTGCCCGGGCCGGCCGATGCGGGTGAAGGTGAACGCCGCGCAGGCGTGGGTGAGCTGCAGGATGTGGTCGAGCTCGTGCTCGCGGTACTGCACCGGCACCGGCGTGAGGACGGCGCCTACCCGCAGGCAGGCCAGGTAGAGCGCGAACTGCTCGACGCCATTGGGCAGCATCGTCACCACGATGGCATCGCGGCCGATGCCGTGCTCGGCCAGCACCAGGCCCAGGCGATCGGTCTCGCGTGCCAGCCGCGCCCAGCTCCAGCGCTGCGGCCGGCCGTGCGCGAACTCGCCCCGGTTGGGCGCGTCCACCACCGCCTCGCGCTCGGGGTGCTGCGCCACCCCGCGGCGGAACAGATCCCACAGCGTGAGCGTGCCCCACCAGCCCGCGCGGGTGTATTCGGCGATGCGCTCCGGCGCGACCAGGATCATGCGTGCCTCTGCGTAAGTCTGCGGGCGGCCAGCGTCAGCGGCGGGCCAGCCGGTCGGCCTCGATCCAGCAGGCGTGGAAGCCGGTGGGCACGCGGTGCGGCAGTCCCACCTGCGCGATCGGGCCGCGCGCCAGGTCGCGCGCATCGAACAGGTCCAGCGTCTGGCGCTTGAGCGCATCGTTCCACTGGAAGGCCACCACGTAGCCGTGGTCCTCGGCGCTGGCGTGGTCGGCCTCGGCAAACCAGGGCTCGGAGTACCAGCTGTGTTGCGGGTCATCGGACCAGCCGCCGAGGTCCTCGCCGGTGAAGAGGTCGTACTTGCGCACCCCGGACCACTGCAGGGTGACGGTCTCGGAGTGGTCGATCAGGTAGCCGTAACGCGTCTTGCGGCCGATCAGGCGCCCATTGCAGGTGGGGAACTCGGCGTTGTGCTGCCCATTCAGCATGCGCTCGGCGGTTTCGCCGCTGCGCAGGTTCATCTTCCACTCCCACAGGCGGGCATGCATCTCCAGCTCGGCCACGTTCTTGGCCGTGCGCCGGGCGTCGATGCCGCCCTGCGCGTCGAGTGCGGGCATGTAGCGGCAGCCGACCATCACCACCCAGTCGCCATCTTCCCAGGCGTTGACCACGTGGTAGAGATAGCAGGGGCTGAAGGCGAACCAGCGAATGCTCTCGCCCGGGGCGAAGCGGCCGATCACGCCGAAACGGCTCTTCATCTCGGGGTGGAAGTCGATCCTGTGCCGGCCCAGCGCCATCGCCTCGTGGTCGTGGAACAAGGGCAGGTCGTGCAGGATCGACCAGCGCTCGGTCACCGCCATGTCGTGCGGCAGGCGCGGCCCGGGCAGCTCGATCGGCACGTAGTGCTTCAGTGCGCCATCCGCGCCGATGACGCCGTAGTGCATGTAGGGCGCGTCGTTGCCGTAGTCGAAGAACAGCAACTCCTCGGTGACCTCGTCCACCTTGGCATGGGCCGAGATCTTGCCGCCGCTCTGGCTGATGGCCTGCGACTTGCCCAGCGTCTGGAGCGTGATCGGGTCGATCTCGTAGGCGTCGCCCGACATGTACCACAGCGCCAGCGCGCGGCCGCGGTGGCCGATCAGGTCGGTATTCGCGGTGTCCTTCAGGCGGCGGTCGCTGCGGCCCTTGAGCGTTTCGCGGATGCCGTAGTGGGTGGACTTGCCGGCCGCCAGCTCCTCCTTGAAGCCGTCGGTCTGCACCCAGCGGTTGCGGTAGGTCAGGCGGCCCTGCTGGAAGCGCGCCGCGTGCACCATGCCATCGCCGTCGAAGGGGTGGTAGCGGCCGTTGGGCGCGTAGCGCGCGTTCGGGCCGGCGCGCAGGTACACGCCGTTCAGGTCGCTGGGGATGCGGCCCTTGATGAGCTTCAGGTCTTCGAGCGCGTACTCCTCGGTCAGCGGTGCATGCACGCCGGTAAGCAGCGGACCGTAGTCGTCGCCGAAGGGCGCGGCCAGGTGTTGCGAGTCGGTGCGGTCGTTCATGGCGTGGCTCCAGGTTGGCGGGCGGGCGCTGCGGCGTCCCGCGCCGGTCCGTCTCCTATTGCTTTCTTAGTTGAACTTATCCTAGGTCAATGCGGGCCGGCTGACAAGCGGACCGACCCGAGGGTCGCGCCGACCATGTCGCGATGGTGCGGGCCAGCGGCCCGAAGTCGTTCGCCGCGCGCGCCGCTCGAGAGCCCGACTGAAGCCGAGGACTCCTCCGTGAACCCGCTCACTTACCTGCGCCCGACGAGTGCCCGCCCACGCGTACCCGGTCTGGTAAAGTAAGGATTCCTTACCAGCGGAATTCGCGCCATGCTCGCCAAGCTCACTGCGAAGAACCAGCTGACCCTGCCCAAGGCCGTGGTCGGGGAGTTCCCGGGCGCGCGCTACTTCGAGGTGAAGGTGGAGAAGGGCCGCATCGTGCTCGTGCCGGCCACCGTGGCGAGCCTCGACGCCACCTGGGCCAAGCTCGAGTCGCTCGGCATCCGCGAGTCGGACGTCGCGGGCGCCGTGAAGTGGGCCCGGCGCCGCAAGCCCGCGCGCTAGGCCCGCCGCATGGACGCCCTGAGGGTCGTCCTCGACACCAACGTCGTCGTCTCGGCGCTGCTCTTTCGCGAAGGCCGGCTCGCCCCGCTCCGCCACGCGTGGGCGGCAGGGCGGATCGTGCCGCTGGTTTCGGCCGACACCGCCGACGAGCTCGTGCGAGTGCTGTCGTACCCGAAGTTCCGCCTCGATGCGGCAAGCGCCAAGGCGCTGCTGGCCCACTACCTGGCCGGTGCCGAGACCCTCGCGCATCCGCGTGCCACGCACCTTCCCGCCTGCGACGATCCTGACGACGTCATGTTCCTGCGACTCGCGTATGCAGCGAAAGCCGATATGCTCGTGACGGGAGACCGGGCGCTGCTCGCGGTTGCCGCGCGCTCGAGAGTCGAGATCGTCAGGCCGGGAGCGCTGCTGACGCGAATCGGGCGCGGAGCCTGACGCGTCTGGTGTTTTTTAAAATACCAGTTTAAAATTCTCCAATGCGGTACATCCCCCGCCAGCTGGCGCCGGTCCTCGCGCGCGCGGCGCGCGCCTTTCCGGCGGTGGTGCTGACCGGCCCGCGCCGGGCGGGCAAAACCACGCTGCTGCGGCGCCTGTTTCCCGCCGCCGCCTACCGGCTGCTGGAGGATCCCGCGCTGGTGGC
>VGER01000090.1 GCA_016869235.1 Alphaproteobacteria bacterium | reverse complement strand
GGCTCGGGCCGCCTGCTCGGGCGACAGCCGGCCGGCCGCCGCCGCTGCGGCAACCGCTGCGCCGGCTGTGCCGCCCGCCGTCGTCGTGGTCGCCGGAGCCTGGAAACCCACCGGCGTGTAGCGGAGCGCCGAATTGGGGATGCGCATCGCGTTGGCGCGCTCCTCGATGATGACGCGCGCGGTTGCGGTCATGCCGGGCAGCAGCGACAGGTCCGGATTCGGCGCCTGGGCAATGATGGTGTACGTCACCACGTTCTGCACCGTCTTGGGCGCAAGACGCAATTGGCGCACGGTTGCCTGGAACTCGCGACCCGGGAACGCATCAACGTTGAACTTGATGTTCATCCCTTGTTGGATCTTGCCGATGTCGGCCTCATCGACGCTGACATCGAGCTGCATGTTGCGCAGATCCTGCGCGACCGTGAACAACGCCACGTTGGAGTTGTTGGTCACCGTGGTGCCGACCTCGGCGGTGCGGTCGATAACAGTGCCGTTGGTTGGCGACTTGATGACCGTGCGCTCGAGATCGATCTTCGCCGAAGCAAGCTGCGCCACGCGCTGCTTGACCTGCGCCTCAGCGGTCGTCACGGACGCCACCGACTGAGCCAGCGAGGCGCGGCGCCCTTCCTGAGTTGCCTGTGACGCGGCGATGTTCGCGGTGATCTGCTCGAAGTTGGTCTTGGCCTGCTCGTACTTGGTGGTGGCGTCGTCCACCGCCTTGGTGGCGACGACATTGCGCGCGTACAGCTCGCGCTGCAGGTTGTAGTCGCGCTCCGCCGCCTCGAGTGCGATGCGCGAGTTGGCGAGCTGCGCCTGCAGGGACTGCATCGACGCCTCGCCGTTGCGAAGGTCCGACTGGGAGCGCTCCACCGCGGCCCGGTTCGACAACAACGAGGCCCGCGCGATGGCGAGGTCGGCCTCCACCTGGGCGACCTTGGACTCGGCGGCCTCCGGATCGAGACGCGCCAGAACCTGCCCGGCGGTCACCGGCGTGTTGTAGTCGGCCAGCACCTCGATGATCTGGCCGGCGACCTGACTGGAGATCTTCACCTCGCCGACCGCCACGACCTTGCCGGTCGAGGACACGACGTTAGTGATTGTGCCCCGCTCAACGGTGCCGAAGCGGTACTCGACCGGTCCGCCCTCGGCGCTGGAGCGCAGGAAGTAATATCCCGCTCCGCCCGCCACAACGAGAACGAGCGCACCTTGCATCAGACGCCGGGGCCACCTGCTCCGGCGAATTCCGTCGTTGCTCATGATCACCGCCCTAGGAAGACACGATCAGCAGGGGAACGCCGACTTGCTTCAGCAAGCTCACGCCGCTGCTCCGGCGTCATAGCCGCAATTGCATCCAGCATCGTGCCGTGCAGTGCCGTCTGGCTCGCCAACGTCACCGTGCGCAGATGCTCGAGCGCCGCATCCAGCTGCGCAGGGTCGAACGGCTCGGCGAGCAATGCCGCCGTCACCGCTTCGTTCGCCTTGCGCACCGCAACCATGCTCGGGCGTAGCGCCTTGTTCTGCTCGACGACGACGCGGCGCACCACAGGTGTTGCAGGCGTCGCCGGAGTGGCTGCCTGCTCCGCGACCGGCGCGGGTGCCGCAACCTTGTCGCCCCACGCAACCTGCGCGACGACGAAGCCGGCGACGAACAGGTTGAGAGCCAACGAGGCAACCAACACCGCCGTCCAGCCGCGCGAGAGGCCGTAGCCCATCGTCATTCGTTGGCACCCTCGACCTGGAAGTCGTGCCCGAACGCCAGGGTCACGAATTCCGCCGCCATGGCGTTGGCGTCTTCCGCCGGTGCCCACAGGGCGCCGACCAGCACACCGAGCGCCACAGCGCCGGCCAGTGCGGAAGCCGGCCGCATCACCGGTCCACGAAATAGGGCAGCGAGCGTTTCCCGCCAGACCTCGCGCGACAGCGCGCGCGGCGTCCTGCGCCCACCAGCGCCCGGCGAACTCTCGGCGGCGGCGCGAATGCGGGCTATCAGCGCCGGCGACGCGCGGTAGCGGGGGGCCGCATCGAGGAGTGCGTCGAGGGTTGCCGCACGCCGCTGGCTGGCGACGGTCGGCAGGTCCTGCGACAGGGCTTCCTGAACGACGGCGCGCTCGCCGCGCGGCCACCGCGCGGGATTGGCGCCGTATGCCTTCAGGATTTGTCTGGCGCGGAGCTTCACAGGCTCATCCCCTGACGCTTGGCAGCGGGGATGACGGTCGGCTGCCCGGCCTCCTCACTCCTCCCCGAGATGAGGATGCACGGTTGATAGGTTCTGGCGAAGGCTACGCCGGCCGCGGGCAAGTAATGATTCGAGAGCGTCGATGCTGACGTCCAGCACCTGTGCCGCCTCGATGTTACTAAGTCCTTCATAATACACTAGTCCGAGAGCGGCGCGCTGCCGGTCAGGGAGTGCTGCCACCGCCTCATTTACGATCCTCTCGACTTGCCTGCGCTGGACCTCGGCGGCGGCGGAAGGCCGTCCGTCAGGAAGGTCGGGGAACTCATTGGTGACGACCTCGCGGCGGCGGAAACGGTCGATGCAAAGGTTGTGGGCGACGCGCAAAAGCCAGGTGCGCACCTGGGCGCGAGGCTCCCACCTCTCGCGTCCGCGCCAGAGGCGCAGGAACGTTTCCTGGGCGATGTCATCGGCTTCGGCCGCGCTTCCCGTCATCCGATACGAAAACCCGGCGACCGCGCTCGTGTGCCGATCCAGCAGCTCGGCAAACGCACCCCCATCGCCCAGTTTCAGACGTGCCATCAAGGCATCGTCCGTCTCGGGCGCGGGGAGTTTGTGTATCTGAGCCAAGTTGCCCACGGCCATCCACGGCTTCCCGCGGCCCCCGGCCGGTCCTGGCTTCGCTCCGAGCGAAGTCGCCTCCGATTAACGCGCGGGGCGGCGGCTTCCGTCGCTCGGCTCGGCCAGCACCGCAAATCACAGGTGCCGCCTGGTAATTGGCCGCATTGAGACATAGCGCCGCAGGCCCGGGCAAGGTCAGGCAGGTAACAGAACGTTGCGGAGGCAGCCTGCCAGAGCCGCCGGAAACTCAGGAAAATCGCCGCGCTCGCGCTGGCTGCGGCAGGGCGTCGCCTATACGAACTGTGACCACCTTTTCCGCCAACCGAAGGAGGACACCATGTCGGACGGCTTGATGGCCAACGGCTGGGCACCGACCCTCTACCTGGCTGATGGACGTGCTGGGCTTCGCGGCGCTGCTCGGCGCCCTGGCGTGGGGAAGCTATCGGGGCGATCCTGACCCCAACGACAACACGCACCCGCATCCCACCCACGTACGCGTGACGCGCTAGGGGGCTGCGCTCACAACTGCAGGGTGCCGGCTGTAGCCGATCCACGCCGCTTGCCACCCTTCTCGCGCCGCCAGTACACTCCGCGCCTTCTAGGAGGCAGGTGGTATGCGCCAAGGGTGGGCGGCGTGGACGGCACAAGCCGTCGCGTTGGCGGCTGCGGCATGGGTTTTCGTGGCGCCGGCTCCGGCGACCGCGCAGGAAGCAACCGTGAGCGGCCGCGCGCGTGCGTTGCAAGCCGATCAGATCGTCATCGGCACGCAGCGCATCTCGTTGTGGGGCATCGATGCGCCCGATCCTGATCAGGATCGTGAGTGTGTCGCGTCGAACCGCGTCTTCTACGGCTGCTACACCAACGCCAAGCGTGCCCTCGAGATCCTCGTCGATCTCGGCCCGGTCGAGTGCAAGGACACCGGCCAGAAGAATTACGTCAACTTCCCGTACATGACCTGCACCATGGGCGGCATCGACATCGCCGAGGACCTGGTGAAGTCCGGCTGGGCGTTCGCCTTCCGCCTGCAGACCGACAAGTACGTGGCAGCCGAAGCGACTGCCAAGGCCGCGAAGAAGGGCATGTGGCAGGACGGCATCCGCTACACGCTGCCGTGGGAGTGGCGCGAGATGAACGGGCGGCCGCTCCTCGGACCGTAACCGATTCCGGTGCGTGTCCCGCTTCTTCTACTGTTGCTGGTTGTGCTCGCGGCGTGCACGACCGCCGATCGCAGCGCTATGACCGACGCGTTGAAGCAGATCAACCAAGCGTTGGCGCCGCTCGCGGTGTTCAAGGCAGGGACGCAGTAGTCCCCGCGTCGCAGCTCCTCAGCGCCCGCCGGCCCCCGGCATGGCGCGCAGCGAGTCCGGGTTAAAGGTCTTTAGAAACGCCTCGCTCCGGTCGATCAGGTTCTGGCGCAGGCTGCCGTAGAACAGCGTGATGTCGGAAAGGTGCAGGTTGCTGTCGCCGCGCCAGCCGACCTTGAACGCGTCATGCTTCGGCTCCGGCACCATGAGGAAGCCGTCCACGCATTCCGCCGACGTGTAGTTGGGCAACAGCGCCGGCAGCGAGCGATAGCGGGACGGATCGGGCGTCGGCAAGGCGCCCATGATACGGCCGAAGCTGATCTTGATATCGGCGCCGAGCGGCAGCGCGCCGAGATGCAAGCTGGCGTCGCCCTTGGCGTTCACCGTCCACGTCAGCGGGTTGGTGCACAGGCGGCGTTCCTCCTCGAGGAACGTCCAGGCGCGGTTGTCCCAGGCCTCCTTCGCGTTTGGCTGCTCGGCCGGATCCGTACCGGCCACGAACGTTTCCCACGCCACCACGCATCGACTGTCGGTCGGCGTCTCGCAGATCTTGATGTTCTTGAAGCTGCCGCCGAACCGGCGCTCGGCTATGCCGCCGCCGATCAAATACGCGGCGATCATGCGCTCCGTCAGGCGCGTGCCGGGCTCGATGCGCAGGTCGAGCAGGCGCTGGGCCAGCACTGCGCCCTGGTCGTGGCCGACGATGAAGAACGGCCGGCCGCGGTTGCTGTCCATCACGTAGGAGTCCCAGGCGCGCACGATGTCGTTGAAGGCGAGCTCGAGCGCGTTGCGCCCGTTGCCGCTTGTCCGTTCGATCGAGGCGAAGTGCGCCTGGCGATAGCGCGGCGCGAAAACCCGGCAGCAGCCGTTGAATACCGACGCGTCGAGAGCCATCAGCGGGCCATCGACCACCGCCTTCACGGCCGGGTCCTGCGCCTCGGCATTCCACTGAAAGCCGAAATGCGATGAGCCGTGAATGAAGAAGACGTCGACCTGAGCGGTCGCCTGGTTGTCGGTGAAGCCGGGCGGGACGAGGTCGGCATTGTCCTTTTTGTCGGGATGTGCCGCCCACTGCTCCGCAAACAGGTACACTGGGATGGTGGTGCGGGGTTGCTCGCCATAGTTGATGCGAGGGCTCGCCCACCAGAACACGAGGTCGTCGCGTTTCACCCAGGTGAGGCCAAGGCCGACAACGGCGGCGACGGCGATCACCGCCAAGACGCTATCAAGTATCCGCTTCAGCATGAGGTAGTGGGTCCGAGGGTGGGAACCTTGGGCGAAAGCGGCGGGATCATACGCGCGGGTGCTCCGTCTAGCCAGCGCTGCTCCGGCCGTCTTGGCGGCTCCGTGCCAGGGATTCGCCCCATCGCGCCGACACGGGGCGGTGCCCGCGTCCAGCCAAGACGCGACTTCGCGGTGAGAATGTTCCCGCGGGCCTCGTGCCCGGAACGCGGGTCGCCATGACCTACAACGCCGAGGGCGGCCGCAACGTCGCATTGCGCGTCCAATCGGTGACGCCGGAGGATGCGGCAGGCGCCATGAATCGCGGCAGACCGCTGTAAGACCTTCCTTCGCTCGGCGGCGCGGTCGGTAGCGCTCGAGGGCGCTCCCGATTCATTGCGCAGCAACCCGTTTGTGAACACACTGAACGGCGCGGTGGCGAGCCGGGGAGCGGGGGCTTCCATGCTGCGGGTGCGGTTGCGGCGTACTTCCTGGTGTCGCTGGCGATCGGGGCCTGGGCGGCGCGGCGGATTTCCGGCGAGACCGACTTTCTCGTCGCCGGCCGGTCGCTGGGCGTCGTTCTCGTCGCGGGCTCGCTATTCGCCACGTGGTTCGGCGCCGAGACGGTGATGGGCTCCGGCGCGGCGATCGCCGAGGAAGTGGTCTGCCCTGTCGAAAGTGGTCCAAGCCCAGAGTTGGGATTGGCCCACTTTTGAATGGAGAATTGGATGCCGCGTCAGCGATTTACGGCCGAGCAGATCATCGGGAAGCTGCGTGAAGTTGAGGTTGTGGTGGCGAAGGGTGCGTCGGTAGCCGACGCCAGCCGGCAGATCGGCGTTTCTGAGCAGACGCT
>VGER01000089.1 GCA_016869235.1 Alphaproteobacteria bacterium | reverse complement strand
CCAGCCCACGGTGCGCGGCGCGGCGCGGCGGCTGAGCCTCAGCCAGCCCGCGGTCAGCAAGATGCTGCGCGAGATCGAGGACGTGTTCGGCGCGCGGCTCTTCGACCGCAGCCGCAGCGGCGTGGCGCCCAACGCGCTCGGGCAGGCGGCGATCCGGCGCGCCGCGGTGATCTGCAACGAGGTGGCGCTCACCGAGGACGAGGTGGGCGCGCTGCGCTCGGGCGCCACCGCCGTGCTGCGCATCGGCACGTTTTCCATCACCTTGATCGCGACCGAGGCGATCGCGCGCCTGCGCGCGGTGCAGCCCGGCGTCGCGGTGCGCATCCGCGAAGGCGCGGTGAGCGACCTCCTCGGCAAGCTCATGGCGGGCGAGCTCGACTGCGTCTTCGGCGCGCTGGCGCCCGACGTGCTCGGCGCCGAGGCGATCGGCGAGCTCGCTTCCGAGGTGATCCGCGAGGACCGCGTCTCGGTGGTGGCCTCGGCCCGCCACCGCCTCGCGCGCGCGCGCCGGCTGCGCTGGAAGGATCTGCAGCAGGAGACCTGGGTGCTGCAGCCGCAGAACTCGCTGGTCAGGCGCGCCTTCATGGCGGCGTACTTCGACCAGGGGCTCGCGCCGCCGTCGGCGGCGGTGGAGACGCTCTCGCCGATCACCATGGCCGCGCTGATCGGGCGGGACCCGCGCCTGCTGGGCGCCATGCGCAGCGAGAACGTGCCGCTCGAGCAGTCCGGCGGCGCGCTGGTGGTGCTCCCGGTGGCGCCCGTCGCGCCGCTGCCGCCCCTCGCGCTCTTCAGCCGCCGTACGCGCGCGGACCGCTCGCCGATACTGGAGCAGTTCCTTGCGGCGCTGCACTGGGCAGCCGTGCCCCGGCGGCGCGGGCGCGCATGATCCTGCCTGGTTATCAGATGATCCAGAAAACTCACTATACGGCTATCGCCCGCCCGGCCTAGACTTTGCGCGTCGCCACGGCAGGGAGGGGCCATGCGGCCGGTCGCGCTGGTCACGGGAGGTAGCCGCAACATCGGATGGGCCATCGCGCAGCGCTTCGCGCCGACGCACCGCGTCCTCATCGGCGACCTCGCGCCGCCGGCGGCGGCGCTTCCGGAGGGCATGGCCTGGGCCGAGTGCGACGTGCGCGACTACGCCTCCTGCGAGCGCCTGGTGGCCGCCGCCGGCGCGCCGCTCGCCGCGCTGGTTCACTCCGCCGCCATCACGCGGCCGGCCGTGCCGGTCGGCGCGCTGAGCCCCGCGGAATGGGCCGAGGTCATCGACGTCAACCTGACCGGCGCTTTCCACGTGATGCGCGCGGCCCTCGAGCCGCTGAGGGCCGCCGCCGGAAGCGCCGTGCTGATCTCTTCGCGCGCCGCGCGCGTCGGCTATGCAGCGCTCACCGCCTCCGCCGACGGTACCAAGCCGCACTACTGCGCCGCGAAGGCCGGCGTCATCTCGCTCACCCGTTCGTTCGCCGTGGAGCTCGCGCCCCACGGCGTGCGCGTCAACTGCGTCGCGCCCGGCTCGATCGAGGGCGACATGATCCCGCGCGAGCGCTGGCCGGCGATCGCGTCCCGCGTGCCGCTCGGGCGCCTCGGCAGGCCCGAGGAGGTCGCCGAGGCGTGCCGTTTCCTGTGCTCGCCCGAGGCGTCGTACATCACCGGCCACGTGCTCGACGTCAACGGCGGAACCTGGATGAACTGAACGGAGGAACCCGATGTCCGCAACAATGCGCAAGACGCGGCTGCGCGAAGCCGGCATGCAGAAGGGGTAGGCGGGCGACATGCTGACCAAGCAGGCCATCGTCGAAACCTTGATCGAGTGCGGCGCGCAGACCGCCTTCACCCTGCCGGGACTGGGCATTACCTGGACGCTCGACGAGTTCCACAAGCGGCGCAAGGACATCCGCGTGGTGCTCACGCGCTCCGAGCAGATCGCTTCCGTCATGGCGCAGGTGACCGGGCGCCTGACCGGGCGCCCGGGTCTGTTCATGGGGCAGGGGCCGTTCGCCTCTACCACGGGCGCGTTCGGCATCCTGGAAGCGCACTTCGCCGGTTCGCCGATGGTGGTGCTGACCGAAACCTCGGACTACGACGGCTTCGGGCAGTACGGCGTCTACCAAACGATGACCGGCGACTACGGCGGCGCCGACATCAGGCAGATGCTCGGCTCGATCACCAAGTACTGCACCTACGCCACCGAGCCGCAGGACGCGGTCTACGGCATCCAGATGGCGTTCAAGCACGCCGCGCTGCCGCGCAAGGGCCCGGCGGCGGTGATCCTGAAGACGCCGATCATCCGTCGCGAGATGCCCGAGGCCCCGCGCGCGCGGATCTTTCCGAGCGCGGGTTACTTCGCGCATGCGCCGGCGCGCCCCGACGCCTCGGCGATGGCCCGGCTGGGGGACCTGCTCGACGCCGCGCGCTTTCCCGTGATCGTGGCCGGCAACGGCGTGGCGGCCGCCGGGGCGGGCGCCAAGCTCGCGCGGCTGGCCGAGGCGAGCGGCGCCGCCGTGGCGACGAGCTACAACGCGAAGGGCGTCGTCGCCGAGGACCGGCCCTACAGCGTCGGCATGCTCGGCACCTGGGGCATGGCCTGCGCCAACCGGGCGCTGGAAGCGGCCGACTGCGTGATCGTCCTCGGCGCCAGCCTCGGCCCGGACTACCTGCGCTTTCGCGATGCGAAGCTCATCCGCCCCGGCGAGCAGAAGCTCGCGCAGGTTGACGTCGACCCGCGCAACGCCGCGTGGGTCTACCCGATGGACCTCGCGGTGCAGGGCGACTGCGGCGACGCGATCGACCAGCTGCTCGCGCGCGCGTGGGACCCGGCGCGCGCCGCGGTGCGGCGCGGGAAAGTGGCCGAGGTGCAGAAGGCGACGGACTACGGCATCGTGGCGCGGCACACGGCGGCGCCGGGAAGCGTGAGCCTTTCAGACGTCGTGCAGGCGTTCGACCGGTTCCTCACGCCCGGGGACCTGCTCACGCTCGACGCGGGCTCGAACCGCATCTGGGCGACGAGCCAGCTGCGCGTGCGGACGCCGGGACAGCTGATCGTTCCCGGCGGCATCGGCGGAATGGGTTGGGGCGCGCCCGCGGCAGCGGCGGCCAAGCTCGTGCACCCGGAAAAGCGCGTCACCTGCCTCGCGGGGGACGGCGGCTTCATGATGACCTTGCCGGTGCTCGCCACCTGCGTGCAGAACGACCTGCCCCTCGTGGTGGTGGTGGCGAACAACAGCGGCCTTGGCATGGTGCGCGACAACCTGAAGGCGTCGCGCATCGCGGTGGACTTCGCCGAGATCGACTTCGCGCGCATCGCCGAGGGCCTGGGCTGCAAGGGGATGCGCGTGAATGCCCCGGGACAGCTCGGCGATGCCCTCGAGGAAGCGCACCGCTCGGGCGCGCCGTGCGTGATCGACGCGAAGGTTGATCCCGAGTCGAGCCATGTGCCCGTGTCCCACTACTGAACGGCGCGCCGTGACCCGTTTCGAGAACCGCGTCGCCCTGATCACCGCCGCCGCCACGGGCCTCGGCCAGGCGGCCGCTTACCGGCTTGCGGCCGAGGGCGCCCGCGTCACGATCTGGGATCGCGACGCCCGGGCGCTGCAGGAGGCGACTGACGAGGGCGAGCGGCGCGGCGTGCGCGTGCGCGTCCGCCAGCTCGACATGCTCGAGCGCGGGCAGGTCGAGGCCGGGGTCGCCGAGCTCGCCGCGAGCGAGGGCCGCATCGACGTGCTGGTGAACAACATCGGCGGCTCGCTGCACGTGCCGTTCCGGTTCCTAGAGCAGTCCGACGAGGATTGGGAGCGCGTCCTGGCGCTGAACGTGAGCGCGTGCGTCGCCACCACGCGCGCGGTGATCCCGGTGATGCGCAGGAACGGCTACGGGCGCATCGTCAACATGGGCAGCAAGGCCGGGCGCTTCGGCTCGCTCTTTGCCGGCACGCCGTATGTCGCCGCCAAGGGCGCGGTGCAGGCCTTCACGCTGCAGCTCGCGCAGGAGTTCGGTCCCGACGGCATCACCTGCAACACCATCTGTCCCGGCGCGATCCTCACGCCGCGCGTCGAGCGCTTCCTCGGCGAGCGCCAGACGCCCGAAGAGCGCGCGCGCGTCGTCGCCTCGATCCCGGTGCGCAGGCAGGGGCGGGTGGAGGACGTCGCGGCGGCAGTGGCCTACCTCGCCTCCGAGGAAGCAGGCTTCGTCAACGGGGCCGCGCTCGACGTCAACGGCGGGCAAGCGATGTCGATCTAGCGGCGATGCGCACCGACTCCCCAGGACACTACTGGCTGGTTAGCGTCGCCTCGGTCGGCGTGGCGCTCGGCGCGTGGCTCGTGGCGAGCTGGCTCGGCGTGCTCGACCCGAACCGCTTCCCGCCCGCGCAGACGCTCGCGGGCTCGGTCGCGGAACTCGTGCAGAACGGCTACTCGGGCAAGCCCTTCTGGATGCAGATCGGCGCCTCGATGGGCCGCGCGCTTTCGGGCTTCGTGATCGCCGTGCTGGTGGGCGTGCCGGTCGGCATCCTCATCGGCTCGAGCCGCCTGTTCGACGCCATCGTCTCGCCGTTCCTCACCTTCCTGCGCCCGATCCCGCCGATCGCGTTGGTGCCGCTGTTCGTCTTCTACTTCGGCATCGGCGAGCTCTCCAAGGTCGCGCTGATCTTCCTGACCTCATTCCTCTACATGACGGTGAACACCGCCTCGGGCGTGCGCTCCGTGCCCGAGGACCTGCTGCTCGCGTCGCGCTCGCTCGGGCTCACCGACCGCCAGATCTTCTTCCATGTCACGATTCCCGCGTCGGCCGCGGCGATCCTCACCGGCATGCGCGTCTCGATGACGCTGTCGTGGGCGCTGGTGGTCGCCGCCGAGCTGATCGCCGCTCAGGTGGGACTGGGCTTCCTTATCATGGACGCGACGACGTTCTTCCGCATCCCGTACGTCTACGTCGGCATCATCACCATCGGCCTGATCGGGCTTGCGCTCGAGGGCCTGCTGCTGCTCGTCGAGCGGCGCCTGCTGCACTGGCGGGGCAAGCAATGAGCGGCGGCGTCGCGCTGGAAGTGCGCGGCGTCGGCCGCTCGTTTGCGCGCGCCGGGGGCGGCGAGCCGTTGCGCGCGCTCGATGGCGTCTCGTTCAGCATCGCCACCTCCGAGATCGTGTCGCTCGTCGGCCCGAGCGGCTGCGGCAAGTCGACGCTCCTGCGCATGGTCGCCGGGTTCGACTCCCCGGACGAGGGCGAGCTCCTGCTCGACGGGCGGCGCATCGCGGCGCCCGGCCAGGACCGCGGCGTGGTGTTCCAGCAGCCGCAGCTCTATCCGTGGCTCAACGTGATCGACAACGTGTCCTTCGGCCCGCGCATGCGCGGCGTGGCGCGCGACCGGATCTCCGCGAACGCCGAGCACTACATCCGCGCGGTGGGGCTGGCGAGGTTCGAGCGCCACTATCCGTACCAGCTCTCGGGCGGCATGCGCCAGCGGCTGCAGATCGCGCGCGTGCTGATCAACGAGCCGCGAGTGCTCCTGATGGACGAGCCGTTCGGCGCGCTCGACTACCAGACGCGCCTCGGCATGCAGCGGCTGCTGCTCGAACTCGCCGCCGAGTACCGCCCGACGGTGCTGTTCATCACGCACGACATCGAGGAGGCGATCTTCATTTCCGACCGGGTGCACGTGATGAGCGCGCACCCGGGCCGCATCATCGAGACGATCGACGTCGGCATCCCGCGGCCGCGGGTCTACGACGAGGTTTCCGCCTCGGCGCCCTTCATGGCGCTGAAGCTGAAGACGCTGAAGCTGCTGGCCCACTGAAACCACACCCAAAGGAGGAACGCACATGAAATCCGCAACAGGCAACCCCGGCCGCCGGCTCGGCGCGGCCACGCTGGCGCTCGCCGCCGCCGTCCTGCTCACCGCCGGCGCGGCGCAGGCGCAAGCCCTGCGCAAGATCAGCGTCGGCATGCAGCCGATCGTCAACGGCCCGATCTATATCGCCATCCATGAGAAGTACTTCGAGAAACTGGGACTCGAGGTGAACCTGGTCAAGTTCACCTCCGGCCCGGCGCAGTTCGCCGCGCTCGCCGGCGGGCAGATCGACCTCGCCTGGGGCGGCATGGGGGCGTTCAGCCTGGCCAAGGCCAACGGCCAGGACCTGCACTTCATCTCGATCTTCATGGACTACAACCCGCTGCAGGCGCTCCTGGTACCCGCCAACAGCCCGGTGAAGTCGATCAAGGACCTCGTCGGCCGCAAGGTGGCCCTGGTGCAGGGCTCGGACGCGCACTACGGCACGCTGCGCACGCTGGCGAAGTACGGCGTCGACCCGAAATCGGTGAACATCGTCGGCATGGCGCCGCCGCAGCAGATCGCCGCGATGGAGAAGGGCGACGTGGATGCGATGTACATTTGGGAACCGTTCATCACGCCGGTGCTGGAAAAGGGCGGGCGCTGTCGCGCATGACCGAGCTCGACCCGGGGTCGTCGTTCCTCAGCTGGGCGGGCAAGCGCGCCTGGCTTGACGCCAATG
>VGER01000088.1 GCA_016869235.1 Alphaproteobacteria bacterium | reverse complement strand
CACGGCAAGCGTGCACTACGGCGCCGGCTGCGCCGGACGCGCCAACCGCTGGGTCACCGAGACGCTGCGCGCCGGGGAGCGCGCCGGCACCGCCGTGTTCCGCCGCCTTGCCGCCGCCGCGCTGGCGCGGGAGCAGTCGCCGGCCTGACGACGGCCTGCCGGCGGCGAACCCGCACGGATTTGGCGTGGCTCACATTCGGACCGTCGAGCGCCGGGAGCCCTGCGGCTCGGCCTCGGTTACACCGACGCCTGCAGCGACTACGTGAACTTCATCTACGACTGGGGCGGCGTCCTAGAGTACGCCATCCTGTTCGGACTCGATCAGATCTGGCCCCACGAGGGCGGAGCGGCCCTAGCGCGCCGGCGCGCGCTTCGGCGGCGCGGTCGCGGTGGGCGCGGGGCTCTTGCCGAATTGCGCGTCGAAGCGGGCCCGCGCATTCTGGATCGACGTGCGATTGCCCTCCGCCCATGCGGCTAGCCCGCGGATGGGATCGAGCAGCGTTCGCCCGAGCTCGGTCAGCGCGTACTCGACGCTCGGCGGCTGGGTCGGATGCACGGTGCGCGAGACCATTCCGTCGCGCTCTAGGCCGCGCAAGGTGAGCGTCAGCATGCGCTGCGAGATGCCCTCGGTGCCGCGGCGCAAGTCCGAGAACCGCCGCGGCCAACCAGCCGTCCAACGGCATCACGCTCAACGACCCGCGCGGCTCGGACATCGAGAACGGCATTCTCTATGTCGCCGACATCGATCACGTGCGCATGTTCGACATGGCGACCGGCCAGCCCGAGGGCCAGCACGTCATCCAGGGCGCCCAGACGTTGAACGACCTCGAGGTGGCGCGCGACGGCACCATCTATGTGACCGACACCGGCACCAACAAGGTGCACAAGATCACGCCGCAGGGTCAGGTCTCGACCTTCGCCGAGGGCGAGCGGGTCAACCGTCCCAATGGCGTCGCCATCGACGGCGAGGGCACCATCGTCGTGGTGCTCATCGGCACCAACGACGTGCTGACCTACACACCCGACGGCACGCTCGCCAAGACGGAGAAGTCCACCGATGCGGGCAACGACGGCCTCGTTATCCTGGCCGACGGAACCAAGCTCATCTCGAGCGTGCAGCGCGGCACCGTCGCCCGCATCCGCCCGAACCAGGCGGCCGAGGCGATTGCCGACTGCATCCCGACCGCGGCCTCGATGGCCTACGACAGCAAGCGCAACCAGCTCGTCATCCCCCAGAACGCGCAGAACGCGGTGACGATCGTCCAGCTGCGCTAGGCCGATCCGGCGAACACCAAGGGCGGCGGGCCTCGGCTCGCCGCCTTTTTTCCTGCCCGCTCGGCCGCCGTCAGCGGGACCATCGGACGCAGGCTCCGGCGGGCTGGTTGGGTTGCGCGGCCGGGGGTCCGTGTGATAGGTATCCGCTGCCCTGTCGGCAGGGGTCTATAGCCGGCAGATTTTCTTTTGTTTTCAGTGCGTTACGGGCCGCCAGGAGGGCGATCCGCGGCCGCGCACCAGAGTTAGCCAGGGCACCCTTTTGACCGCAGATTCGAGCCTCGTTTCCGGCCTCGCCGGCCGGTACGCAGCCGCCCTGTTCGACCTCGCGCAGGGCGAAAAGCAGACGGATGCCGTGGCTTCCGCGCTCGATCGCGTCGCCGCCCTCGTCCACCAGAGCCCCGATCTCGCCCGCCTGATCCGCAGCCCGGTCATCGACCGGGACGAGCAGGGCAAGGCGATAGCCGCCGTGCTGGCCAGGGCCGGCATCAAGGGTCTGGCCGCCAAGTTCGTCGGGCTGGTGACCCAGAACCGCCGCCTCTTCCTCCTGCCGCAGATGATCCGCGCCTTCCGCGTCCTTGTGTCGCACCACAAGGGCGAGGTCGCCGCCGAGGTCACCTCGGCCAAGGAGCTGGGCGCGGCCCAGGTCGACGCCGTGCGCAAGGCGCTGGCCAAGGTCGCCGGCCGCGAGGTCCGCCTTTCCACCCGGGTCGATCCGAGCATCCTCGGCGGCCTGATCGTGCGCCTGGGTTCGCGCATGGTCGACTCGTCGCTTCGAACCAAGCTCTTCAACCTCCAGAACGCAATGAAAGAGGTCGCCTGATGGACATCCGGGCCGCCGAGATCTCCTCGATCCTGAAGGAGCAAATCAAAGACTTCGGCACCGAGGCGCAAGTCTCGGAGGTCGGCCGGGTGCTGTCGGTGGGCGACGGCATCGCGCGGGCCTACGGTCTCGACAACGTCCAGGCGGGCGAGATGGTCGAGTTTCCCGGGGGCGTGCGCGGCATGGCGCTCAACCTCGAGACCGACAACGTCGGCATCGTGATCTTCGGCGACGACCGCGGCATCAAGGAAGGCGACATCGTCAAGCGCACCGGCGCCATCGTCGACGTGCCGGTCGGTAAGGGTCTGTTGGGCCGCGTCGTTGACGGCCTCGGCAACCCGATCGACGGCAAGGGCCCCATCCAGGGTGCCCAGCGCGGCCGCGCCGAGGTCAAGGCGCCCGGCATCATCCCGCGCAAGTCGGTGCACGAGCCGATGCAGACTGGCCTCAAGGCGGTCGATTCGCTGGTTCCTATCGGCCGCGGCCAGCGAGAGCTGATCATTGGCGACCGCCAGACCGGCAAGACCGCCGTCGCCATCGACGCGATTATCAACCAGAAGGCCGTCAACTCCGGCACCGACGAGAAGGTGAAGCTCTACTGCATCTACGTCGTGATCGGGCAGAAGCGCTCGACCGTGGCGCAGATCGTCAAGACCCTGCAGGAGCAGGGCGCGATGGACTACACCATCGTCGTCGCCGCCACGGCGTCGGATCCCGCGCCGCTGCAGTTCCTGGCGCCGTACACCGGCTGCACGATGGGCGAGTACTTCCGTGACAACGGCATGCATGCACTCATCATCTATGACGACCTGTCCAAGCAGGCCGTCGCCTACCGCCAGATGTCGCTGCTGCTGCGCCGCCCGCCGGGCCGCGAGGCGTACCCGGGCGACGTGTTCTATCTGCACTCCCGCTTGCTCGAGCGCGCGGCGAAGATGAACGAGAAGAACGGCGGCGGCTCGCTCACCGCCCTGCCGGTCATCGAGACCCAGGCCGGCGACGTGTCGGCCTATATTCCGACCAACGTCATCTCGATCACCGACGGCCAGATCTTCCTCGAGTCATCGCTGTTCTTCAAAGGCATCCGCCCGGCCATCAACGTCGGCATCTCGGTATCGCGCGTCGGCTCGGCCGCCCAGATCAAGGCGATGAAGCAGGTGTCGGGCACGATGAAGCTCGAGCTTGCCCAGTACCGCGAGATGGCCGCGTTCTCGCAGTTCGCCGCCGACCTCGACGCCACCACCCAGCGCCTGCTGGCGCGCGGCGACCGCCTGACCGAGCTCCTCAAGCAGCCGCAGTTCTCGCCGCTGCCGGTCGAGGAACAGGTGGTCGGCCTGTTCGCCGGCGTGCGCGGCTTCCTCGACAAGGTCGCGGTGGCGGACATCTCGCGCTTCGAGGCGGCCCTCCTCAAGGAGGTGCGCGCCAACCACGCCGACCTCTTGAAGACGATCCGCACCGAGAAAGCCCTGTCGGACGCGACCTCCGATCGCCTCAAGAAGGTGATCGGCGACTTCGCCGCCAAGTTCGCCTGACCGCAGCCGAGCCGAAATGCCGAGCCTCAAGGACCTTCGCAAGCGCATCGACAGCGTGAAGTCGACGCGCAAGATCACGTCGGCGACCAAGATGGTCGCCGCGTCGAAGCTGCGCCGGGCGCAGGAGTGGGCCGAGGCCGCGCGCCCGTTCGCGCAACATATGAGCCGCGTGATGGCTTCCGTCGCGGCCGGCATGCCGCGCACGGAAGACATGCCGAAGCTTCTGGTCGGCACCGGCAAGGACCAGACGGTCCTGGTCGTCATCGTCACCTCGGACCGCGGTCTGTGCGGGGCGTTGAACTCGACGCTGGTGCGCACGGCGCGCCGGCGCATCAACGCGCTGCTTGCCGAGGGCAAGGCCGTCAAGATCATGCCGGTCGGCCGCAAGGGCCGCGACGCCCTGCGCCGCGACCATGGCGCCCGCTTCGTCGGCCAGGTCGACACGTCGAAGATGCGCAGGATCACCTACGCCGACGCCCAGGGCATCGCCGAGCAGATCACCGCCATGTTCAGCGCCGGCGAGTTCGACCGCTGCGTCATCTTTTACAACACGTTCAAGTCGGTGATCTCGCAGGTGCCGACCGAGAAGCAGCTCATCCCGGTCGCGATCCAGGAGGGCAGCGCCGCCAAGCTCGAAGGTGACGCCTCCTACGAGGCCGAGCCGGACGAGGGCGAGATCCTGGTCGAGCTCTTGCCGCGCAATCTGTCTGTGCAGGTGTTGAACGCGCTCTTGGAGAACAACGCCAGCTTCCAGGGCGCACAGATGAACGCCATGGACTCAGCGACGCGCAACGCGGGCGAGATGATCGCCAAGCTGACGCTCAGCTACAACCGCGCGCGCCAGGCCAACATCACCAAGGAACTCATCGAGATCATCTCGGGCGCCGAGGCGATCTAGCCGACGGACCCGGGGGCCCGCGGCAGCGGGTTGGCGGCCGGCGCGCGGCGCGGGGAAGAAGACAGGAGCAGGGTTATGGCAACGAAGCAGACCAATGTCGTCGGACGTGTGAGCCAGGTGCTCGGCGCCGTCGTGGACGTCGAGTTCCCCGAGGGGGCGCTGCCGGCGATCATGAACGCGCTCGAGATCACCACCGGCGGCCGCCGCTTGGTGCTCGAGGTCGCGCAGCATCTCGGCCAGTCGACGGTGCGCACGGTCGCCATGGACACCACCGACGGCCTCGTGCGCGGCACGACGGTCACCGACACGGGCAGCCCGATCATGATGCCGGTGGGTCCGGAGACGCTCGGCCGCATCCTGAACGTCATCGGCGAGCCGGTGGACGAGCGCGGCCCGGTGAAGACCACGCGCAAGCAGCCGATCCACCGCCCGGCGCCCGACTTCGTCGATCAGTCCACCGAGGCGGAGATCCTCGTCACCGGCATCAAGGTCGTCGATCTGCTGGCGCCCTACGCCAAAGGCGGCAAGATCGGCCTGTTCGGGGGCGCCGGCGTGGGCAAGACCGTCATCATCACCGAGCTGATCAACAACATCGCCAAGGCGCACGGCGGCCTCTCGGTGTTCGCCGGCGTAGGCGAGCGCACCCGCGAGGGCAACGACCTCTATCACGAGATGCAGGAGTCGGGCGTCATCAAGCTCGACGGCCAGTCGAAGGCCGCGCTGGTGTTCGGCCAGATGAACGAGCCGCCGGGCGCGCGCGCCCGCGTCGCGCTCTCCGGCCTCGCCATCGCCGAGTACTTCCGCGACGAAGAGGGCAAGGACGTGCTGCTCTTCATCGACAACATCTTCCGCTTCACCCAGGCGGGCTCCGAGGTGTCGGCGCTTCTCGGCCGCATCCCCTCGGCGGTGGGCTATCAGCCGACGCTCGCTACCGACATGGGCAACCTGCAAGAGCGCATCACCTCCACCAACAAGGGCTCGATCACCTCGGTGCAGGCCATCTACGTGCCGGCCGACGACCTGACCGACCCCGCTCCGGCGACGTCGTTCTCGCACCTCGACGCGACCACCGTGCTGTCGCGCTCGATTGCCGAGAAGGGCATCTACCCGGCGGTAGACCCGCTCGACTCGACTTCGCGCATGATGGATCCGCGCATCGTCGGCGAGGAACACTACAAGGTCGCCCGCGACGTGCAGAAGATCCTGCAGACCTACAAGTCGCTCCAGGACATCATCGCCATCCTCGGCATGGACGAGCTCTCCGAGCAGGACAAGCTGACCGTGGCGCGCGCCCGCAAGATCGAGCGCTTCATGAGCCAGCCCTTCCACGTCGCCGAGGTGTTCACCGGCACCAAGGGCGTGTTCGTCTCCCTCGAGGAGTCGATCCGCGGCTTCCGCGAGATCGTCGAGGGCAAGCACGACGACTTGCCCGAGTCGGCGTTCCTCATGGTCGGCACCATCGACGACGCCGTCGCCAAGGCGAAGCGTCTCGCCGCCGAAGCCGCCTAGCCGGGTCTGTCCGTGGCCGACAAAGTCAAATTCGACCTCGTCTCGCCCGAGCGCCAGCTGCTCTCGGAGGACGTGGACATGGTCGTGGTGCCCGGCACCGAAGGCGACTTCGGCGTCCTCCCCGGCCACGCGCCGGTCATTTCGACCATCCGCCCGGGCGTGATCGAGGTGCACAAGGGCACCGGCGCGCCCGACCGCATCTTCCTCTCGGGCGGCATCTGCGAGGTGTCGGCCAACCGCTGCACGGTGCTCGCCGACGACGCGGTGGAAGTGGCGACGCTCGACCGCGCCAGCCTCGAGAAGCGTCTCAAGGATGCCGAGGAAGACCTCGCCGACGCCAAGACCGACCTCGAGCAGCACAAGGCCTCCACGGCCGTCGCCGTGCTGCGCGAGATGATGCAGGCCGCCGGCCGCTAGAGCGCGTTCAGAAGACAAAGAACCAGAGACGCGCTCCAGTTTCTTGATTTTGCCGCGCTTCCCGCGGCGAACCGCTCCAAACTTCGCCTGAAAGCGCTCTAGTTGTGGAGCCTCAATAGGTTGTTCCGGGTCAGGCCGAGTCTGCTGATGGGTGGCATCGAACCGATACTGGCATGAGGTCGGTGCCAGTTGTAGCGGTGGAGCCAAGGCGTCAGATCAGC
>VGER01000087.1 GCA_016869235.1 Alphaproteobacteria bacterium | reverse complement strand
CCCACAGCGCGCTCGGCTACCGGCCGCCGGCGCCGGAAGCGGTCCTCCCAAGCTGGCCGTTCGGCTCCGCTCCGCTGCGCCTGCCGGCCAGCTTGGCCTCAGCGGGCGCTTGGGACTAACATTGCGCCTGGACCACCAAGTGCAGGCAGTCCACGGCCAAGCACTCGGGGCAGACGTAACTATTTGATATTGTTGGCGTCCCCTAGGGGAGTCGAACCCCTGTTACCGCCGTGAGAGGGCGGTGTCCTGGGCCACTAGACGAAGGGGACTAGGAGCCGGCAACAGAGATAGCCGCCGGACGGCCGCGGATCAAGGAACAAGCCGCGAGCGGCTCAGTCCGTGTCCGATTCCGGGGGCTTGCCGCGCAGATACCCGGCGGCGATGCCCATCGCGAGCGCGGCGACGGCGAGCGGCACAAAATGCTTGCCGCTCGCCTCGGCAAGACGTTCCTCGAACAGGCCGGCGGCGGCGCGCTCGTCGGGCTGCATCGCAAAGGATGCCTCGGCGTGCGCCAGCGCCCGGAAGCGGCGCGGCCGCGACGCGGTGAGCTTGGACGCGAGCACGATGCCAAGCCCGAGTGCGACCAGGCCGCCGCCCACCATCAGCGTCGCATTGAGGATGCCGAACTCGCCGGCGAGATAGATCACCAATGCGGCGAGCAGGAATCCGGCGCCGGTGAGCACGAGCGCAGCGGCGGCGGCATAGACGGCGAGCTTGGTGGAGGCGCGGCGAATGCCGCGCCTGGCCGCGAGCGCGGCACGGGGCAGCGCCACCGCGGTAGCGATCCCGTTAAGGAGGGAGCGAACCACGGAACGCACGCGGCGAGCGCTGTACCCGGTCCTGGCGAGGACTACCGGCGCATCAGGGCGCCGATGACGAAACCAACGCCGGCCGCCACCATCAGCGTCGACAAAGGGTGGTCCTTCACCGTGTCCTCCACCGCGTGCTCGGCCGCGTAGGCGCGGTCGCGGGCGTAGTCCTTGGCGTGAACCGCATAGTCCTTCGCCTGCGCCGCGTACTCCTTGGCGTCCGTGAGGATCTTGCGCGCCTTGCCGCGCGTCTCATCGAGACCATCGGTGACGGCCTCGGTCAGCTTCTCGAACTCGGTGCGCAGCTTGGTGAGCTGTGCCTGCAATGCCTCGAGCCTTTCGGCGGCGTCCGTCGTGCGTGCTTCGCGCATGTCTTCGATCCTCCAGAACCATCCGTTGCGTTGCAACGATCGTCTGACGCTCGTCCCCAAATCGCCAGCCGCCGCATCGCGTGCGGCGGCGTCGCCCAGGGGGCCGCGTGGTCGCTGCGTGGGCGGCGCAGTTACATCGGCGGAGTGCGGCCGCGCGCCAAGTGCACGATCAGCGACACCACGAACGCGATCAGGAAGATGAAGAACAGGACCTGCGCGATGTTGGTCGAGACGGCGGCGGCGACGCCGAAGCCGAGAATGCCGGCATCGTCCGCAACCAGCAGGAACATCAGTGCCCAGCCCAACATGCCAATCTCCTGAGGACCGGCTCTCCCAACCATGCGCGGGAGCGTCGCCGCCAGGAAATAGCAGGGGTCCTGTGGCGGAGGCGTGTCATTCCGGAAACCGAAAAGGGCCTGAGTGCCGGGAACGCCGTGGCGCGGCGAAGACTTAGGGCAAGAAGGAGACCTCGCCTGTCAGCCCCACAGCGGCGGCTGCACCACCATGAGGAACAGGATCGCCACCACGAGAACGCCAATCAGCGGGCCAAGGATACGGCCGGTACGGCTCAACGCCGCGAATTCCGCCGTGTCTTGGCGGCGGGCCTCGGCCAGAGCCACCTGCGCCTTGAGCGTCGGCGTGTACATTAGGAAGCCGATGGCGGCGACGGCCAAGAACAAGACGATGGAGGCCAGCACCCAGGGAGTCGTGAACGACAGGGGCCCGAGCCACACCAGCACCACGCCGGTGATCGCCACGAAGACGTAGGCGGGATTGGCGATGCGATCGTCGATGAACTTCACCGTCGCGAGGGTGAACGGCAACGCCCCCGGATGCGTGCGCACGCGCGCGAGCCACACGCCATAGGTGACATTGGCGCCGACGGCGATTGCCGCGGCGACGACGTGCAGCCACACAAGGATCGGGTACAGCATCGCGGCCTCCTTTGCCTAGGCGAGCGAGCGGGCCGCGGCCAGGAATGCCGCAATGTCCTCGTCGCGCGTGTTGAACGCGGTCACCAGGCGTACCGACCCCGGGCCCAACGCATGGTCCCAGGCGTGAAAGCGGAAGCCGCGCTCGCCCAGGCCGGCGATCACGCGGTCCGGCAGTCGCGCAAACACCTCGTTGGCCTCGACCGGCACCAGCACCTCGGCACCCGGGACGGCACGGATGCCGGCCGCCAGGCGCGCCCCCGCGGCGTTGGCCCGCGCCGCATTGCGCAGCCACAGGCCGTCCGTAAGGTACGCGTCGAGCTGCGCGGACACGAAGCGCATCTTCGAGAACAGCTGCCCGGCGCGCTTGCGCCGGTACTCGAAGCCCGCCGCCGTCGCGGCGTCGAAGCACACGACGGCCTCGGCGCCCATGGCGCCGTTCTTGGTGGCGCCGAACGACAGGATGTCCACGCCCGCGCGCCAGGTGATGTCGGCCGGCGCGATGGCGAGCGCCGCGACGGCATTGGCGAGACGCGCGCCATCCATGTGCAGCCGGCAGCCGGCAGCGTGCGCGGCCTTGGCCAGCGCCGCGACTTCGTCGCGGGTGTATACGCGGCCCGACTCGGTGCTTTGCGAGATGCTGACGGCGGCCGGCTGCATGTTGTGCGCTCCGTGCGGAGCAGCCGTGGCAATCGCGCGTACCAGCACGTCGGGGGCGATCTTGCCTCCCTCCCCGGGCAAGCCGGCCAGGCGGGCGCCGCCGGTGAACAGCTCGGGCGCGCCGCATTCGTCGGAGCGGATGTGGGCGTGCTCGTGACAGAAGATCACTCCCCAGGGGCCCGCAATCGACGAAAGCGCCAGCGCGTTGGCCGCGGTGCCGGTTGCGACGGGGAACACGACCGTCTCCGGCTTCTCGAACAGCGCCTGGAAGCGCGCGGTCAGGGCCTGGGTCCACTCGTCGTCGCCATAGGCGGAGGCCGTGCCGGCGTTGGCGGCGCCGATCGCCGCCAGCAGCTCGGGCGCGATGCCGGCGACGTTGTCGCTGCGAAAGTCCGCTCCCTGTGCGGCGGTCACGAGCGCCGCTCCGTCAGCGCCACTTCGGCGAACGCGACCGAGTCGACGCGGAACGCGCGCGAGGCGGTCGCTCCCGCCCCGGTGACCCCGGTGATGATCCACGCGAGGCTCGGATCGTAGGTGCGCGCGAAGTCGGTCGCCGACGGCGTCGCGTTGCCATCGGGGTGCGAGTGCCACACGCCGACGATGTCGCGCGGCGTGCCGCGCAGCTCGCGATGCAAGCGCAACAGCACCCTGGGATCGACCTCGAACGCAAGCCGGCGATCCGCCGCCACATTGGGCGCGAGGTGGACGCGCTCCACCTGCACCACGGTGCCGGTCACCGTGCCCTCGAGGATCGCGCACGCCTCGTCGGGGAACGTTTCCTCGGCGGCGCGCGCCAGCGCCGCAAGATCGGCCGCGGCGAGGGAGACGGCCGATACCGTCACGGCGTCACGACGCCCACCGTCATACCGGTGCGCACGTCGTAGATCTGAATGGACTCGCGGCCGCCGCCCAGATCGAGGCGTACCGCCAGGCGGTCGCCGTCCAGGTCCATCTCCAGGACGCGCGCACCCGCCGGCAGGCGGATGTTGAAGGGCTCGACGGCCGACGCGGCCGGCTCCGCCGGGCGGGAATCGGCCGCGCGGTTGCGGACCAGTTGCACGGTTCCGTAGGCCAGCACCCCCAGGCCCACCACGATGATGGCGCTCAGGAGGATGACGATCGCCTTCAGCGCGCGGATACTTGCTGGTTGCACCACTAGCGCTCCATGTCCCGCACCCGGTCCACCAGCAACGTTCCCACCCCCGGCCAAGACGCCGTCGTCCGCACCGAGGCGGTGTCGGTGGCCGAGTCCGGCGGGCGTCTCGATCGCTGGCTGGCGAGTCACGTCGCCGGGCAGTCGCGCGCGCGACTGAAGACGCTCATCCAGGATGGCCGCGTCGCCCTCGACGGCGGCGCGACGGTATCGGACCCATCCTATGGGGTCAAACCAGGCCAGCGCTTCGTGGTGACCGTGCCGCCGCCGCAACCGGCGGCGCCGGAAGCGGAGAGGATCCCGCTCTCGATCGTCTATGAGGACGCAGATGTCATCGTCGTCGACAAGCCGGCCGGCATGGTGGTGCACCCGGCGCCGGGCAACCCGCGCGGGACGCTGGTGAACGCCCTCTTGGAGCACTGCGGCGACAGCCTGTCGGGGGTCGGCGGCGTGAAGCGGCCGGGAATCGTCCATCGCCTCGACAAGGACACCTCGGGCCTTCTCGTGGTTGCCAAGACTGACGTCGCGCACCGCGCCCTGGTCGCGGACTTCAGCACCCGCAAGGTCCAGCGCGTGTATCGGGCCGTGGTGTGGGGCGTACCGAAGCCGGGGAGCGGCACCATCGAGACCAACATCGGCCGCAGCTCCCGCGACCGCAAGAAGATGGCGGTGGTGCACCGCGGCGGGCGCGCCGCCCTCACCCGCTACAAGGTCCTCGAGGCGTTCGGCGACGTCGCCGCCCTGGTCGAGTGCCGCCTCGGCACCGGCCGCACCCACCAGATCCGGGTGCACCTCGCCCACCTCAGCCACCCGGTCGTGGGGGATGCCACCTATGGGAGGCCGCCCCTAGCCAAACTGCGCCATTGGACGGAGGCGAAGAAAGCCGCCGATTCCCTGGAACGGCAGGCATTACACGCGGGATTCCTGGGTTTTCGGCACCCGACCCGCGACGAGGCCTTGTCGTTTTCGAGCGATTTGCCTCTTGAACTTGAGCGGCTGATCGCCATTTTGCGTATCAAACCGATATAGCGGTCCTTGGATCACGGTCTACTCAGGGAGGGTCGGCCATGGCTTCCACGTCCCTTGTTCCCAACCTTTCGCCGGACACCAACCTGTCGCACTACCTCCAGGAGATTCGGAAGTTTCCGATGCTGGAGCAGCAAGAGGAATACATGCTCGCCAAGCGTTGGCGCGAGCACGGCGACGTCGACGCGGCGCACCAGATGGTGACCAGCCACCTGCGCCTGGTGGCCAAGATCGCCATGGGCTATCGCGGCTATGGGCTGCCGCTCGCCGACCTCATTGCCGAGGGCAACGTCGGCATGATGCAGGCGGTGAAGCGCTTCGACCCCGAGCGCGGCTTCCGCCTGGCGACCTACGCCATGTGGTGGATCCGCGCCGCCATCCAGGAATACATCCTGCACTCGTGGTCACTGGTGAAGATCGGCACGACCGCCGCGCAGAAGAAGCTGTTCTTCAACCTGCGCAAGATCAAAGGGCAGCTGAAGGCGCTCGACGAGGGCGACCTCAATCACGAAACGGTCAAGACGATCGCGCACAAGCTCGACGTGTCCGAGGAGGACGTCGTCAGCATGAACCGCCGCCTTGCCGCGCCCGACCATTCGCTGAACGCGCCGGTGCGCGAAGAGGGCGAGGGCGAGTGGCAGGACTGGCTGGTGGACGATTCGCCGAATCAGGAGACCCAGATCGGCGACTCCGAGGAGCTCTCGCTGCGCCGCGGCCTGCTCGCCAACGCCATGGAGAGCCTGTCGGAGCGCGAGCGCCACATCCTCGAGGAGCGGCGCCTGAAGGACTCGCCGGCGACTCTCGAGGACCTCTCCAAGGAGTACGGCATCAGCCGCGAGCGCGTGCGCCAGATCGAGGTGTGCGCCTTCGAGAAGCTGCAGCGGGCGGTGAAGAAGAGCCGCCAGTCCCTGCCGGCATCCGAACCGCGCGCCTGAACGCGTCCTGAACCAGCCCCCGGCCGGGAAAGCCCGGCCGGGGGCTTTCGTTTGCGCCGGAGCCTGCGGCGTGGCTACCCTATACAGTAACACATGAGGCTTCTGTTCGGTCTGTCCGCGGCGCTGCTGTCTTGGATGCAGCCGGTCCTCGCCGCCCCCAACGTCGTCGTGACCTTGAAGCCGCTGCACAGCCTGGTGGCGGCGGTGATGCAAGGCGTTGCCGAGCCCGTGTTGCTGCTGCCGAACGCGACCTCGCCGCACAGCTACACTCTGCGCCCATCGGACACGCGCGCGCTGGCGAATGCCGACGTCGTGGTTTGGGTGGGGCCGGGTCTCGAGACTTTTCTCGAGAAGCCGCTGGGCGCGCTCGCCGGCGCCGCCGAGGTCGTCGCGCTCGCCGAACGGGACGAGCTACGGCTCCTCCCCCTGCGCGAAGCGGGCGCGCACGAGCATGAAAACGGCGGCGGCACGGACCTGCATTTCTGGCTCGACGTGGAGAACGCGGGCGCGGTGGTGACGCTCGCCGCTGAGGTCATGGCGCGCCATGATCCCCCCAACGCCGCCGTCTACGCCGCCAACCGCGAGCGCGTGCTGGGGGAGCTGCGCCGGCTGGACGCAGAGCTCGCCGCCCTGCTTGCCCCCGTGGCAGAGTACCCTTTCCTCACGCTGCACGACGCGTTCCAGTACCTCGAGGCGCGCTACCGGCTGCACGGCGTGGGCACCCTGACCGTGAACCCGGATCGGGTGCCAGGAGCGAAGTCGCTCGCCGACATGCGCCGGACGATCGTCGCCACAGGGGTCCGCTGCGTGTTTGGCGAGCCGCAGTTCCCGGCGGCGCTGGGCCGCGCGCTCACCGACGGCACCCCCGCCCGCCTGGAGGTGGTGGACTCCCTCGGTGTCGGCGTTCCGGCGGGGCCGGGTGCCTATGCCGCCACCCTCCGCCGCCTGGCCCAAGCGTTCCGCGCGTGCCTTGTGCCGGCGGCCTGACCGGCCGGTGATTTCCGGCCAAATTCCGAGCGTTGCCAAGGGCCTAGTACCCGCTTTCGCGGGAGGCTGATTCATGATTCATCATAGGGATGTTTCCCGAAGCGAGAGAGGTTCGGCTACGGCCGAAAGAGCGCGCGGAGCTGGAGGCGCGGGTGCGGGCGCGAACGACG
>VGER01000086.1 GCA_016869235.1 Alphaproteobacteria bacterium | reverse complement strand
GACACGCGGCACTCCGCGCGGCTTGTTGGGAAGCAGCGGAGCGATCAACGCCCACTCCCCGTCGCTGAGATCGAAGCGCGCCATCGTCAAGCTCCCACAGTTTGGAAGCTTGAATCACAGCCGGCCCTTAAAGGGAATCCCCTTTATGGGTATAGGACCTAGCTGCCAGGAGGCGTACGCTACCCGGGTACACAACTCTGGAGGTCGTGCACGATGGAACAGAAGAGCATTGATGCGCTTCGGTCGGAGCACCGGAGGATCGACGACGCAATCCAGCATGAATACGCCAACCACGATCCGGACGACGCTCGCATCGCTGAGCTGAAGCGCCTGAAGCTCCGGATCAAAGACCAGATCGTCAGTGTAGCCGGCTCCGCCTAGCGCGGAGGATCTTGCCCAGCGCGCAAGCCGTGCGCGCTGGGGGCCGTCTTACGCCCCTTCCACCTTCGGCGCGAAGGGGTCGTCTGCAGGATTGGGCACCGCGGCCACCGCCGGCGCCTCACCAGCTTCGGACGCGCCGGCCGGGACCGCGGCAGCATTCGCCGCCCTCGCCTGCTCACGCCGCTGCCGGTCGGCCTTGCGGCGCTCCCGCTCCCGCGCGCGCTGCAACGCATCATCCAAGTCCTGCTGCGTGCACAGCCCGAGCGACACAGGGTCGTTCGGCTTGAGTTGCTGGATGTTCCAATGGGTGCGCTCGCGCACTGAGACGATCGTCGGCTTGGTCGTGCCGACGAGGCGCGAGACTTGTGCGTCGGACAACTCCGGGTGATAGCGCAGCAGCCAAAGGATCGCGGCCGGGCGGTCCTGGCGCTTGGACACCGGCGTATAACGTTGGCCCTTGGTGCGCGCCTTCGGCGCCGGCACCTCGGTGACGGTCATCTTGAGGCGGGCGGTGGGATCCGCCTCGCAGCGGCGGATCTCCTCCAGGCTGATCTGCCCCGACAGGGTCGGGTCGACGCCCTGGAGGCCGACCGCAACCTCGCCGTCGGCGATGCCCTTGACCTCGAGCGGATGCAGCCCCGTGAAGTCGGCGACCTGATCGAAGGTGAGCGACGTGTTGTCGATCAGCCAGACGGCGGTGGCTTTGGGCATCAAGAGCAACAGCATGGAGGTCTCCTGGGGCGGACTTGCGGCCCCTTCCCGGGCCGGTCCCCCGGTCCAGAACTAAGGTGTGTGGGCCGAGCGGGAGGGTCAACCGCGGCGGTCTCCCTTTTCTGCGCCCGTGACACAAGCTCTAGGGGGTCGGCGGGTCCCGCGTCAATACCACTTTGCCAATGTGGCTGCCCTGCTCCAGCCGGGAATGGGCCCGGCTGGCCTCGGCGAGGGGGAAGGTCGAGTCGATCAGCGGCTTGATGCGCCCCTGGTGGAGCAATGGCCACACCCGCGCCTCGAGGCGCGCGCCGATCGCGGTCTTCTCGGCCACCGATCGCGGACGCAGCAGGGAGCCGGTGACCACTAGGCGGCGGGTGAGGATGGGCAACAGATCGATCTCCGCCTTGGCGCCGCCGATCAGCGCAATGAGCACGAGGCGCCCGCGCGGGCGCAGCACGCGCAGGTTCTGCTGCAGGTAGCTGCCGCCGACCATGTCGAGGATGACGTCCACTCCGGGCTTGCTGCCTTGACCGCCGGTGGCGGCGAGCAGCGGCTCGGCGAACGGACCCATGCGATAGTTGAAGGCCTGCGCGGCGCCAAGATGCACGCACGCGTCGCACTTTGCGTCGCTGCCGGCCGTCGCGAACACCGTCGCGCCGAACGCGGCGCCGAGCTGGATCGCCGTCGTGCCGATGCCGCTGGCGCCGCCATGGACGAGCAAGCGTTCGCCCGGCTGCAGGCGCGCCTCGTCGAAAACGTTGGCCCACACGGTGAAGAAGGTCTCGGGCAGCGCCGCGGCCTCGACGTCGGTGAGGTTGGCGGGCACCGGCAGGACCTGACCCTCGGGCGCGACGCACAGCTCGGCGTAGCCGCCGCCGGCGACCAGCGCGCACACGCGCTCCCCCGCCCGGTAGCGATGCGCGCCCGGTCCGGTGCCGACCACCGTGCCGGCGACCTCGAGGCCGGGGATGTCGGAGGCGCCCTTGGGCGGCGGGTACTTGCCCTGGCGCTGCAGCAGGTCGGGCCGGTTCACTCCCGCCGCGCCGACGCGGATGAGGACCTCGCCGATGCCGGGCACCGGGGCCGGGCGCTCCTCCACCGCCAGCACCTCGGGGCCTCCGGCGCAGCGGATGGCGATGGCGCGCATGGTGATGGCATCGTCCATGGCAGGCGGGCTCTTAAGAGGCCGTTAACCTTTGCGGCGTAGGGTCCGGCCATCAGACGACGGCGGAGTATGTGGCCGCTCGATTTGGTAGCGAGCGTAGTACGCGAGCTTAGTTAGCGGGACGAGCCTCCCTCTACAAAAAACTCGGGCCGCCCATGAATGTGGGCGGCCCGATTTGTTTTCGCCGTCTGGTCCCGAGGGAGGGGCAGGACTTAGGCGGCGGCCTTGTTGGCGATGGCCGGCGCACCGTTGATGGCGATGCGGCGCGGCTTCAGCGCCTCCGGAACCTCGCGCACGAGCTCCACGGAGAGCACGCCGTTGGCAAGCTTGGCGCCCGCGACGCGGACGTTCTCGCCGAGCTGGAAGCGGCTCTCGAAGCCCTGGGTGCCGATGGCGCGGCGCAGGTAGGTCGTGCCCTCGGCGTCCTCGCGGGCCTTGCCCGTCACGAGCAGGTCGTCGCCTTCCTGGGTGATCTCGAGCGCGTCCTCGGCATAGCCGGGAACCACGATGTCCACCCGGAAGTGATCCTCATCCCGCTTCGCCACGTCATAGGCCGGGCTGTTGTCGGTGCGGCCGAGCGGCGCAAACAGGCGGTCGAAAGTCTCGAACGCGTCGAAGCCCCAAGGGGCTGTGACGCCGGGATTCATGGTGTAGAGACGCATCGTTCAAATCCTCCAAGGAGCAATCTGTCTCTAAGCGCCGCTTGCCCGAATGGGCCAACCGGCCGGCAGCAGCGGGCTGCGCAGAGCTTCATGTGGGCACTCCCGCTGGCAGTTCAAGAGGCGGGGTGCCAATGGCATGGGCCGGGCCGCCCCCGTCCATGCCATTGAATTTATTAGTTTTTCTTGATCTCCAAACGGCGCGCCTGGGTCTTGGCCTCGGCTGTCTTGGGGATCGCCACCTTCAACACGCCCTTGGTGAACGAGGCGGTCGCCTTGGCCGTGTCGGCGGCCGCCGGCAGGGGGATGGCGCGCTCGAAGGAGCCCCACGAGCGCTCGACCGAGTGCCAGCTGCGCCCCTTGTCCTCGCGCTCCTCCTTCTTCTCGCCGCGGATGGTCAGCATATCGCCGCTGACCTCGACCTCGACGTCCTTCTCGTCGAGCCCGGGCAAGTCGGCGTGCACCAGGAACTCGTCCTTGGTCTCGCTCACGTCGATGTCGGGATCGAAGGTGGACGACATCCAGCCGGAGCGATCCGTCATCCGGCCCGGCATGCGGTCCCAGCCGTGCCAGAAGCTCTCGAACAGGTCGTTGATCTCGTGCTGCAGCGACCGCATGGGTGAGCCGCGGTCGCGCCGATAGGGAGTCAGAAATGCCATGGCGAACCTCCTTCGCAGGGACACAATCGTCCCGGCCAAGGCAGGCGCAGTCTCCACCGTGCGCGGAAGCCGCGACCGCCGCAGGCCGGGCTTTGACTTCGGAGGTAGGAAACGGCGCGGCCTCCCGCAAGGGAGGCCGCGCTCAAGATCGCGTGGCGAAGCGCGACGCTCGCGCTTACTTCTTCTTGGCGCCGGTGAAGCCCTGGAAGCGGCGGTTGAACTTGGCGACCTGGCCGGCGGTGTCGACGAGGTGGCCGCCCTTGCCGGTCCACGCCGGGTGCGAGGCGGGGTCGATGTCGAGGGTGATGGAGTCTCCCTCCTTGCCCCACGTCGAGCGGGTCTGGAAGGTGCTGCCATCGGTCATGACGACATTGATGGTGTGATAGTCGGGATGAATGCCGGTCTGCATGACTGCCCTGCTCTACAAGCTCCCGGCGCAGTTTCCTACGCCGAAGGTCCGCTTCCGTTTTTGGAAGGCGCCTGTATAACCCCCAAAACCGGCCGGATGCAAGCCAAACGCCCTCATGCTGAGCCTGTCGAAGCATGAGGACCTCGTCCTTCGACAGGCTCAGGACGAGGATGTCCTCGGTATGAATGAACAGGAATTCGAGGCGCTGGCCGCCAAGACGCTGGCCACGCTGGCCGAGGCCATCGAGGACGCGGGCGGCGACGTGGAGCTGTCGAGCGGGGTGCTGACGCTCACCACCGACGACGGCCGCACCTTCCTCATCAACAAGCACGCGCCCTTGAAGCAGCTCTGGTATTCCTCGCCCTTGTCGGGGGCGCACCACTACGAGGCCAAGGGCGGCGCCTGGATCTCGACCCGCGACGGCACGCCGTTCCTGGCCAAGCTGAAGGCGGAGCTCGGCGCCGCCGACATCGCCGTGGAGCTTTATTCGCCGCGCGCTCCAAGCGCGGAAGGCACCTAGATGGCGCGCTGGTCCGCCGACCAACCGCAACGGCCGCCATCGAAGAACCTGCGCCACCTGGCGGCGGCGTGGCAGTTCATCCGCCCCTATCGCGGGCTGGTCGCGGCCGCCGCAGTCGCCTTGCTGGTGGCGGCGGGCTCGACGCTGCTGATTGGCCAGGGCCTGCGCGTGCTGGTCGACCGCGGCCTGTTGAGCGGCGCGCCGGAGGCGATCGACCGCTACTTCCTGTTGATGTTCGGCATCGTCGCGCTGCTCGCCGGCGCCACCTTCGCCCGCCACTACCTGGTGTCGTGGCTGGGCGAGCGCATGGTCGCCGACATCCGCAAGCGCGTGTACGGCCACGTCATCGGCCTCAGCCCCGAGTTCTTCGAGGTGACTCGCGCCGGCGAGGTGCTCTCGCGCCTCACCACCGACCCGACGCTCATCCAGTCGGTGGTCGGCTCGAGCGCGTCGATGGCGCTGCGCAACCTCGTGCTGTTCCTGGGCGGGGCCGTGCTCTTGGTGGTGACCAGCCCCAAGCTCGCCGCCCTGGTGTTCGGCGGCATCCTGTTCATCGTCGCGCCGCTGCTGGTGTTCGGCCGGCGCGTGCGCGGACTGTCGCGCAAGACCCAGGACCGCGTCGCCGACACCGCTGCCCACGCCGGCGAAAGCATCAACGCCGTGCAGACGGTGCAGGCGTTCACCCACGAGCATCTCGACCGCGCCGCGTACGGCAGCGCGGTGGAGGAGTCGTTCGCCGCGGCGCGGCGCCTGGTGCGCAACCGCAGCCTGCTGACGCTCAGCGTGATGCTGCTGGTGTTCGGCGCGGTGGTGGCGGTGCTGTGGATCGGCGCCCGCGACGTCATGGCCGGCGGCATGTCGGCGGGCAAACTGACCGCCTTCATCTTCTACTCGGTCGTCACCGCCGGCGCGGTGAGCGCGCTGTCCGAGGTGGTCGGCGACCTGCAGCGCGCCGCCGGCGCCACCGAGCGGCTGATGGAGCTGCTCACCACCCCGCCGAAGATCGCCGCCCCCGCCCTGCCCGTGGCGCTGCCGGCGAGCGTGCGCGGCGAGGTCGCCTTCGAGCGCGTCAGCTTCTCCTACCCGACGCGGCCCGACGAGCACGCGCTGCGGGGCTTCACCTTGCGCGTGCGGCCCGGACAGCGGGTCGCCCTGGTCGGGCCGTCGGGCGCCGGCAAGAGCACTGTGTTCCAGTTGCTGTTGCGCTTCTACGACCCGCAGTCCGGCCGCATCACGCTCGACGGCGTCACCATCGCCGACGCCGACCCGCGCGAAGTGCGCCAGCGCATCGCCCTGGTGCCGCAGGATCCGGTGATCTTCGGCACCACCGCAGCGGAGAACATCCGCTACGGGCGCCCCGGCGCAACCGACGCCGAGGTGCGCGCCGCCGCTGAGACGGCACAGGCGGCGAAGTTCATCGAGGCGCTGCCGCAAGGCTACGACACGCAAGTGGGCGAGCGCGGCCTGCGTCTTTCGGGAGGGCAGCGCCAGCGCATCGCCATCGCCCGCGCCATCCTGCGCGACGCGCCGGTGCTGCTCTTGGACGAGGCGACCTCGTCGCTCGACGCGGAGTCCGAGAGCGCGGTGCAGGCCGCCCTCGGCCCGCTCATGCAGGGACGCACGACGCTGGTGATCGCCCACCGCCTCGCCACCGTGCTGCGCGCCGACCACATCGTCGTGCTCGACCACGGCCAGATCGTCGCCCAAGGCACGCACCCGGAGCTGGTCGCCCAGGGCGGCCTGTACGCGCGCCTCGCCGCGCTGCAGTTCGACGCCGCCTTCGAGGAAGCCGGCCGGCCGGCGCGAGTCGCGCGGTAAGCGCGCGTGACGCGCGACGCGCGTTAACCGTATCCACCGCAATAGCGGGCGATTCGCAGTCACCGGGCTTCGCCAGGGACCGTTTTGCCCGGGCGAAATACGGTAGCAATCCTTCGCCCCGACTCGGTCTTGGACTGCGGCGAGGCCATCGATGAGCGACTTCCAAGACATGGGCGGCTCCGGATTGGGGGTCCGCCTCGATATGTGTTCTGTTCGCGCCGGAGTCAATACTCAGTGTAACTATTCAAGCCGCACCTACCCGCGTTCCTGGCCGATTTACTCAGATCACCTTTCGGTGATGCCGTGGCCAAGCCAATACGCTCTGTGATTGACGAAGCCGCGTGTCAAGGCGCGTGGATGCCCGCGTCACCCGGGGTCCAAGCTCGGGGCCGAGCACGACGGAATTGACTAGCCGACCGGCCGAGTGGCCGGGGCGGATACGTCGAGCAGCGACAGCTTCTGGCCCGGCTCGATCTGGCGGCTGCGCACCTGGAAGGTCGTCTGTCCCCAAGCCACCCCGGAGACGCCCACGACGAGCAACGCAACGCGGGCAGTGCCGGAGTGGAGAGCCGGTGACAAACGCGCGCCGAACGCGGCGGCGGCGATGAGCAGGAAGCCGGAACGGTAACCGCCGAGGTGTGCCGCAAGCACGGCATCAGCAGCGCGACGTTCTACAAGTGGAAGGCCAAGTATGGCGGGCTGGAGGTGTCGGACGCACGCCGGCTGAAGGCGCTCGAGGACGAGAACCGACGG
>VGER01000085.1 GCA_016869235.1 Alphaproteobacteria bacterium | reverse complement strand
CGACCCCGACTCCTGGGAAGCGGCGAAGAGCCCCTTGCCCGCGCCCAACCCGATCGAGGCCGCGCGCTGGCACAAGCAGGCGGCCGAGGCGGGCGACGCCGAATCGCAGTACCGCTACGGCATGCTACTGAAAAAGGGCCGTACCGACGAGGCCGACGGCCCCGAGCAGGCCATCGCCTGGCTGCAGAAGGCCGCCGAGCAGGGCCACGCGGCAGCCAAGCAGGCGCTCAATCCCTAGGGCTTGGGGCTGGACGCCCCTACGAGGAGCCAGTCATGCACAGATACAGCATACTCACCTTGGCATTTCTTCTTGCCGCGGCTGCAGGAGCGGCCGAAGCGGGGCCGCCGCTTCTCATTGAGGGCAAGAAAACGCTCTTCCAGCGCGTGCTGACCCGGCCGGGGGCCGCCCTGGCGGCGAAGCCCGGCGAGGCCGGCGCCAAGCCGCAGGTACCGTTCTCCGCCTACTTCGTCTACCAACGGGTGCAGGAGGGCGGTGCGACCTGGCTGCAGGTCGGTGCCGGCAGCGAGGGAACCACGCAGGGCTTCCTGCGCGAGGCCGACACGGTGGCCTGGAACCACGCGATCACGCTCGCATTCTCGCCACGCAGCAACCGGGAGCGCGTGCTGTTCTTCCGCGACAGCGCAGCGCTGGGCAATTTCCTCAACGTCGCCGACCCGCGCGCCGAGACGCAGCGCGTCCTCACGGAGTTTGCGGCGAAGGGACGCCTCGACCCAGCGAGCCCGGTCATCGCCGCCGAGCCGGAGCGCTATGTCGACCCGCAGAAGCAGTTTTACCTTCTGCCGGTGCTGTCGGCGAGCTCGACCGTGCTGAAGTCGGGCTTCCGCGTGCGCCTGGCGCGCGTCGCCTCGGTAACGCGCGAGGAGGTCAAGGCCGCGCCCGAGCCCAAGGCGCCGGCCGCCAAAGATGCCGCGATCGTTAACTACACCGCCGCGGTCATGTTCCTGATCGACGCGACCTCGTCGATGCAGCCTTACATCGACCGCATGCGCAAGGCGGTCGACGAGGTGCTGCGCCAGGCCGAGCAGGAAAAGCTCACGGGCCGCATCCGCTTCGGCGCCGCGGCTTACCAGGACGACCCGGCGAAGACCCAAGGCATGGAATACCTGGCGAAAATCTTCGCCGACCCGACCAACACCAACCGCGAGCAGTTGCTCGCTGCGATGGGCAAGATCCAGGCTACTAAGAAATCGACGCGAGCCTTCGCCGAGGATGGGTACGCGGGCCTCGACGAGGTGCTGCGCAAGGTGAACTGGGCACCCTACGGCGGCCGCTACATCGTGTTCATTACCGATGCCAGCTCGCGCGAGGGCTCCTCGCCGCTGGCTGCGACGAAGCTGTCGACGGCGCAGATGCGCACCCAGGCGCAGGAGCGCGGCGTGGCGATCTTCGCCATGCACCTGAAGTCGCCCGAGGGCCAGAAGGACCACGCGGTCGCCGAGGCGCAGTACAAGCAGCTCACCACCTGGCACGGCCAGGGACCGCTCTACTTCCCGGTCGAGGCCGGCGATCCAGCCCGCTTCGAGCATGGCGTCAAGCGCATGGCGACCGCGCTGATGGAGCAGGTGCGCGCGCCGGCGAAGGCGCTGCAGGAGGGCGCCCCCAAGGTCCCGGGTGTCGACCCGATGAAGGACAGCGTCGACGCGGTCGGCCGCGCGATGGTGCTCGCCTACCTCGGCCGGCAGCAGGGCGAGAGGTCCCCGCCGCTGTACGAGGCCTGGGCGAGCGACCGCGACCCCGCCAACCGTGACGTGCCAAGCTTCACGGTGCGCGTACTGCTCACCAAGAACCAGCTCTCGGACCTACAAAACACGCTGCGCCGGCTGCTCGAGGCGGGCGAAAAGGCGCAGCTCGACCCCGCCAACTTCTTCAACCAACTGCGCAGCGCCGCGGTGGCGATGGGACGCGACCCCTCCAAGCTCGGCCAGGGCAAGGCGCGCAACCTGGAGCAGGCCGGCATCATGGGTGAGTACCTCGAGGGCCTGCCGTACCAGAGCCAGCTCATGGGCATCGACTTCAACACCTGGACCAACATGAGCGTCGGCCAGTCGCAGGCGATCCTCGACGGCATCCGCTCGAAGATCGCGCTCTACCAGCGCTTTCACGACGACGTCGACCGCTGGGTGAAGCTCAATCCTGCCGCGGGCGACGGCGACCGGGTGTATCCGGTGCCGATCGACTCGCTACCCTGACGCACGCGGCGGCAGAGGCGGCGCCACGCTGCTCGGCATCGAAGACCTCGCGTTCTCGCGCGCGTCCGGCAGCCCGGAGGCGCGGGGCTTCTCGCTACGCATCGCGCGGCTCGACCTGGAGCGCGGCGAGTCGCTCGGCGTAATCGGGCCCTCGGGCAGCGGCAAGAGTACGCTGCTCGACGTCCTGGCTCTGCTGCGCCGGCCCGACCGCGCGGCGCGATTCCGCTTCCTCGAGCACGACGTTGCGGCGCTGTGGACCAGCGGCGACCTGGGGGCCTGCGTGAGCCTGCGCGCTCGTCACATCGGCGTGGTGCTGCAGACCGGTGGCTTGCTTGCGAGCCTGTCGGTCATCGACAACGTGCTGCTGTCGCCGCGCCTGCTTGGCCTGGACGCGCGAGCCTGGGTCGATGAGATGCTCGAGCACCTCGGCCTCGACGCGCTGCGCCACCGCCTACCGGCGGCGCTTTCGATCGGCCAGCGCCAGCGCGTCGCCATCGCGCGCGCACTCGCGCATCGGCCCGCGCTGATCCTCGCCGACGAGCCAACCGCCTCGCTCGACGCCGAGCAGTCGGAGGCGGCGATGCGCCTGCTGTGCTCGCTCACCGCGCACGCAGGCACCGGGCTGATTGTTGTGAGCCACGACGAAGCGCTCCTTGTGCGACACGGGCTTGCGCTGCTACGCTGCGACCCGCACGGCAGCGAGACTACGGTCGGGGTGGTGGCATGAGGGCACCGGGGCTGCGCGCGGGCCCGTTGCTGCTGCTCGCCTGGCGCGACGTTCTCCACGACCGCTGGCTCGCGCTGGGCGCCGCCTGTGTGCTCGGCGCCACGCTCGCGCCGCTATGGACCCTGTGGGGACTGCAGGCGGGCATCATCGGCACGCTCATCGATCGGCAGAACCGCGACCCTGCGATGCGCGAGATCCGCCCCGAGTCCGGCGCCGGGCACCGCTTTGACGAGGCCTGGTTCCGCGAGGTCGCGCTCCAGCCGGGCGTGGCCTTCGTGATTCCCAACACGCGCTCGATCGCCGCCCAGGTCGATCTGCACACGGCCGCGGCGGGCAACGCCCTGCGTGTCGACCTGCTGCCGACCGCGGCGGGCGACCCCTTGCTCGGCGCGCGCGCAGCGCCGCGGCACACCGGCCTGGTCCTTTCGCACTCGGCGGCGCAGCGCCTGAAGGCGAGCGCGGGCAACAAGGTCACGCTTCTCCTAGAGCGCCAGCGCGGCGAGAAGCAGGAGGCGGCCGCGGCGCTGCTGGCCGTCGAAGGCGTGCTCGCCGAGGACGAGTACGACCGCGCGGTGGCGCTCGCGCCACTCGCGCTGCTGGAGGACGTGCAGTTCTGGCGCGACGGCTACACGGTCACGGTGTTCGGCGCGGACGGCAACGGCGCGGCGCCGCGGCAGGCGGCATACCCGTTGTTCCGTCTGTACGCGCACTCGATCAGGGAAGTGGACGCCCTAGCCGCGTCGCTGGAGGCGCGCGGCGTCGCGGTCTACACCAGGGGCCGCGAGATCGCCGCAACGCTTGGCCTGCAGAAGAACGTGCGCGCGATACTCGCCATCGTCGCCGCGATCGCGCTGGCCGGCTCGGTGATCGCGCTATGGGCCCTGCAGCTCTCGACCGTGCGACGCAAGCGACGCGACTTCGCAATCCTGATCCTGACGGGACACGGGCGCGGCTGGCTGATCGGCACCGCCTGCCTCAGCGCCACCGCGGTCGCGCTCGCGGGGGCCACCGTCGGGCTTGCCGCGGCGACCTTGGCCGGCGGCGCGATCAACACCTATTTCTCCGCCCATTTTGGCGCGACCGAGAGCGCGGTGCGCATGGCGGCGCTGGATGTCGTCGTAGGCACTGCCGCGGCGCTGCTGCTGTGCCTGATCCCCGCCGCCTGGGGCGGCTGGCTCGCCTCCAACATGAAGGCGGGCGACGAATTGCGCGAAATCTAGGAGCCTGACGATGACCCTGCGTACGCTGATCCCGGCTTGCCTCATGGCAGTCGCCGCGCCCGCTGCCCTCGCGCAGAAGGCATGGCCCGCCGCGCTCTTCAATCCCCAGGCGAAGCCCGACGACGTTGTGCTGCCGATGCCCTGCGGCGGATCGATGGCGTTCCGTACGGTATACGTGCCCGGCGCCAACGCGCTCGACGACCGGCGAGTGCAGCTCGGCACGCCGGATCCGCGTTTCGGCTACGCCGAGGGCGTGCACACCGAGTACCTGGGCGGCGGCTTCACGGATACCAAGCAGAAGAACCAGCGCTATTACCTGATCGGCAAGTACGAGGTCACGCGCCTGCAATACGACGCGGTCATGAGCGGCGCCTGCCCGGAGGCCTCCGACGCGGGCAGGCTGCCAAAGACCTCCCTCAGTTGGTCCGAGGCGGTCACCTTCGGGGGGCGTTACTCGGACTGGCTGGCGAAGAACGCGGTGGGTAAGTTGCCCGCGGAGGATGGTGTCGCCGGCTTCGTGCGGCTGCCCACCGAGGCCGAGTGGGAGTTCGCTGCGCGCGGCGGCGTCGCGGTCGCGGAGGCCGAGTTCGACCAGGCCGTCTTCCCCGCGCCTGACGGTGTGCAACGTTACGTGTGGCACGCGGGCACTGACTCCTCCAACAACGAGCTGAACGCCGTCGGCCTGCTCAAGCCCAACCCGATCGGCCTGCATGACATTCTCGGTAATGCGGGCGAGTTCGTGCTTGACGCATTCCGCCTCAACAAGCACTCGCGCCTGCACGGGCAGGCGGGGGGCTACACGGTGAAGGGCGGCGATTTCCGTACCGCGCTGGCCGACATCCGCACCTCCGCACGCACCGAGTATGCGCCAGTCGACAAGTCGGGCGAGCGCCGCGATCCGGCCACGGGCTTCCGCGTCGCGCTGGTCCCGTTGTCGCTGCCCACGCCGCAGCGCCAGCAGTCGATCCGCACGCTCTGGGCCGGCCTGGCGCAGTCACCGCCAGGCAGCGGCGCCGGGGCGCAATCCCTGGCGGATCCGGTGAAGGAAGTGGAGGCGCTCGCCAAGGCCACCGCCGAGCCGGCGATGCGCTCGCGCATCGAGAAGCTAGGAACGGTCATCAAGGCTGGCATCCAGGCCCGCAACGAGCAGCGTGAGCGGGCGGCAAAAAGCGAAGTGCGGGTGGCGGCCTACCTCGCCAACAAGGCGATCGAGGACAGCCGCGTCGTTGCGGTGGAACGCCAGCTGGTCGCCACTCTTCCCAAGGACCTCGTCCAGCAGGCCCAGAATCAACTGCGCCGCAATACTGAGAACCTGGACCAAACATTGAGCTACCTCATTGACGTGCTGAAGCAAATTGGACTAGATTATTCCTCATCTTCAATAGGGTCTCAAGGTGAGATCCTGAAGCGCGAGTTCGAGCAGCGCTCGGTCGCAGGCTACGGCCCGCTCATCGACCTGGTGATTCGCTTCAGCCAAGGCGCCAGGGAGGGCAAGCCGATCGTCAAGTCGACCTTGCTCGCCGAACTCACTAAGCAAGGTTCTGAAAGGAGGAAAAAGTGAAAGCATATACACCGACTTCGCGGGCTGCTTTAATGGGCCTCTCCCTCACGCTAGCGCTGCCCGGCTGCAAGACGATCGAACACTTTGCTGGCAGTGGCGACCGGAGCGGCACCACGGCGAGCACGACCAGCGGCCCGACCACGAGTACGAGGTCGCCGCGGACGCAGTTGACGGCCGCGGAAAAGCAACTGCGCGACGACGAGTCGCGGTTCCAGAAAACCGTCATCGGCGGCGTGCTCACGGGTGCGGCCGTGGGCGCCGTCGTCGGCGGCCTCGCCGCGCTCCTGGGCGGTGGCGACAGCCGCGACGCCAAGCGCGGCGCGGTGGCGGGCGCGGTTGTCGGCGGTGCGATGGGCGGCATCGATGGATATGTGACCGCGAAGCGCGAAGCATCGGGAAACAACGAGCTGCGCGCGATCCAGGCCACGACCAACGACGTGCGTATAGACAACGAAAAACTGCAGACGGTGGTCAACTCCTCCAACCAGGTGCTCGCCGAAGCGCAGACCCGGCTGTCGAACCTGCGCGAGGACGTGCAGCAGCGCCGCATCTCGGCGCAGGACGCCGAAACCGAGCGCCGGCGCGAGGAGGCCAATGTCGCCACTATGAGAAAGGCATTGGCCAACGCGCGCACCACGCGCGACCAGTACGCGCAGGCGTCGCAGAGTTTCCGCGGGACTGCCGACGAGAAGCGCAACCTTGACGCTGAGATCGCACGCGCCAACAGGCAGATCGCGGACCTCGAGCGCAATATTTCTAGCTACACGCGCGCCATCGCTGTGTCGCGCGCCTAAGGGAGCCGCTATGCGCCAACTGCAATGGATCGTGCCCGGGGTCGTGTCCGGGATTCTGGCCGCCGGCTGCGGCACTTACATGGAAGCCAAGTCCAACATCGCGCCGGGCGGCCAGCTCAACCGCGACATCGTCTCGGCCAAGACCGATCTCGCCTTGGCGAAAAGGCAGGGTGACAACCTGCGCGACCAGAAGCTGCAGCGCGATCGCGAGATCGAGCGCACCGAGAAGCGCATCCAAGCGGAGCAGGTGGAACTCGCCAAGTATGACGCGGATCTCTCAGAGGCCTACAGGCAGCAGCGGTTGAGCAAGGCGAGGCACGGCGAGCTGAAGTCCCAGCTGTCCTCGCTGCAAGCCGAGATTTCGGCGCTCAATTTGCAGAACGCCTCGGACCGAATACAGGACGACCCGAAAGCACGCGCCGATAAGGAAGCGCGCCTCGCGGCGCTCGAGCAACGTCGCCGCGAGCTGCAATCCGCCATGTCGATCTTGCTAAGGCGCTGAACCGCCAGTGTATAGATCCTATGTAGCTCCCTGTTTCGGTCGAAACTGCGCTCCGACCATGAACTGACCGGCGTGAAAACACTGATCCATCCAGTTCGAGTGAGAGAAAATGCCGA
>VGER01000084.1 GCA_016869235.1 Alphaproteobacteria bacterium | reverse complement strand
GACATCGCCCTGCTCGGCGGCGCGGCGGTACCACTTCACCGCCTCGGCATGGTCCTGCGGTACGCCCTGGCCCTCGGCGTACATGAAGCCGAGCAAGGCCTGGGCGATGGCATCGCCCTGCTCGGCCAGCGGGCGCCATTCCTTCAGCGCCGCCGCGTAGTCGCCGCGCCCGTAGGCCTCGAGTCCCTTGTCGAAGTCCTGCCCGGCCGCCGGCAGCGCCAGCAGCAGCGCCGCCAGGATCACCGCCACCAGCTTCGGCATGGCCCGCCTCGCCTTGTCTGGCGGCCAGCATAGCAGGGCGTTGCCGGTGACCTGTAGCAGCCGGGACGTGGCGCGGCCCGAGCCAGTGAAGGCGGCTGGACTGGACGACGTGCGGCTACACGACTTTCGGCACTCCCACGCATCCGTGGGCGCGGCGGCCGGCCTGTCACTGCCGGCTTTCCGTGCCGCTGCCAGTGTCCCCTTAACCGACCCGCCGGTTGCCCGGCCCGTGGCGCGTCTTTAACCTTCGCCGGAGCACTGGCCTGATGGCGCCGCCCTCGCGGCCGGCCGTCGGCTTGGGGGGCGGCTGGTGGCCAAGCGCGGCGCGAAATCCGGAGCGAAGCGGGGCGAGACCAAGGCGGAGACCTACCGCCATCCCGAAGCCCTGTCGCCGCTGCGGCCGGATGTCGGCACGCAGGCGCAGTTTCGCAAGCGGAAGCCGCCCGTCAGCTACCGCTACGACAGTTCGCTGTCGCCGGCGCTGGACTGGGACGGCGAGAACGGCGCGCGGGCGCTGGGCGAATGGCTGCTGGCGCGGATCGAGGAAGCGGCGGCGCTGCCGGCGCCGCACAAGTTCGCCACGCCGGCCGAGTTCCGGGGCGCCGACGGCCGGGTGCACGCGACCGTTACCGGCCTGCAAGACGCCGTGGCCGCGCTGAAGCGGCTCGGCCGGCCGTTCCTCAACTGGACGGGCAAGGCCGAGCGGCTGTCGTTCGAGGTGCCGACGCTGCCGCTGTTCGTGCACGAGCGGCTGTCCACCAAGGCGATCATCGAAACGCTCGGCTCGCACGAGAAGCGCGCGAGCACCCCGCAAGCCGACATGTTCGAACTGTTCGGCGATCCCCGGCGCTCGGTCGTCGACCAGGTGCTGAAGGCCTACGAATACAAGGACAAGTGGGTGAACCGCTTGATCCTGGGCGATTCGCTGATGGTGATGAACTCGCTGCTGCACTACGAGGGCCTGGGCGGGCAGGTGCAGATGATCTACATCGACCCGCCCTATGGCGTGAAATTCGGCTCGAACTTCCAGCCCTTCGTGCGGGACCGGGATGTGTCGCACAACGACGACGCCGACATGACGCGCGAGCCGGAAATGGTCAAGGCCTATCGCGACACCTGGGAGCTCGGGCTGCACTCCTATCTCAGCTACATGCGCGACCGCCTGCTGTTGGCGCGCGACCTGCTGCACCCCTCCGGCAGCGTGTTCGTGCAGATTTCGGATGAGAATTTGCATCATGTGCGGGAATTGATGGACGAGGTGTTCGGGGCGGAGAACGCGTGCACGATAATCATGATGCGCAAATCAGGCTGGGCTGCAACATCCCTGTTGCCGCAAGTTCACGACTTCATCCTCTGGTATGCGCGTGACAAGGAACGAATTCGATACAACCAACTTTACAGTCCCAAGTCTTTGTTGGATGCACGGGAAGTTCAGGGAGCGATGCTCGAGTCACCCGACGGAGAAAAGCTTCGACCATTGACGAAGGAAGAACGGGAGAACCCTCTTGTAATGCCTATCGGATGGAAACTCTTTTTCCACGACAACCTTACGTCTACAGGGCACAGTCCAACGTCTTCGGGACCATACCAGTTCAAAGGAAAGGATTTCTGGCCGGGCAGCGGGAAGCGAACAGACCGGCATTGGAAAACTCCGCCTTCAGGGCTTGACCGGCTTGCATCCAAGAATCGATTGGTCACAATTGGCGATACACTTCGACAAAAGCGTTATCTGTCTGATTTTGCGTTTTCACCGATCGGTGATCATTGGGATGATACGGCGGTCAGTGGTTTCGCAGATCAAAAGATTTACGTTGTTCAAACAAATGCGAGAGCGGTCGAACGCTGCGTATTAATGGCATCTCAGCCTGGCGACCTTGTTCTCGACCCGACCTGTGGCGGTGGCACGACGGCTTACGTGGCCGAGCAATGGGGCCGGCGGTGGATCACCATCGATACCAGCCGGGTGCCGCTGGCGCTCACCCGGCAACGGCTGCTGACCGCGACCTTCGACTATTATGAACTGAAGGACGAGGCGCGCGGGCCGGCCGGCGGCTTCGTCTACAAGCGCAAACAGAACCGCAAGGGCGAGGACGTGGGCGGCATCGTGCCGCATGTCACGCTCAGAAGCATCGCCAACAACGAGCCGCCACAGGAAGAGGTGCTGGTGGACCGGCCGGAAATCGACAATGGCATCGTGCGCGTCGCCGGGCCGTTCGTCGTCGAGGCGACCATCCCCACACCGGTCGATCTGGACGGCAACGGCCAGGACGACGCCGGAGCGGGCGAGGATCATGCCGCCTTTGTCGAGCGCATGCTGGAAGTGCTGCGCAAGTCGCCGGTCCTGCGGCTGGCCGGCGGCAAGTCCGTGACGCTGCGGAACATCCGCCCGCCCGCCAAGTCGCTGGCGCTGTCGGCCGAGGCGGCGGTGGAGGCGAACGGCAAGACGCTGCAATCCGTGGTCGATGCGGCGCACGAGGCCAATACCGGCGGCTTGCCGCTGTCGCAGCGCGCCGTCGCCATCGTGTTCGGGCCGGAGAACGGTGCCGTCAGTGAAAAGCTGGTGTTCGAGGCGGCGCGCGAGGCGCGCGGCAAGAGCTACAGCCACCTTTACGTCATCGGCTTTTCCATTCAGGCCAATGCGCGGCACCTGGTCGAGACCTGCGAGGCGGCCGTCGGCATTGCGGCGACCTATGTCGCCGCGACGCACGACCTGACCATGGGCGACTTGCTGAAGACGACGCGGGCGAGCCAGATTTTCAGCGTCTGCGGCATGCCGGAAGTGAAGCTGACCCGGCTGGAAGCGGCAACGCCCGGCGGGCCGCCGCGCTACCGGGCGGAACTGCTCGGCTGCGACGTGTTCGATCCAGTGACCATGGAACTGGATCATCGCAAGGGCGACGACGTGCCCTGCTGGCTGCTGGACACCGACTATAACGGCCTGGTGTTTCACGGCAGCCAGGTGTTCTTCCCGCGCACCGCCGCCTGGGACAGCCTCAAGAGGGCGCTGAAGGCGACGCATGACGAAGGCGTGTGGGACCACCTGGCCGGCACTGTCAGCGCGCCGTTCGAGGCGGGCGAGCACGGCCAGGTCGCGGTCAAGGTGATCGATGACCGGGGCAACGAGCTTCTGGTGGTCAAGAACCTGAAGGATGCTGCCTGATGCTTTTGATCGACCGAAAGCAGAAAGCCCTTATACCGATACCGTCGAGCAATTTTTCGGACTTGAAGGTACTCGAACGTTCCGATCTTCAAAAAATGATTATTGCTTCCACCGAACCATTTTTCAAAGAAATGGGGGAGTTATTAAAGTTGATAGGCGAAGAGGTGCGTCCATCTGATCTTGTTGACGACCGTATCGACTTATTGGCTATCGATCCTAGCGGGGCTGTCGTGGTCATTGAATTGAAGCGCGACAAGGACAAATATCAGCTTTTGCAATCGCTTTCCTACGTAGGAATGATAGCAAAGTGGAAGGCCGACGATATAATCGAGCAAGGTGCATCTTACAGTGGGCGCACCGCCTCTGAAGTGAGGTCTGATATTGAGGATTTTCTGGACAATGTGGATTTGGACTCTCTGAATCATGCGCAACGTATAATCCTGATTGCTGAATACTATGACTACGAAGTCTTGGTTGCTTCCGAATGGCTTCGTGATCGATATGAGATCGATATTCGGTGTTATCGTCTTGCGCTGGCGGTGCATGGAAACGACGCCTTCCTGACGTGCACGCGCATCTTTCCGCCGACCGAGTTAACCGACCACCCAGTGCGACCGGGAACCAGAGGCGGCGGCAAAGGGCCGAAGTTCCCCGACCTGGAAGCGATGGTCAAATGGGTCGATAACGACGCGTTGGCCGCCTTCCTACGCGAACAACTCGCTGGCAAGTGGGATCAGCGGGCGGAGCGTGGACGGGTGTTCTACCGGGTCGAGCAGAAGACAAGGATCAGGGTATTCGTGAAACGGACCTTCGCGTCCGTGGTGCAAATAGGCCGATTCGCGGATGACGAGAAGTTTTGGCGTGAGCGCCTTACGCCAGAGGCCGACGTGCGGGTCATTAGGGATGGCCGTCGGCTGCGCTTTCGATTGCGCAAGCGTGAAGAGTTTGCGGCGTTTCAGGAAGCGTGGGAGCTCCATATCTCCAATATCGCGTTCACGACCGAGTCTGTGGGCTCTGAGCCAGATAAGGATGAAGACGGCGAAGCCGAGGAATGAGCGAGAATTTCGAAGTCCCGACGCCGATCCTGAACGGCCCCTACGATGCGCCGGCCGAGCACTGGAAGATCGCGCCCGACCGGCCGGCCCAGCGCGTGCCCGGCCGCCGCGCGGCGGGCTACCATTACCGGCCGCCGAACGCGCCGGAAGGCGAAGGCGGGCCGGGCGGCGCCGGGCAATGGCGACCGCTGGAACTGGTCAACCTGGTGCGCGAGCGCATGGCCAGATGGCAGGCCGAGGGACGGCCGGGTCTAACGCGCGGCTCGGCCGAACTGATCGCCTATTGGCGCCGCGAAGGGCGCCAGCACCGCCTGTTCTTCGCGCAGCTTGAGGCGGCGGAAACGATCATCTTCCTGGCCGAGGCGCGGGTGGATTTCCGGCAAGGCATCGAGGTGCCGGTCGATGAACCGAGCGAGGAACGCAAGGCCGAAGGCTTCGCCGCGTTCCGCCGGCAATGCTGCAAGATGGCGACCGGCTCGGGCAAATCGACCGTGATGGCGATGCTGGCGGCCTGGAGCATCCTCAACAAGGTCGCCAATCGCGGCGATGCGCGGTTTTCCGACACCGTCCTGGTCGTGTGCCCCAACGTGACCATCCGCAACCGCTTGCAGGAAATCGATCCGCGCCACGGCGAAGCCAGCCTCTACCGCAGCCGCGACCTGGTGCCCGAGCGGCTGATGCCGGAATTGAACCGGGGCCGCGTCATCGTCAGCAATTGGCATGCCTTCGAACCGCAAGGCAGCGCGGTGGGCGGCACCGGGGCGCGCGTGGTGAAGGCGGGCAAGGCGACCGAGACGCGGGAGAGGTTCGTCGTCGCCGGCAAGACCACCAGCTTCCACGGCAAGAAATACATCACGCCGGAAATCCTCGCGGCCAGGGTGGCCGAAGGCGACTTGCGCGTCATCGAGGACAAGACGGACACGAACGGCCGCCGAACAGTGACCGTGTTGGGCACGGCCTATGTCGAGAGCGACACAGGCCTGGTCAACCGCGTGCTGAAGGAGGCGCCCGGCAAGAAGAATATCCTGGTGCTCAACGACGAGGCGCACCACGCCTATCGCATCCTGCGCGACAAGGATGTCGCGGCCGACGACGACGGCAACGGCGAGAATGACGGCGAGGGCGAAGGCGATGACTACGAGCGCAAGGAAGCGACGGTCTGGATCGAGGGACTGGACAAGGTGAACAGGTTGCGTGGCATCGGTCTGTGCGTCGATCTGTCGGCGACGCCCTATTTCATCTCACGCGTCGGGCAGGCGACGAACACGATCTTTCCCTGGACGGTGAGCGATTTCGGGCTGACGGACGCCATCGAATCCGGCTTGGTGAAAATCCCGCAGCTTGCGGTGCGCGACACCACGGGGCACGAAATTCCCGACTATTTCAATCTCTGGCGTTCGATCCTGAAAAAGCTGACGCCGGCCGAGCGCGGCGGCAAGAAGAGCAACCCCAAGCCCGAAGCCATCCTGAAATACGCCCACACGCCCATCGCCATGCTGGGCGGATTGTGGGAAGCGATGCGCGCTGAATGGGCCGAGCGCGAGGACGACGAGCGTCCGCCCGTAGTCATCCTGGTCTGCAAGAACACCAGGATCGCGCGCGTCATGTTCGACTGGATCGCCGACGACAAGGCACCGGCCGGCATCCCTTCGGCGAAGCTCGACGAACTGCGCAACCGCAACGGCCGCTTCGTCACCATCCGCGTCGATACCAAGGTCGCGCAAGAGACCGACAGTGGAGAGGCGAAGAGCGACGAAGTGGCCTGGATGCGACGCACGCTCGATACCGTGGGCAAGCGCGACTGGCCGCACGACAGTCAGGGGCGGCCGATCTATCCGGAAGGTTTCGAAGCCCTGGCGCAAAAGCTCGACCGGCCGCTGCACCCGCCCGGGCGCGACATCCGCTGCATCGTCAGCGTCGGCATGCTGACCGAAGGCTGGGACTGCAACACTGTCACTCATATCGTCGGCATTCGCCCGTTTATGTCGCAATTGCTGTGCGAACAAGTGGTCGGGCGCGGCTTGCGGCGGGCGGACTACAACGATTTCGACGAACAGGGCCGGCTCAAGGAGGAAGTGGCCAAGGTGTTCGGCGTGCCGTTCGAGGTGGTGCCATTCAAGGAGAACAAGGGCGCGGCCACGACGAAAGCGCCGAAGCGCAATCGCGTTCATGCCATCCCGGAGAAGGCGCGGTATGAAATCAGGTTCCCGCGTGTCGAAGGCTACCGCCAGGCGATCCGCAACCGCGTGACGGTGGACTGGCCGAACATCGCGCCCTTGCGGCTCGACCCGCTGAACATCCCGCCGGAAACCGACGTGAAAGGTCTGCTGCCAACCGACACCGGACGGCCGAGCCTGCTGGGACCGGGCAGGATGGAGTCGGTGACGCTGAATCCGTGGCGGCAAGCGCGACGGCTGCAAGAACTTGCCTTCCAGATGGCGCGCGACCTGACGCGGGTCTATGTGAAACGTGGCGAGGGCGAGCTTCCGGCGCACGTGCTGTTTCCGCAGTTGCTTGCCATCGCCGAGCGCTTCCTCAACGAGCGGGTGGTGCCGCAGCCGCCGGCAGCGCCAGCAGCAGCGCCGCGAATAAGCCCGCCACCAGCCTCAGCATGGCCTGCCTCGCCTTGTCTGGCGGCCAGCATAGCAGGGCGCGGCAGACGGCAGGCAATAGCTGC
>VGER01000083.1 GCA_016869235.1 Alphaproteobacteria bacterium | reverse complement strand
GCCGCACGCAGGCGCATTCGCGTTGCCTCGCGCCCGCGCAGTCCGACCGGAGGCCGCGCCGGGGGCCGCCCGGGGGGCTTGGCGGGGGGCTTGGCGCGCCCGCGCCGGGACCGCCGCCTGGTAGCCGCCGCCTTGGTCCGCATGTGGCAATCATAGCCTGGCTAATGAACATTGTTCAACAAGGGGGGCGGAGAGAGGATGGACCTTTCTGAACACGGTTCACCATAGAAACCAGACGGATCGCACAAATGAACGCCGTTCATAACCGCCTGTGCTAGGGTGGCGGCATGAAGCAGGCGATGACCCGTCTCTCGATCCAGGGCCGCGGCCGCGGCCTGCAGGAGATCACCTCGACCCTCGCCAACTGGGTGGCGGGCAGCGGCATCCGCGACGGCCTGCTGACAGCGTTCATCCCCCACACCTCGGCGACGCTGCTCATCAACGAGAACGCCGACTCCGACGTCGCCCGCGACATCGAGGACTTCTTCAGCGGGGTGGCGCCCGAAAACGCCGGCTACCGCCACGAGAACGAGGGGCCGGACGACATGCCGGCCCACATCCGCTCCGCGCTGACGCAAACCGACTTGCAGATCCCGGTGCTGCAGGGACGCATGACCCTGGGCACCTGGCAGGGCGTGTTCCTGTTCGAGCACCGCAGCGAGCCGCGGAAGCGCGACGTGGTGCTGCACCTCCTCGGCGACTGACGTCCGCTGCCCATTCGCTGAGCATTCGCCACTGACAAGTGACGCGCGGCGCGCCAGGCGCGCGGCGCGTGATTTGGCAAGTCGCGCCGTTTTCGCCGCGTTTGCGCCGGAACGCCGCTGGCACGGCGCTTGCCACGCACGGGCGGGGGATCGGCTACCCGAGCGCGAGACCGCATATGAACATCGATGGCATCCTCATCTTCGCATTGAGCCCCGAGAGCACGCGGCTGCTCGTCGAGCAACTGGCATCCGCCGGCTGGACCGGCATCTCCTCCTTCGACCCCGCCCGTGCCGACCTGATCGCGCACCTGCGCGCCCTGCGCCCCACGGCTGTGGTGCTGGAGCTCGGCGAGCCGACGCGGGCCGCGCGCGAGCAGGCCTTCCGCATCGCCCGCGAAGGCCGCTGGCCGGTGGTGTGCTTCGTCGACCAGGCCGACGCTGCGGCCATCGGCACGGCCATGGCCGCCGGCGTCGCGTCCTACGTGGTGCGCGGGCTGTTGCCGGGGCGTGTCAGCCGGTGGTCGAGACCGCCATCGCCCGCTTTCGCCAGATGGAGATCCTGCGCCGCGAGCGCGACGAGGCGGTCAACGCGTTCGCGGCATTCTTCCGGCCGGTCGGGCCCTGAACGAAATCGCCCGGCCAGAGGCGGCCGGCCGGGCGACTGTCTCGTGGTAACGCTAGCGCCAAGCCGCGTACGACGCGAAGTATGCGATCAAGCCTTCTGCGAGCTGCGCGCGCGTGCGCGACACCGAATCGATCCATGGGTCGGGCGCTTCGTCGAGCCATGCGCGCACCGTTGCGCGCGCCGGCAGATCGGCGCGCAGCCACGTTGCCCGGCGCTTGCTGTACGGCTCGACGTTCAGGAATTGATTTGCCGGCAGCGCGAACGAGAACTTCGTGCCGCCCAAGATCCGTTCCAGGTACAGGCACGCGCCGAAGTCGATCGCCCACGGCGTGTCCGCTGCGTCGAGCAGCACGTTGGGGTTCGCGACCGCGCGGTCGACGTTCTGCAGCAGCCGGTCGGCCAGCTCCAGGCGCGCGAGGAATTCCGCCGGCAGCCGCCCGAGCTCGACCGGGCTGGCCACGCGCACGTCGGCGAGGTGCGCGACCCCCAGGTTCCAGCCGAAGCTGCGCTGCACCATGTCGTCGAATTCGTCGTTGCCGACCTGCCAGGGAAAGCCCGGCGGCAGGTAGACCGGCCGGATCGCCGGCATCGGCAACCCGAGGTGGACGGCGATGCGGCTGGCGAGGAACTCGCTCAAGAGGCCGCGCCGGCCGGCGCCGGCCCCGGCGAACTTCAGCAGATAGCGGGCGCCGGTGGCGGTCTCCACCAGAGCCGGGTGGGCGCGGCAGCCGCGGAAGATGGTGAGCATGCGCGCGACGACGACTTCGCTCGGCGCACCGGTCGGCGCAGCGGATGGGGCCGGTGACATCGGGAAGCGCCGCCGATGCTACGGCGACGCGGCTAGGCCTGGGCGCCGACGCCGGCCTCGCCGCCCTTCAGTCCGAAGGCGGCCAGCAAGCGCGCGAGGTCCTCGGTGAGGTACGGCTTGCGCAGGAACGCCATCGCCCCGTCGCCGGCGAACCGCCCGCGCAGGACGTGGTCGTCATACCCGCTGACCATGACGATCGGCAGGCGGGGCAGGCGCTGCCGCACCTTGGCGGCGAGGTCGTCGCCGCGCCCATCGGGCAGGCCTACGTCGATGATGGCGGCGCCGAGGCCTTTGGCGGCATCCACCGCCGCCAGGGCGGCGCGCACCGAATCCGCCTCGGTGACCGCAAAGCCGAGCAACTCGAGCTCCTCGACGACGACGATGCGCACGAGGGCCTCGTCTTCGACGACGAAGTTGGGGCCGCTGGGAACGGGGGGGGGGAACTAGGGGCCGACATGGGACATCTAGTTCCCCCGTTTTGCTGTCGCTCGCAACCCCGGCCGAATCCCTATGCCGGGCGGCCGAAGCGCCGGGAGCTGAGAGCCGTTACTTCTTCTTGGTCGCAGGGGCCTTGCCGCCCGCGGCGCCGGCCTTCGGCTTGTCCTGCTTCGGCTTCTTCTTCTCCTTGGTGGAGCGCATCTGACCTTTAGCCATCTCGGTTCCCTTTCATCATCGCCGCGCCTGCGGGCGCGGACCGGAAATGCCGGCGGCCGCCCGGCCGCCCAACACACTCCCCCCAGCTCCGATGTGGCGCCCCTGGCCGGACTCGAACCAGCACGGTGTTGCCACCAACAGATCGTGAGTCCGTCGCCCCGGGCATCGGGGAGGTTGGTTCAGGTTCCGCGCCGGTCGATCACGAAGCGCACCGTCGACGCGGGAAGCTCGACAGCGCGACGCCTTCCTACGGAACACGCCACCAACGAGCTTCAAACTAAAAGTAGCGCCGCAGAATCGGAAGGTCTACATCGTCAGCGCAAAAATCCGCACGGACGACGGACGATGTCGCGCGCAGCACGCCGTCCTCGCCATCGCATCGGCCATCCGCATCGGCGCCGGTGCCCCCGCCGCACGGCGCGGCGCTACAGGCGAGCGCGGCACAGATCAAGGTGCATGGCGCCTACGTTGACGTGCGCGCCAAAGTCGTCGCCCTCGCCGGCATGTCGTCGCACGCCGACGCCGGGCAGATTCTCGCTTGGCTGCGCGCCGCGAAGCGGCGGCCCAGGACGACCTTCATCACCCATGGCGAACCGGCCGCGGCGGACACGCTTCGTCGCCGCATCCAGGAAGAGCTCGGCTGGAACTGTCAGGTCCCGGCGTACCGGGACAGCGTCACTTTGTAGGCGACCGCTTGGCGCCGGCGCGCTTGGCCGCGGCCTTGGACCGCCGGGTCTTGGACGCGGCGCTGTCGTCGCCACCCATCTTGGCGCCCTTCGCCGACGCTGCGGCCTTCTTGCCGCCGGCGCGGGCGCGCGTCCCCTTGGCGGGGACGTGGCGCTGGCGGGGATTGTTGTCGACCCGCGAGGCCGGGCGGCCACCGCGCTGCGGCGATCGGTTCGTCTTCGACATCGTCAACTCCTCGTAAGGTCGTGGCGCGGGCGCGTGCCAAGTTAGGTGCGCGTCTTCATGGTGCCCCTGGCCGGACTCGAACCAGCACGGTGTTGCCACCAACAGATTTTGAGTCTGCCGCGTCTACCATTCCGCCACAGGGGCACGAAGTGCGCTGGCGATAATAGTCGCCACCGGCAACGCGGCAAGAGCGAGCTCCGCCCCTCGCCGTGCGGCCCGCGCTGGCGCGCGAGGAAGCGGGCTGCTATAGCGCGCCCATGCGAATGGTGCTCGCGCGTGGTCCGCTTCTCATCGCCCTCGCGTCGTTCGTTGTCGTGGGCTCGGCGATCGCGTCCCAGGTCTGGGGCGGGCTGGCGCCCTGCACCCTGTGCTGGTACCAGCGCGTCCCCTATGCGGTGACCATGGTGCTTGGCCTCGCCGGCGCCGCCCTGCTGGTGCAAGGACGTCCCCGCGCCGCCGCGCTCCTGACCTTCTGGTGCGGGGTCGCGTTCGTGCTGGGCGCCGTCATCGCCGCCTTCCACGTCGGCGTCGAGCAGGACTGGTGGGACTGGGCATCGGCCTGCACCGCCACCGGCGCCGGCCAGGGGCGGACGGTGGACGAGCTGCGCGCCCTCCTGGAAACCGCCCCGGTGGTGCGCTGCGACGAAGTGCAGTGGTCCCTCTTCGGCATCTCGATGGCGGGGTACAATTTCCTGGTTTCGCTGGCCCTGGCCGCCTTCGCGGCGGTGGTGACCCGGGACCTCGAGCGTCGCCCGGAGCGGAGTGCCAAGGCATGACCAGCAAGCAGAAGGCGGCGGAGCCGCGCCGCCTGCCCGGCGATCCGACGCTCGCGCAGGAAGTCGAGCGCGCGCTGCGCGTCGACCATGCCGGCGAGTACGGCGCGGTGCGCATCTACGCCGGCCAGCTCGCCGTGCTCGGCCGCCGCGGACGCGCCGCTGAGGCGGTGCGGCACATGGCCGCGCAGGAAGAGCGCCATCTCGCCGCCTTCGAGTCGCTGCTGGCGGACCGGGGCGTGCGGCCCACCGCATTGGCGCCGGTGTGGAACGTCGCGGGCTTCGCACTCGGCGCCGCCACGGCCCTGCTCGGCGACAGGGCGGCAATGGCCTGCACCGAAGCCGTCGAAGAGGTCATCGACGGCCACTATCGCAGGCAAGTCAAGCGCCTGGCCGGCGCGGAGCCCAAGCTTGCCGAGACGCTGGAGCACTTCCGCGGCGAGGAGATCAAACACCGTGACATCGCCCGGGCGGAGGGCGCGCAAGAGGCGCCAGGCTATCCCGTCCTGACCGGCACCGTGCGCACCGCCACCCGCCTCGCCATCTGGCTGTCCGAACGGATATGATTTCGGCGACCATGCTGCGCCGCCCCCTTTCCGCCGCGATGCGCCGCCAGGCGTACGTTCTGGTGGCGTTGTTGGCGCTGCTGATGCCGGCGCTGCTGCCCTACGGCAGCCAGCCCGTGGCAGCGCTCGGCTCGTACATCGCGCCGCCGCAGCCACACCGACGCGGCGACCGCCGCTGCCCACCACCACCACAGCGGCGACGGTGAGGCGATGCCCGAGCCGGCGAAACTGCCGGCGCCGCCGGCGCTGGCAGTGCTGCTGATCACGGCGCTCCTGCTCCGCGTCGGCACGGGAGCGCCCGCACCCGTTGCGCGGTTCCGCGCAGTGGTGCGGCCGCGTCCATTCTCTCCCGCACGACCGCGCGCGCCGCCTGTTCGAGGCTAAGTCGCAGAGTCCCCCCGTGCGCGCGGCGCGCTTTGCCGCGCGCGGCGACCTTTCCTCGAACTCGGAGAGACGCAATGTCTCGTATCCCGTATTTGGCTCCGGTGGCGGCCGCCACCCTGCTGGCGGCGCTGCCGGCCAGCGCCCACATGGCCGTCGAGCCCGCCCAGGCGGCGGCCAACACGACGATCGCCGTCGGCTTCCGCGTCGGCCATGGCTGCGGCACCTCGCCGACCACCGCCCTCAAGGTCCGCATTCCCGACGGCGTCACCAATGCGCGGCCGCAACCCAAGGCGGGATGGACACTGACAGTGGTGCGAGGCGGGCCGGCCACGCCGGCGGCAGCGGCCGACGAGGCGGCACTGCCCGCGGTAACGGAAGTGCATTGGACCGGCGGCACCCTGCCGAACGAGTTCTACGACACGTTCTTCATCCGCATGCGCCTGCCCAACCGGCCCGAGACGACGCTCTACTTCCCGGTCGTTCAGGAGTGCCAGGGCGGCGTGCACCGCTGGATCGACGTGCCGCAGCCGGGCCAGCCAGAACCGGCAGAGCCGACGCCGGGCCTGCGCCTTACGCCGTAAGCGGACGCGCATGACGCAAGCCCGGTTAGCGCTGCTTGCCCTGTGCCTGTTGCTGGCTGCGGCGCTGCATCCCGGGCCCGCGCGCGCCCACGCCACGCTGCTCGGCGCCGACCCGGCGGACCGCAGCGCGTTAGAGACCTCGCCGACGCAGGTTGCGTTGCGCTTCAGCGAGCCCGTGCAGGTGGTCTTCGTGCGCCTCCTCGACGCCGGTGGCCGCGTTCTCGCCGAGGCACGCGCCGGTGTCGATGACGCGCTGATCGTCATGCCGGTGCCGAGTCCGCTAGCGGTGGGCAACTATCTGGTCTCGTATCGCGCGATCTCGGCCGACGCGCACCCCGTCGCCGGGACGCTGCTATTCGCCGTCGGTGCGGCGCCGGCGCAATGGCCGGCGGCGGAAGGCGCCGAGCTGCACACGCCGGCTTGGCGCGCCGTCGCCGCTGCCAACCGCGCCTTGCATTTCCTGGCATTGGCGTTGGTGGCCGGCGCGACCGTGTTTCTCGCCCTCGCCAAGCCGCTGGCGCCGGTATTGCGGCTGCATCTCGGGCCGTCGATCGGCGCGGCGACTCTGCTCGGCGTGGGAACCGCGGTGGCCGCTATCGTCGCCCAAGGCGGCATCGCTCTCGATGCGCCGCTTGGCAACCTTTCGGACGCATGGCGCGAGGGACTGCGCACCACCCAGGCGCGCCAATCCATCGCCGCGGGCGCTTTGCTTCTGGCGACCTGGCAGGCCGGATGGGCGCCGCGCGCCCGCGCGGCCTGGCCGTCGGCGCTGATCGCGGTTGCCGCGCTTGCCACGCTTGCGGCCACCGGCCATGTCGTCACCGCCAAGAGCCAGTGGCTGACCGTCCCGGTCCTGCTCGCCCATGCGTTGCCGGCGCTGCTGTGGGTCGGCTCGTTCGTGCCGCTCATGCTCGCCCTCGAAGGCCGCGACGGCGGCGCGGCATTGCTGCGCTTCTCGCGCGTGGCGCCGCTCACCCTCGCCGTGCTGCTCGCCTCGGGCGTGGGGATCGCCGTCGTACAGGTGCGCACGTGGGGGGCCCTGATCGGCACCGCCTACGGCCAGGCACTCCTGCTCAAGGCGGGATTGGTTGGCGGCCTGCTGCTGCTCGCCGCGGCCAATCGCTGGCGGCTGACTGCGTTGGCCGCGCGTGGCGACGACGAGCCGCGCGCGGCCTTGCGGCGCACCATCGCCGCGGAGCTGGGCCTCGCGGCGGCGGTGCTGGCGGTCACCGCCGT